>NZ_JBKHKK010000002.1:0-385722 GCF_046546555.1 Pedobacter sp. JCM 36344
TAAATAATTAACATTGTAAGGATTGTCGTCCTAACAAAGGGGAGTACATTATAATACAGGTAGTCACAATATTATCTGTGAAACTTCTGCGTCGATAAGATTTAGAAAATCTCAATAAACGAAGATATATGCGGCCAATAGCCGTATAATGGTTGAAAGACTAAATTGTTTGAACCTTATTAGCTATCTTTCTTTCAGCTGTTGAATTGTGAAAGCTTTTGCGTAATAGACAAATGTTGAAAGCATTTAAGTTCTACAAACATATACTAAGTATTAGCGTCCTTATGCTTGTTACAACAACAACAGTAATAGCTGACTTCCTTACAGGGATTGTACTTATCGCTTATTAAATATGTTTTTAGAAAAAAATATTAATTTTAAAATTTAGGTGTACTGTTCATTTTATATTTTGTAATTTACAAGCAACGAAACCTAACCATATATGATGTTATTAACCTCTCCAAAGATTAAATTTATTAAATATCAAAGCTTATTAATCGCTTCTCTCCTTGTACTTCATACTCTTAACAGCAATGGACAAGGTAATAAAGTTGACAGTTCAAAAATGACTACGATACGCATTGACCTGAAAAATGCAAAAGGTGGAAAAGTTTCGAAGGTATTTGAAGACATTCAATATATACCCTTGCAAACTACAAAGGAGAGTCTTTTTGGAACAATTTCTAAAATTTTAATAGCGGATCAACACTATGTCATCTACGATGATGATACTCATTCGATTCTCGTCTTCGATTTGAAAGGCAAATTTAAATCAAAGATTGAAGCCGCAAAATTAAAGCTAGATGGAGGAGAATTTGATTATGGTATGCGTGGGTTTAATATAAAAAGCCAGCCTGAACGAAGTCTGATACGTATACTAGCTGGAAAGCATTTCTTTTATTATGATTTTACTGGAAAAATCGTACAAAAAATTCTCGTGGAAGATGATATTTATGATTGGGGTTTAAGATTTCCAGACGGTACAGCTATAGACGAAGCTATGCGGGGGCAGGATAAGGTTGAGTATGATCTTATGCTTACAAAGAATGATAAACAAGTCGCGGCTTTCTTTCCCTACAGTTCAGAAAGACATAAAGATAATTATTTTCACTCAACAGTAGATATCTTTACAAACTCAGGGATTCCTAATGAACTATTTTTCACAAACTGGTATGACTATAATATTTATACGGTCACTCCTAATAACCTTTACCTAACCTATCGTATGTTACTGCCGTCAGAAAATTCATTACCAACGGATTTTAAAACTAATCCCGTTTATTTTGGAAAGCGGAAGGAATATTTTAAAGAACACCAGAGTAAAATTTCTGAGCTAAAAAACGTCTTTAAAATCGGTGACAATCTTTTCTTTAAAACATATACAATGAACAGCAGGGAAATGAGAAACAGCTTGATTCACAATCTGAAAAATGGAATGTTGACGTCTATTAAAGACCTAGAACCCGATGAAACTTCCATGTTTCTTCCCGTGACAGATATGGGAGAATTCAATGACTTCGACAGATCAGGCTTTCAACTTTTCGACGGCACCTATCTATACACCACCATATCCTCATTGGCAATGTTTAGCTTTAAAGAGCAAAGTGCGGGTAAAAATCCGAAATACACGCCTACTTTGGAAAATTACTTTAAAACCCAAGATCGGAAAAGCAACCCGGTACTGGTAAAATTGAAACCTAAAAGAACCAGCTAACATCCTAACCAACATAAACATGTCAACAATTAACCTCCAATGCGCCAGTCTCTCTCAGTCGCGATTGCTGTTATTTTAGCGGTAGCATCATTGTGCACATCCGCTCAACAAAAGAAGACTGTTGGTCTTGGCGCCGTAAAAGGTGAAATACGCGACACGACCAACAATTACATTCTGAAGTCCGCCACTATTTCTATATTCCAGGCAAAAGATAGCATTCTTTTAGGGTACCGGATCACCAATAATTACGGTGAATTTGAGCTTACAAACCTTCCCATCAATATGCAATTGAAAATGGAGGTAAGCCACGTTGGTTATCAGTCTTTGCACAAGAGTTTCCTTCTAACCCGTGATAAACCAGTCATTGATTTTCAAAGTCTCATTATCACGCCCAGCGACATCACGTTATCTGATGTGACCATTTCAGTATCCCCTATCACCGTAAATGGTGATACCTTAGAGTTCAATGCCAGTGCCTTTAAGCTGGACAGCAATGCTACTGCAGAGGATATGCTTAGGGCTGTCCCCAACATAACTTTATGGGGCGACGGGACCGTCACAGTAAATGGTGCAGAAATAAAAAGTCTTAAGGTAAACGGTAAACTATTTTTTGGAGGGAATTTCGAAATTGCACTGCAAAACATTCCAAAAAATGCACTGCAAAAAATTCAGGTATATAAATCACAACAGAGCAATGATAATCCCTTAGATTCCACTTTAGAGATGAATCTAAAGCTGAAAAAGGGGAAAGATGTTGGGTACTTTGGAAAACTCAGCGCAGGTTATGGAACCAACAATAGATTTGAAACCGACCTTAACCTGAATATTTTCTCACCTAAAATGCAAGTCGCAATAGTTGGAGCCAGCAATAACCTCAACAAGACCCCTAGAGATATTGAAACAATAATGTCTAATAGTACTTTTAAAGGAGTAGGAACCCGGATGGATTATCAGCCTGATTTCCGACAATCTGGAGTTAATCGATCTAATACAACGGGTACTTCCTTTACCTACGACTTCATCGAAAAACCAGATTCGTATAAGAGAAATACGCTCAAAGCAGCTTATTTTCTGCAGAACAGGAACCGGGATTACCAGTCCGAATTGCTCAACACTACCACCCTTAATGTAAATAACAGGGTGTTAGAACGAAACGCCACCACTAGTTTAACTGAAAGTACAGACCAACGTTTTAATTCAAGCTATGACTTAATTAAAAATCAACATAATCTGCGCCTTTCACAATATTTCAATCACGACGTGGGTGGCAATGAAAACCGTGTTTATCGAACCGCAGAAAATGAAGAACGAGCCTTGACCAGCATTAACAACACTATGGCTTCAGAAACTTTCGATAATGACAGGTTCGGATTAAGCGCAGAATATCGTAAATCCTCAACTTCTGGAAAAAGAAAAGAACTGATGGGAAATTTTCGCGCAAACTACCAATTAGATGGATACGACCGTCATAGCCAGCGACTAAATATTACAGAATTTATGTCTTTTCTTGACCCACTATCGAATCAAAAATTTAATAGGAAATACAACGCCAATACACAAGGTTTAAACCAGCAACTCGACTTAGAATTGTCGAATTTAGCTCAAACTTTGTTCGGAGGGAAGCCTTTGGGAGTTGACCTTTCCGTCTTTAATAAGCTTTCATTGAACACCAATAAGGAGCAGCAACGGGTGCAGGATTTAGATACACTTACAACGTCATACGATTTAAACAACTACCTAACCAACAAACTCAAAGTTAATGTTTCTGAAGAGGTCCCAGGGATTGGTTTCAGTAAATCTATCAGCAACTCCCTTACAAACAGATACAGCAAATACACTAACATTAATATCACGTTAAAACAAGCATTTATTGGTTTTAAAAGCAGTTCTGCGAAAGCGTTTCAAACTCTATCAAGGACATACACTCGATTTGTTCCTGATGCAGACCTCACTTATTCCAACTATCAGTATGGCGAATCTGATAGGTATTATTCTGTATCGTACAATACCAAAATTACTATACCCACCATCGAACAACTTGCGCCGTTGACGGATAGTACCAACTTGTATTACCTTCAAAGAGGGAATATTTACCTTAAAGAATCTATTAAGAGAAGCATTGCTTTCTCATTCCGGCATGAGGACAGGAAAGAAACCAATCCGTTTTCTTATGGCTTTCAAATCAGCGCCGGTCAAATAGAGGATAATATAGTGGATAGTATTTTAATAGACCAGCAGAATAGGAGAATAATTTATCGGGTAAATGCAAATGGAAACAGATATCTTAATGCTAGTCTAAACTTAAAAAAGGCACTTAAATTTAAAACCTCTGAGTTACAGTTCAACCTTAAGAGTGATGTGAGTACAGCTAAAAATCCAAGTTACACCAATGGAACATTTGCCTTTTCCAGGAATGTTAATACCAACTCTACTTTGGACATAGATTATACCTACAGGAATACTTTTGCCTTATCTACCACTCAGTTTTTTAACACGTATTTATCAGAGCAAGAAGCATTCAATACTCGTTACAGCGGCAAAAATATGGGTACAAATCTGAGTTCGACTTACAATCTGACTAAAAAACTCACACTGAATACTAACATTACTTTTAATACCAGCGCTTCGCTAGGTTCTGATGCAATCAATTTTACAATTTGGAATGCGAGCGTAGTTTATAGATTTTTAAAAGGAAATAATGCTGAACTCAAATTTTCCGCACTTGATTTATTGCGTCAAAATACCAGCGTCATCAATTTCGGCACTGCAAATAGTTTTACCATTGGAACCCAAAACGTATTGAGGCAATATTTTATGACTACACTTTCTTATTATCCAAGGCAATTTGGAAAACGAGAAAAGAAAATTAAAAAAGCATAGCTGTCGATATATAAGCTAATCAAAAAGGAAATCCATGGATTTGTCTCAATAAACGAAGGTTCTGACTAAGATATTAGGGAGCTCTGTCTACCCATAACGATATAAAGATAAAGGGACCGCAATCTGTGATCATAGTCCCTTTATCTAAATTAACGCTCTCACCTACTATAGCGTTTAAACCTTTAATATATTGTTCACGCTAAAAATTATTTTATCACTACCAACCGACAAAAATCGAAAGTTGGTTATAATCGTTGATTCAGGTTTGATTTAGTGTACATTATTTTACATTTAAAACCGACCCCTGCTTATTATGTTGGAAACAATGAGAGGGTATTGGCCTTGTCAGTACGCTGTTTAGCCCATGCCCGGTTTACGTTTCTCAGCATCTCATATACATCCAGCATACTTACCAAATGTATTCTTACCATAGTGGCTACTGTTGAAAAGGCTTTGGCCACCTTCGCTTTCTTTTGCAATACGGTTAACAGGAGCTGGGCAATCAGGGTACACCATACCTGTGTGCGGATGGCATTTTAATTTTTTCCGTAAAAATAATGCAATTGAAAGTTTCGTTTCATTTTCTTGAACAACAACTCAATGCCCCAGCGTTTTTTGTATATCAAGGCTATTTCCTCTGCCGTAATAATGAAGTTGTTGCAGATAAATACATACTGTCGGTTTTTTTCATCCTGATAACTTATCCTGCGTAACTTCAATGACTGCACCTCTTTTTTTTGCTTGTAACTTATCTGTATAATTTCCTCTTTCAATACCCCAGCATGTTTGTCGGGCAGTGTTTGTTTTGAGAGGGTTTGCAATACTTCATAAATGGCGTTGCTTTTTTGACGGGTAACAAAATAAATGTTTGCAGTTGTCCATTGGGCGAATTGTTTGTAATAGTTGTAAGCTTTATCAAATACGATCATGCTGAACTCAGGTACCCGGATGTCTTTCAAAAAATTCTTGTCATGTACTTTTGCCTCTGTAATGCGCATGAATTTCCCTACGGATTGTACCGCATCTATCAGCATATGAACCTTTAACCCACCTTTCTTTTTGCCATCGTTCTTAGGGTTACGCCCTACACCTTTCAAAATATCGCTAAACAAACGAATGGTGGTCGAATCTACAATATAAAGCTCTTTTACGGTTAGCCCAAGTGTTCGGCTGTCCGACAAAAAACTACGATAACGATCAGTTAGCTCATAATACAATGCTTCAAAAAAGGTAGGGTTGCGATTGCGTAAGCCATCGCCTGCCGAGCTTTTGGCGGGGGCTTTCAGCATGTTTAAATGATTGAGCTTCCCACTCATTCCCTTTAGGCCTTCGCAGGTTTCTGCCATAGAATCACATCGGCTTAGTATTCCAAACATCATCGTCACAAAATGTGGCCAACTTTTAAACGCCTTATAATACCGATCACTTTTTTACTTCCTTACCAAATTCTGGAAGGTTACTTTATCTACTAATTGTAACACCTGGCTTAAAATCGGCTGACCGACTAACTTAATTTCAGTATTTTTGCTCATGTTGTCGTTTATTTTGCAAAACAAACTTACAACATCAGGCAGAGTGCTTAGGCGCTCTGCCTTGCTTTTATTTTTTGTCGGTTAGTAGTGATATTTTATATATTTTTCTTTAAGCTGTAAATTTAGAATAAGCACTGACAAATAGACAAAACAGTCTTATTAAACAAAATGTAAAAACAGGTTGTCTTAAAAAATCGAACAAAATAGACTCCTTAGAAAATAGTTAACTACTCCATTAAATTGTCTTCAGATTATCAATGAAGTATCAAAAGCTGCAGCGATAGGTAGTAATGATGTAATGTTTTGGGCATTTTTACATAATAAACGGCTACAGATCATCAACATTTTTGTAACTATTATTTCCTAAAACAGAATTTAATTAAGAAGTTCTCTGAAATTATGATCGTATGAATTGGATGTCTACCTTTAGTTAATACATAGACTTATGAAAAAAATAATCATCGTCGCATCGATATTCTTGGTGAGTGGAATCACCCAGGCACAAAATTTTGTTGGAGACTGGAATGGTGTACTCAACATTTCCGGAGCGCAGAACATTAAGCTTCGCATCGTTCTTCATATTTCAGAAAAAGCGGGGGTTTACACTTCCACTATGGACAGTCCAGACCAAGGTGCCAAAGGTATGTTAACGGATAAAACGGTGGTGTTGGATAACGCGATCACCATTGAGGCATCGAAGCTCGCAGTCAAGTATGTAGGAACTTACCAAGCAGACAGCAACAGAATCACTGGGACGTTCAGTCAGGGACCGGGTAGTATTCCCCTGACCTTGTATAAAGTGACCTCTTCAAATAATTCAGGCAGCAACAGTTTTCCTGGCGCAAAAACCGTTAAGCGTACTCAAGACCCTTCAGATATCTCCTACCTTCAGGAAGAAGTAACATTTAATAATACAAAGGCAAACGTTAAACTTGCCGCAACGCTGACCATGCCTAAAGACAAAGGGGCGACCAAAAAGTTAGTGATCTTAATTTCAGGATCCGGTCCACAGAACCGTAATGAAGAAGTAAAGCAATTTAATCACCGCCCATTCTTAGTTTGGAGCGACTGGCTGACCCGACAAGGAATCGCCGTGTTGCGTTACGACGATCGTGGAGTAGGTAAATCAACTGGAAACTTTGGTAACTCCACCAGTGCAGACTTCGCGGATGACGTTCGTGCTGCAATAGCTTATGTCAAATCTCGAAGCGATCTTGCAAAATTAAGCATCGGCTTGATGGGGCATAGTGAAGGTGGAATGATTGCTCCAATGGTTGCTGCTGATGACCATACAATTGGTTTTGTAGTTTTGCTTGCAGCTCCCGGAATTCCCACTACAGAGCTCCTTGTAATACAGTCGGCCGACCAAATGCGGTTGCTTGGTGCGGTTGATAGTGTTGTTGAAGTTAACGCTGCAAGTAACGGTAAACTATACCAACTTATTAAATCCTATAGCAATCTAGGCGTTGATGAATTAAAACCAAAATTAGACAGTGCGCTTACAGCAGATTTAAGTAGCCGCGGAGCAGACGTAATATCGAAAGCAGAGATTGATAAACAGGTAGCAGCTAATATTAGCCAGTTATCTGGACCATGGTTTCGTTACTTTATCTCATTTGATCCAACTCCGTATCTTAGTAAATTAAAATGTCCAGTATTAGCGCTTAATGGAACTTTGGATATGCAGGTGAGCTATAAAGAGAATCTGGAAGGGATTAGCAACAGCCTAAAGAAAGCTGGAAACAAACGCTTTGAAGTATTGCCTCTAACAGGTCTTAACCATCTTTTTCAAACCGCAAAGACAGGAGGAGTAATAGAGTATGGCGAAATTGAGGAGACAGTTAGTCCGATTGTACTTGCAAAAGTTACTGATTGGATCAATAAGCGCTAAAATATAAGCTAAGCTATTTTCATTTCTTTTTGCTGCTATAAAATAAGAGTCATAATTACGAAAAAGAAAATACTAATGTCTCAGAAAACGAAGGTATTTTTTAATGACACGTTCCTTTATAAACTTACAAAAGCCAGTAAATAAAAAAGGCTCCATGTTGTGAAAACATGGAGCCAAACTAAATATTTACTTCTCTAATCTATTTCGTACTAAACATCCAAGACATCTTTCCACCGTCTGGAAGAATGCCCACTACCTTGATCTTATCGGCTGATCTTCCTAACGCGGAAGTCACGTCAGCAGTAGTATTCAAAGGAACATCATTGATACTAGTAATAACAGTTCCAGGTATAAGATCATACTGGTAAAACAAGCCAGAAGTATTGGTTCTGGTTACTACAACTCCATTTTTAATACCCAACTTAGTTTTAACTTGAGGAGATAGGGCAGAAAACGTTGCACCTAACTTCTCAATGCTTGCCGCAGATGATTTAGCCAAAACTGGTTTCCTTTCTGTAATTGAAGATTCAGGTTTAAGAACAACACTTGTGGTTTTCATTTGACCATCTCTCAGATAAGTTAGTTGCACTTTATCTCCAGGGTTTAGACGACCAATCTTCTCTTGTAAGTCTGGAGAATCGTATATGATATCTCCCTCCACTTTCTTGATAATATCACCCTTTTTCAACCCTGCAGCCGCTGCGCCACTGTTAGCAAAGACCTCATTAACATATAAACCTGCAATATCCTTTACTTTAAATGACTCCGCATTATCTGCATCAAGTGCCACAAAGCTTACACCAATATATCCACGCTTAACCTCACCGTATTTTCTAAAATCATCAAGAATCTTTTTAGCAAGATTGATTGGTATAGCAAAGCCATAACCTACGTTAGTGCCAGTTTGCGAAGCAATTGCTGCATTGATACCTATCAGTTCACCATTTGCGTTAACTAATGCGCCACCGCTATTACCTGGATTGATAGCTGCATCCGTTTGAATATAAGATTCTATACTAGGACTAGATGGCGTTTTACCAGTTCTCTGGTATTCTTCATATTGCTCTTCTGTTGGCTGAGTTCTGTTTAAAATCCCTATACTACGTGCTTTGGCACTCACGATACCAGCTGTTACAGTGGTCTGTAAGTCTAATGGGAAACCAACCGCTAATACCCACTCACCAATTTGAACATTGTCAGAGTTACCCATTTTCACCACTGGTAGATCAGTCGCATCGACTTTTATCAACGCCAAATCTGTATTTGCATCTTTACCTATCACCTTTGCACTAACTTTCCTTCTATCAGATAAAATCACTTCAATCTTGTCTGCATTATCAACCACATGATTGTTGGTAACAATGTAACCATCCGGAGTTAAGATCACTCCTGAACCCGAAGCAGCTCCAGGCTGACGTTGTCCTCTTCTGTTTCCACCACCACCTCCACCGAAGAAATCCTCAAACATATCCATTGGAGATGATCCGCCTTTAGCGGAACTTGTAGCCCCATAGGAAGTTTTGATGTGTACAACTGCTGGCGAAACTGCCGCCGCGGCTTCCACAAAATCAAGTGTTCCAGCAGATGAAATCTTCGGGTTATTTGCAAAAAGTACATGTTGTTGTTCAGCAAAAGAAAGCTGGTTGTTCAATGGCTCTAATAATTTATAGCCACCAATTGCAGCTGCACCCCCTATAAATGCAGCCAGCGCTATTAATCCTAATCTTTTCATTTATATATTTTTTAGTGTTTGTTTACTACTTAAATAATTTAAGTCTTCTTTTTCTAGTTGACCTACTTTCTTTTTGTTGACTTATTCAAATTTAATACCATATTAACGATATTTGCATCTGTAACAAGTCATGAATTCTGTTAAAAATTGTTAAATAAGAAGCAAAACTACAATGAGTACTCATTTTTATAAATATCAAGGCGCAGGTAATGATTTTATCCTTCTGGACAATCGTGATCTTTCTTTTAAATATACTGATAAAGAAACAGTTTCTCAGCTGTGTAACAGGCGATTTGGTATTGGCGCTGATGGGATGATGCTACTTCAAAACCACAGTGCCTTTGATTTCGAAATGCTATATTTCAATGCGGATGGTAATCTTGGAAGTATGTGTGGAAATGGCGGACGGTGCATCGTTGCGTTCGCAAAACATCTCGGCATTATTGACACAGAAACTAACTTCCTGGCAGTAGATGGCCCGCATTATGCCAAAATTTCAGAAAAAGGGAATTGGGTTGATCTTCAAATGATTGATATAGATAGCATTAGTAACGATGGGGTAGCATATGTATTAAATACCGGATCCCCACATTATGTTGCTGAAGTAAAAGATCTGGAGAACTTCGATGTATTTAAATTTGGATCTGAGATTAGAAATAATGAAACCTACAAAAAAGAGGGCATCAATGTAAACTTTGTAGAGGACTTGGGAGACCATTTATTTGTTAGAACTTTTGAGCGTGGTGTGGAAGACGAAACCTATGCCTGTGGAACAGGTGTTACAGCGGTAGCATTGGCAATGGCCAGGCAAAACAACAACACAGGGCATGTTAATACTCCAGTGAAAGTTTTAGGCGGGAAACTGAATATCAATTTTGATTATGACGGGCAACGCTTTAGAAATGTATTTTTATGCGGACCGGCAGAACAAGTATTTGAAGGAGATTTTCGGGTTTAATCTTGACCCTCTGAAAGATGGGAAGCAATGCCTATTTTTATCTCACTAAAGGAATAATCACGACCAAGTTTATCTCTCAATTCATTTAACTTAATGGTTTTAAGGTCTTTGATGACTTTAAGGATCGTGCTCAGCTTGGCAGAGCCAATTATCTTTTTAGCTGAGATCTCTCCCAAAGCAATGTAATGAGCCAGGTGTGCTTCAATAGTACCTACCGTCATTTTACGATCTGCGGCGATACGCATAACGGTTTTTCCTTCATTGAACAGTCCTAAAGTAACTTCCTTGGTGTCAATTTTAGGCGCAGTAGAAGCCTTCTTTGTTGTCTTTGAAGTTTTTGCCTTTGCCACTTTCTTTTGGGTGAAATCGTCAGCGCCATCCAGCGCAAATACTTTAAGCATCCGCTTAGTCCTTGAAGATACATCAATCAGTTTATCTGCGTCTTCCCGCTTGAACTCTTTATTATCTAAAACTGAAGTTAGTAGTGCGGGTGCCTTTTTCATTTTCTTATAGCTCTCGTAAAACCTTGATTCCATCTCCAGTAGTTCCCCTAAAAACTCCAGTACTTGTTTATCTTGCTTTACCAATTCCATACGTTCAAAAATATGTTCTGAAAAACCGTTTAACAGCGGTGTAAAATACGTTTCGGCAGCCTTCACACGTTCCAGTAAGGCCTGCATTCCGGAGGGAGAACTGTCCTGACTCAGCCTGGTAATCTGTACCAGAAACTTTGAGGCATTACCTCTTACCTCAATTACTGTTTTAAGAAATTTTTCTGCCCATTTGTGATGCTTTTGCTTGGCAGATTTATTCATGTCTTTAGTATAAGAGTGCACATGCTCATAAACCATGTTATCTAAAGGCGCCAGATCAAAACATTGCAATAGGTAACTTCTTAAGAAAACTTCAGTATCTCTTTCAACCTGTTCCTGCAATACATCTGGGGCGAGCTTGTTTTTTGAAAACACTGATACATTTTGATCCTGCCTAATTCCCGAACCAGAAATCAAAGAAGTAAGTACCAATCCTTTTAGCGACCGCAATCTGGAAAGTGCTACGTAAATTTGTCCGGGCGCAAAAGCATTACCGATATCTATAATGGCCTTATCAAAGGTCAGACCCTGACTTTTATGCACAGTAATGGCCCAAGCCAGTTTCAGCGGATACTGTGTAAAAGTACCTACAAGATCTTCCTTTATTTCTCCGGAAACTTTATCGGTGGTATATTTGATGTTTTTCCAGGTGTATTTCTCGAGTATGATTTTCTGTGTGCTGTCTTCAGGTTGCACCTCGATGGTATCTGTTCGCAAAGCCGTAACTGTGGCTATTTTCCCATTGAAAAAACGCTGTTCTCCTGTCGGATCGTTTTTGATAAACATGACTTGGGCATTCAGCTTCAACTCCAGAATTTCATCCGCAGGGAAGGCATATTCACTAAACTCATCTTCTACCCTGGCTTTATAAAGAAATGAAGCGCCCGAAAGTTTATCCAGACTTTCTCTATTCAGAGCATCCGCTTTATTATTATGCGTAGTTAGGGTAATGTATTTTTCATTCAACGGCGCTCTAAAGTCAGCTTTATAATGCTGCTCAAGCAGGACTAAATCTTGTGAGGTAACTGTACTATTTCGAAGGTTATTTAGCAGGTTTATAAATACATCATCTGCCTGCCTGTAGATCTTCTCCAATTCGATGTACACTGGTGGGTTTTGTTTTAACACATGCGCATCAAAGAAATAAGCACTATTGTAAAACTGCCCAAGCAAATTCCACTCGTTTGACTTCACCACAGGAGGAAGCTGGTGCAAATCGCCAATAAACAAAACCTGAACACCACCAAAGCTCTCTTGGTTGTTTCTTCGGATGTAGCGAAGCACCATGTCGATGGCATCTAACAGGTCAGCCCTCAACATACTTACCTCATCAATAATGAGCAGCTCCATATCGACCAATACTTTCCGTTTGCTCGCCGTCATGTTCAGATGGCGGACAATTGATTTCGCTGTATTGTATTGTTGACTATAATGATCTCCATCTACAGCCGGTGCTTTCGGCAAGTAAGTACCGAAAGGAAGTTGAAACAACGAATGTATGGTGACGCCTGCAGCATTAATGGCTGCAATTCCGGTAGGTGCAACAATAACAGTTTTTTTGTGAGTCAAAGCTGTTAAGCCTCTCAAGAATGTTGTCTTACCTGTTCCTGCTTTTCCCGTTAAAAAAATGTGTTTAGAAGTATAGTTTACAAATCTTGCGGCTAACGTTGCAGGACCTGTCATTTCCGGATTCAGCATAAGCAAAGTTAAATTAAACAATTTAACATTTGAAATTTTTGAATACTAACTTTTTAGTTATACCTTTCGCCGAACAAATGCTCCCTCATGAAATTAGCAGCTTTAACACTCTTGTTATTTCTTTCTGTTACCCTTTCCTTTTCTCAAGACAATTCTTACCTAATAAAAGGTAAGGTTGTAGACACAGCGGCATCTTATACAATGGTGAATAGTACCGTAACTATTCTCAATCAAAAAGATTCGACGCTGGTTAAATTCTCCAGGGTCGCACAGGATGGAACTTTTCAGGTTAACAACCTACGTAGTGGTAAATTCATCCTGCTCATTACTTACCCAGGGTATGCGGATTATGCAGAACAGTTTAGCCTGGACAGCCTGAAGCGGGAAAAAGATTTTAATTCCATAAACCTAGTACTCAAGTCAACATTGCTGGAAAACGTAATTATTCAGGGGAAAGTAGCGGCAATAAAGATTAAAGGTGACACCACGGAGTTTAACGCGGGAAGCTACAACATTCAACCAAACTCTAAAGTAGAAGATTTGCTCAAGCAGCTTCCAGGAATGCAGATCGACAAAGATGGCAACATCACCGCCCAAGGCAAGGCTGTAAAGAAAGTCTTGGTAGATGGAGAAGAGTTCTTTGGCGACGACCCTACACTGGTGACAAAAAACATCCGTGCTGACATGGTAGATAAGGTTCAGCTTTACGATAAAAAAAGCGATGAGGCAGCTTTCACTGGTGTAGACGATGGTGTGGAGAATAAAACAATAAACATCAAACTTAAAGAGGATAAGAAAAACGGGTATTTTGGGAAGGTTGATCTTGGCGCAGGTACGGATAAATTTTATCAGGGTCAGGCGATGATCAATATCTTTAAAGGTAAACAGCGTATATCTGGATACGGAATATTTGGTAACACGGGCCAAACGGGTCTAGGCTGGGAAGACGGTGACAAGTATGGTTCAAGCGGTGGCACACAGTTTGAAGACGGAGTCTATTACATCGGCGGTGGTGATGACCTTGGAGGTTGGAATGGGCGATATGATGGAAGAGGGATACCGTCAACTAAAACCGGGGGCCTGCATTTTGAAGATAAATGGAATAAAGATAAGTTTGGATTAAACACTAATTATAAGATCGGATCGCTTGGTGTAAAAGGTTCAAGCAGCAACCTCACTCAAAATATTCTTCCTCAGGATGCAAATGGAGTTTTAAGAACGATCAATAGTGCATCAGCTCAACAGTTCGATAATAGTACTTTCAGACAGAAATTAGACGCTACACTTAATTTCCAACTTGACTCTACCTCCACCTTAAAATTAATAATAGATGGCACTCAGAAAGAGACAAAAACCAGAGAAGATTTTGCTAGCTTCAGTTCAAGAGCAGACAGCTCCTTGATTAATACAGGCGACAGACAAGTGACTAACGATGCTGATCAAAACCTGTTTAACATAAACGCATTTTACACAAAAAAGCTTAAGAAAAAAGGACGAACATTGTCTGCTACTTTAACTCAATCACTCAACCAGAATAAATCAAATGGCTTTCTAAATTCTAAAAATGAGTTTTTTAACGAGGCAGAACAATTGGACAGCATGAGAAACATAGATCAGTCTAAAACGAATAACTCCTTATCTTCTATTCTAAGTTCAAGAATCACCTACACTGAGCCAATTAGCAAGGCAACTTCAGTGGTGTTTAATTATGGGCTCAACCTTAATAACAGCACATCTGATAAGAAGTCATTCAATAAATCGGGAACCGGCCTATATGACCAATTGGACACCTTGTTTAGTAATAATTTTAAGCTAAATCAATTAACGAACCAAGGAGGAGCAACTGTAAATATCAAAAAAGAAAAAGCGACCATCAACTTTGGAACAAATGTAAGCGCTGTTCAATTCCGCCAGCTTGATTTATATCGCAACAGAAAGTTCGATAGAAACTTTATAAACTGGAATCCAAATGCCTCCTACAGATACCGCTTCTCGCAGCAAAAATCACTATCTATTAGCTATTACGGATATAACACTCAACCAAGTATAAGCCAGATTCAGCCAATAAGGGAAAATACCGACCCCTTGAATATTACAATTGGTAACCCCGACCTTAATCCGTCTTTTAACAACAGAGTATCTATGGGTTATAATTCTTATAAGATACTTACTGACCAATATATATATTTTTACGGATCATATTCTTTTATCAATAACCCAATCACTAACACCACTTTTACGGATGCCGCCGGAAATAATACCTATCAAGCAATCAACCTTAATGAAACACCAACTAACTTCTATTTTAATGGGTCTACGTCCAGAAAGATTAAGGCTATTGAGCTTAGTGTAGGACTTGATGTGTCCGCAAATGGCTCAAAAAACTTTAGCATGATCAATGGGGTTTTGGCGACAACGAGATCTAATAACTATTCTACCGGGTTATCAATTTCCCAAAACAAGGATAAGTATGACTTTAGAATTTCTGGGGGGCCATCTTACAATGACAGTAGGTCATCGCTACCTTCCAGCACGAATAACCAAGGCTGGGGCGCGACAGGGAATGCCAGCTTTAATGTGAAACTTCCGGGTAAAGTCCAAATCTCATCAGACGGACAATATAAATTTACTGCGAAAACACAGACCTTTAATCAAGACTTCGAACGTATAATTATTAACGCCTTCATTGCCAAAAAGTTCTTTAAAGCGGAGAATCTCCAAATCAGGATTGCTGTCAATGACCTATTGAATCAAAACGTAGGATTTGACAGGTCTTCTAGCAATAATATGTTTATTGAAAACAGGTATACTACCATTCAGCGGTACTTTATGGGAAGCATCATTTGGGACTTTAATAAAATGGGCGGAACTGCCAAAAAATAATCAAAAGCCATGAAAAATATAGCCATAGTTACCATATGCCTATTCTTAGGCCTTTCGACACTTAATGCTCAAAACGTAAGATTTGCTCCAGCAGGTGTAATAGAATTTGAGAAAAGCATAAATATGTATGCACTGATGAAGAAAGCGGCGGATAAAAGCACCAACAGTTACATGCGCGACATGTATGACAACTACAAAAAGAACAACCCGCAATTCAGATTGTTGCAAAGCACCTTAGTATTCTCTGCAGAAAAAACATTATTTACTCCCATTGCACCAGCAGAAATGACTAGAGGATACTTTAGTGACCCAATGGGAGAGCAGAACAGCACTATTTTTACTGATATTGCAAATGGCACATTTACTGCCCAGAAAAAAGTCTACGAGGAGACGTTTTTATTAAAAGACAGCGTTAGAAAGATTAATTGGAAACTAACCAGCGAGGTTAGAACGATCGCAGGATACGAGTGCAGAAGAGCCAATGCCGTTATTCTAGACTCCATATACGTGGTGGCATTTTATACAGATAAGATCCCGGTTTCTGGCGGACCTGAATCTTTTAATGGCTTGCCAGGTATGATATTAGGTGTGGCATTACCTCATGAAAATGTAACTTGGTTTGCTAAGACGGTAATCGATAAGTCGATCCCGGCAGCAGAGATGAAATCTCCCGCAAAAGGAAAATCGGCGGACTATAAATCACTAAGAGCAACGATTAATTCGGCGCTTAAAGATTGGGGTGACTATGCTCAGGCCGCACTAAAGGCTTTTATGCTTTAATTCACCAATAGTTTATAGCCCTTTCCGTGAACATTTAATATCTCAACTTTAGGGTCTTCCCGAAGATACTTTCTAAGTTTACTAAGAAATACATCCATGCTCCGCCCATTGAAATAATTGTCATCATGCCAGATGCTCAGTAAAGCTTCTTCCCTGGTCAAAACAGCGTTCTTTTTTAAGCACAGCAGTTTTAACAACTCGGCTTCTTTTGTGGAAAGCTTTTGTATCTGACCTTTGAAATGAATCAATTGGGTAGTGTAATCAAAAACGTAATCTCCGACCTCAAAATTGGTTTGAGTAATAGAATTCTCTGAACCTTCCTTACTCTGAGTTCGCTTTAACAAAGCATTTATTCTAAGAAGTAATTCCTCTATCCTAAAAGGCTTCGTGATGTAGTCATCACCCCCTAAATCATAAGCAGAGGCCTTATCTTCCATCATTGCCTTTGCTGTGGCAAAAATAATGGGCACATCTTGATTGATCTTTCTTATCTCTTTACCCAACGTGAAGCCATCCTTTTTTGGCATCATTACATCCAGGATGCACAAGTCAAAATCCTGCTTGGTGAAGGCTTTTAGTCCCTCGTCTCCGTCGACACAAAGTACAACATCAAACTTTCCTTTAAGCTGTAGGTAGTCTTGTAAAAGCAACCCCAGATTAGGGTCGTCTTCCACCAATAAGATTTGTTTCATGCGTTTAGTTTAATTTAGGGGTAAGCTTATGATGAATTCAGTTCCTTTATCTTTTTCACTGTGTACTTTAATGTTACCACCCATCTGTGTAATAATATCCTGTACGTAATTTAATCCCAAACCAAAGCCTTTAACATCATGCAGGTTACCGGTTGGCACTCTGTAAAACTGATCAAAGATTCTTTTGCTTTGTTCTTTAGTCATCCCAATACCCTCGTCTGCGACTGATACCACAATGCCCTTCGCCGTATTCCTGGTTTTTATAGTAATCCTCGGTTGTTCTGTGCTATATTTATTGGCGTTATCAATGAGGTTGTACAAAACATTCGAAAGATGTAACTCATCTCCCACAACGATTGGGGCAATGGCATCCAAAGCAAGTTCGACCTTCGCAGCCTTTTTCTGCAACTGCAGATCCATACTATCCAAGACGACCATAACCAAATCATTTAAATTTACCTCGGCTTCTTCAAGTTTCAACTCCTTCTTTTCAAGTCTTGCAATGCTTAGAACGCGTTCAATATGATTGCCAAGCCTCACATTCTCATCATAAATAATCCCTGCCAGCCTGCTAATGCGTTTTTTATCTTCTATAATTTCCGGGTCTTTCAAGGCTTCACTGGCAATCATAATTGTAGCCACAGGAGTCTTGAACTCATGGGTCATATTATTAATGAAATCCGTCTTCATCTCCGAAATTTTCTTCTGACGAAGAATAGCATATAAGGTATAAGAAAAAATAAAGACAAGTACCAATAATAACCCTGCCGACGAAGCCATGGTTGTCCACATGTTACCAAGTATGAGGCTATTTTTATTAGGAAAATTAACATATAAGACTCCTGGATCGCCAAAAATGTCTTTATTAAATAAGGTGGTTTTAAAAGTATTAGCCTGAAGTGACTCTTCAACCGCAGTAGATGCTTTCCTATAAACCAACGAATCTTTGTTAGCCATTTTCAGCCAAAAATCATAATTTAGTGTAATGTTTCTGTTGAGGAGTTCTTTCTTCAAAAGCGTGTCGAGTTCCTCCCTGTTGACCCTCCTGGCAATCGGGACATACTTTTGTCGCATTTCTTTTTCCAGATCTGCCAGATAGTTAAGATTGGTTCCATTTAGGGCAACGGTGTCATCCATAAAGTCTTTCAGACCATCTCTATATCTTTGTTCTGCAATCTTATCCTCAATCTTAAACTTTAACGCCATTTCCGCCCGAACCTGTTCCAGTGTTATTGTTATAAATCTTGAGCTTTGTCGATCAATTGCCAGATATCTTAAACTATCTGGCAAATCGTTGGAATTAAGCGAGAATGCCCGAGGTTTGACCTGCTTAACAGTAGGCTCGATTGTCTGGTTGATCGACCCACCCTTAATAACGCCGAATTCATCACGCCAGAGGTCTACCTGAACTTTTAAAGGTGACTGACCCTTTGTATCGTTTCTGGAGATGTCAAGAAAAACATCTTCTGAAATCCGTCTGGGATCGAGGAAGGTTTCTCGGATTAAACTATCACGGGTATTCAGGTCATCAAAGATCCTTTTCTTTTGTCTGAATTTTCGTTCTTCTTCAGCAGCTCTGAAATTTTCCTTAAAATCGACGATTTGCTGAGCTTTGTCTCTAAAATCCCGCTCCCGTTCTTGTCTTACTTCGGCGTCCTTTTTACTGATGTGATTGGCTGCATATCGCTTTTGGACTTTGTTCACCACCGAATTCAAGACCTCATTAACATCATGTTCAAAAAGCTGAGATTTAAGATTATACGCTTCCCTGATGTAATACAATTGCATTACAAAAACGCCAAGCAAAGCTATGGTCATCAGGGAAGTAATAAGCCAAAGGCTTCTTTTTTTCATATCAGCATACCAAAATTAACGAAGCATTTATACAATAGTGGCAATTTAACATATTTTAACACGCAAGTGGATGTGGGTACTATATTCCAGAACCTGGAAGAGAAAAAAACATAGCCGAAACTCTTAAATAAACTCAGACGGTGAACGAAAACCATAAAAAAAGCGGGAATGATCATCCTGACCATGCCCGCTCATCTAAATTAACGCTCTCATATATACATACGACCATAATTGACAAATATTGTATGGTCTTTAAAATTAACATTGCTAAAGGCAAAATACGATACACATGACTTTAGGTATTTCGAATTAACAAAAAAATGCCGCCTTCTTATGGAGGGCGGCATAGCGGTCAATTTGTTTATTTAAAAAAGATCTTTAAAATGGAAGATCATCTTCCTCTCCTGGCGCACTGTTAACATCAGCTGGCGGTGCATATTGCGGAGTAGCGGCAGCAGATGCACTATTTGTGAGTGCATTGATTCTCCAAACTACTAAACTATTAAAGTATGATGTTTTGCCTGTTTTATCTGTCCAAGGGCGACCGCGCAAGTTAAATGAAACCTCTATATCATCACCTTGTTTTAAGCTGTCGAATAATGCAGTTTTATCTTGTAAGGCCTCAAACCTGATGAATTCAGGATAGGTAGGGTTTTCTGCATATTCTATGATAAGATCGCGTTTTTTAAATGTCTCACTCACCTGCTGTAATGCACCGATTTCATGCACTTTTCCTTTAATTTCCATATCAAATACTATTTTATTCTACTGCGAATTTCAAATCTCTATATTTTTATTGATAACTTCGTAAAATTAATTATGCAAGTTTTCCACACAAAAAGCAAGGTAATCATAACCTGCAACAAACGTCTTTCTCCTTATTTACAAGATGAGGTTTTAGCCCTTGGGTACACTATTGTAAGGGATTTCCCTACTGGTGTCGAACTGAAGATAACCCTTTCTGAATGTATTAAGCTGAACTTAAATTTGAGGTGCGCAAGTCAGATCCTGTATTGTTTAAAAAGCTTTAAGGCTGATGATCCCGAAGCGGTCTACAGAGAACTTGTCGAGATGCCATGGGAAGACCTCATAGATTTTTCAGGATATTTCTCGGTAACGTCAAACGTCGATAATCCAACCATCACTACGCCGCTTTTTGCTAATCTTAAAGTTAAAGATGCTATTGTGGATAGAATAAAAGACAAGAAAGGTATCAGACCTAATTCCGGCTCAGATGGAAATAAGGCTGTTGTCCATTTGTATTGGAAAGATAGTGACGCTGATATTTTCATCGATACTTCCGGAGAAACATTGGCCAAACATGGTTATCGTAAAATTCCAGGGAAAGCACCCATGCTGGAAGCATTAGCCGCAAGTGTAGTGTTAAGTAGCAAATGGGACCAAAAGACTCCGTTTGTTAATCCCATGTGTGGTTCTGGCACGCTTGCTATAGAGGCAGCTTTGATAGCAACCAATCGCAGGCCGGGTTTATATAGGATGAATTATGGCTTCATGCATATTCTTGGTTATGATGAGGAAGTATTTTTTGCAGAAAGAAGAATCCTAAAAGATCAGGTAATAAAAAATATAGACCTTCAAATTATCGCTACAGATATTTCTGAGGATGCAGTTGATGTAAGCCGAAAAAATGCAAAAACTGCTGGTGTTGATACGCTGATTAGTTTTGAAGTTTGTGATTTTGCAGAGACAAAGGTGCCTGACGGCGGGAAGGGAGTCGTTATTTTTAATCCGGAATATGGCGAACGACTAGGGGTACACTCTAAACTGGAACTGACCTACAAACGAATAGGCGATTTTCTGAAGCAGGATTGCAAAGGCTATTTTGGATACATCTTCACAGGAAATCCCGACTTGGCTAAAAAGATCGGCCTTAAGGCTACGCGAAAAATAGAATTCTATAATGGTAAGCTAGATTGTCGAATGCTCGAATACGAATTGTATGATGGTACAAGAAGACCTGAAGGGGAAAAATTACCTGTAGAAGCTATCTAGGCAACTGAGTTACGCTGTAAATTCCAAATGCCCACATGGATGGCATTCACTTTCTACCAAAAGCAAAGGTGTAATCAGATTTGTTTAAATTTTTGAAAAACACGCTTCCTTTTTTTTTGTTTATAAAATTCATTGGGGGAATTAAAAACGAGATTATGAGGGATCAACTAGCGTCTAAAACAAAAGTTGTAGCGGGCAACATAAGGAAGACAAGGGAGTTTAGGAATTATACCCAGGATTATCTTGCGGCTAAATTAGGGATTTCTCAAAATGCGTATAGCAAAATTGAACTGGGATATAGTAGGCTTACTTTGGAACGACTATTTCAAATAAGTACTGTTCTGGAAGTAGAAGTTATGCAGCTAATCTCCTTCGATGATACAGAGCTTACTCAGATAGCATCGCCATCACGTGAAATCATCGTGAACACTTAATTACTATCTTTGAGCTTCAATATTTAGAATTTATGACGCAAACTATTGAGCTCACGATATCATTCGTTAAAGAAAAGCTTGAGCTGGCAGAAGCTGGTCACGACTGGTTCCATATCGACAGGGTTTATAAAACTGCTCTAAAAATTAACGCTGAAGAAGGCGGCGATTTAATGGTTGTATCATTGGCAGCTTTATTACATGACATTGCAGATAGCAAGTTCAATGACGGTGATGAGGAAATTGGACCAAGAATAGCTGTAGGGTTTCTAGAATCAATATCTGTGGATCGGCGAATCATCTCTCATGTTCGGGAAATTATTAAAAATCTTAGTTTTAAAGTCAGTTTAGGAAAGATAGAATTCAGTTCGAAGGAACTTGATATTGTACAGGATGCTGATCGACTTGATGCCATAGGCGCAATTGGTATAGCCAGAGCATTTACTTATGGCGGCTATAAAAATAGAGTGATGTACAATCCTGAAGTTCTACCGGCCAATAATCAAACCAAGGAAGCATATAAAAATTCGGTTGCTCCAACTATAAATCATTTCTATGAGAAACTTTTGCTGTTGAAAGATCTGATGAAAACTGAAGCCGGTTCCAGGATTGCTCAAAAAAGGCATGACTTCATGTTAGCGTATTTAGAACATTTTTTCGAGGAGGCTGGTCAGCCGATGTTTTCTTAATGCTACTATAATTAGTTTTAATTGCTATATTTGTTAGTAAATAAATATAGCATGTCTGAGCGGATTAGGGAAAAACTGACCATCTTGGCCGACGCGGCTAAGTATGATGTTTCATGTTCTTCGAGTGGTGGAACAAGAAAAAATGACAACAAGGGAATCGGAAATAGCCACACCTCTGGCATATGTCATACTTATACAGAAGATGGCCGGTGTGTATCATTACTCAAAATCCTGCTTACAAATCATTGCATTTATGATTGTGCCTTTTGTGTTTCAAGGAAAAGCAATGATATTGAGCGCGCTGCTTTTACAGTTGAAGAAGTGGTATCGCTGACAATGAATTTCTATCGTAGAAATTATATTGAAGGACTATTTCTGAGTTCCGGAATTTTTAAGAACGCTGATTTCACAATGGAGCGATTACTTAGAGTGGTCAAAAAACTTCGGTTAGAAGAAAGATTCAATGGTTATATCCATTTAAAAACTATACCTGGAGCGAGCGAAGACATGATTATGGAAGCAGGATTGTATGCAGACCGTATGAGTATAAATCTGGAAATGCCTACTGAAATTGGACTAAAACTCTTAGCCCCCGAAAAAAGCCATAATGATGTGATCAAACCCCTCGGTTTTATCCAGAATCAAATTATCCGATTAAAGGACGAAAAGAAGCTTATTAAGAGTGTCCCTAAATTTGTTCCTGCTGGTCAAAGTACGCAAATGGTAATTGGTGCCACGCCTGAGACAGACAAAGAAATTATGCAAACGGCAGCCTTGTTTTATAAAGATTTCTCATTAAAGCGGGTCTATTATTCGGGTTATATTCCGATTAGCAATGACAACAGATTGCCTATAATTGGATCTCAACCGCCATTAATTCGTGAAAACCGGCTTTATCAGACTGATTGGTTGATGCGTTTTTATGGATTCCATGTTAACGAGCTTTTAAATGATGCTAACCCACACCTTGATATTGACATCGACCCAAAGCTGAGCTGGGCATTGCGAAATCTCCAATTCTTTCCGATTGACATCAATGTCGCCGCCTACAAAATGATTTTACGAATTCCTGGGATAGGCCTCACTTCTGCACAAAAAATAGTGCAGGCAAGGAAATTTGGAAAATTGCGAATCGATCAACTAAAAAAGATTGGGGTTGCCTATAACAGGGCTAAGTTTTTTATAAAATGTGCAGATACCCTTTATCAATTAAAAGATTATCAAAATACACAGATCAAATCCTTTATTCTTGCAGAGAGCCAAAGCAAATATATCAAAAATGATGTTCAGCAACTTGTGATGTTTTAAAATCCTGAAATGATATACATTATTGACGGAAGCCTGGAAAGTGTACTTTGTGCAGTTTTTGAATGGTTTGAAAGGAAACCTGGCAAAGTATTATTAAAAATGAAGCAGCATTTTGAACCAGATGCATTTGAAGAGGTATTTTCAGTAAACAATGATCCGGTTAAGGCAGACCGGGTTTGGGAAGGACTACAACGAACGCTTGACGCGAGTTGGATCAGGAAGTACTATTGTACTTTTTTATCCGAAAAACCAGATGCATTGGTAAGCCTGTTTGAATTCACATGTTACTTGTTTTTAAATAAAAGTGGTGCAGAGCAGAATTACGGCAATGAGTATGTCTTGGCTATTGCACAAACAGCAAGAAAGGTGGAACGGGAAAAACATAGAATGGAAGCATTTATAAGATTCAAACAAGGTGCAGATGGAATGTTTTACTGTGGAATAGATCCCGACTTTAATGTGATACCGCTAATCATGAAACATTTCAAGGATCGTTATGCAGATCAAAAATGGGTAATCTATGACCTGAAAAGACATTACGGAATATTTTATGATCTGGAAAAAATTGAGGAAATCTATCTAAGTAAAGAGGATCAAAGGAAGCTAAATGACCCGCAGACAGACTTAGTATCGGAAAAAGAAGGAATGTATTCAGATCTATGGATCAATTACTTTAAGAGCACGAACATTGTAGCACGGAAAAATAGGAAACTTCATATGCAGCATGTGCCGAAAAGATATTGGAAATATCTTACTGAAAAGCAAGGCATTTGATATTTTATCTTGTAAATTGCTAGCATGAAATTAAGTGTATTGGTACTCATAACAGCCTTTTCGGTTGCTTTATCAATTGGTCTTGTCAATTATTATTTCCAGCACAGCTGGTATTTTATGTTGATCTCTTTCGGTGTATCATTCTTTACTAGTTTTATTGTTTTTTATTATCTGCTCGAAAAGTATATCTATTCAAAGGTTGTTTTGATCTATAAAATGATCCACAATCTTAAACTCGGCAAAGACCTAAAGGATGCGCTTGGTGAGTATGTGAGTTCTGACCCTATTAATGATGTGGAGCAGGAAGTGAAAGAGTGGGCAGGAGCTAAAAAACGAGAGATTGACGTTTTAAAAAAACAAGAGCAATTCAGGAGGGAATTTCTATCCAATGTCTCTCACGAATTTAAAACGCCATTGTTTGCTATACAGGGGTATATTGATACGCTCCAAGATTGCCTCGTCGACGATCCCGAAATGGCGACAAAATTCTTAAAAAAGGCTGCTAATAACGTTGAACGCTTAAGCTATCTAATTAACGATCTTGATTCAATTTCTAAATTAGAAACCGGAGAGATCCCAATTAACTTTCAAAAATTTGATTTTGTTGGCTTAGCGAAAGAGGTAATGGAAGGCCTGGAAGACAACGCAAGAAATAAAAACATTAAGCTTTCCTTCAAAGAGAAGTATACTTCGCCTGCATATGTTAAGGCCGATCGTGAAAAAATAAGGCAGGTGATGATTAACCTGGTGCAAAACTCATTGAAATATGGTAGGACAAACGGATCAACCGCTATTAAGATATTTGAACTACATGACCAATTTTTGATAGAGGTTACTGACGACGGAATAGGCATTGAGGAGAAGCATTTACCTAGATTATTTGAAAGGTTCTACCGGATTGACTCGCACAGGTCAAGAGAAGAAGGTGGGACTGGGCTTGGACTCGCAATTGTAAAACACATTTTAGAAGCACATCAGCAAATAATCTCAGTACGAAGCACTTTGCAAATTGGGACAACATTCGCCTTCACATTGGAAAAGATCAATTAAGTACATTAAGATAATCAAAAAACCTTGACACTTAACATTAAGTTAACATTGTACGCCTACTTTTGTACCATATTATATTTAATAAGATGAACAGCATTTTCAATTTCTTCACTCCAAAGGATAAAAAGTTTCAACCGCTATTCGAGCAGGCAGGAAGTAACGTCTTGAAAATTTCAGAGGCCTTATTGTTAGCGCTAACCGCGTCTGACATGGAAAAAAGAAAAGAACACATTAAAGAAATCGAGCGATTAGAGCATGTTGGTGACGATATTACCCATTCAATCTTTCTGGAGCTGAGTAAGAACTTCATTACTCCCTTTGACAGGGAAGATATCCATGCACTAGCTAGCGCAGTGGATGACATTGCAGATTACATCCACGCTTCAGCGACAAACATTGAGTTATACAACATCACCAACATAGGTGATGCAATGATCAAACTTGCAGAGCTTTTAGTAGAAATGTGTACGGATTTAGACAAAGCGATAAAAGAACTAAGGAGTTTCAAAAATATCCGCGTTATCGCTGATGCATGTGTAAGGATCAACAGCGGCGAAAATCAGGCTGATTATGTATGCAACTTAGCAGTCGCCCGTCTATTTGAATTTGAAACAAACGCGATCGAATTGATCAAACAAAAAGAACTTCTTCAAACACTAGAGATGGCTACAGATAAATGTGAGGATGCGGCCAATGTGTTAGAGTCTATTTTGGTTAAGAACGCTTAAAACATTTAAAAATGGTAACTACCTTACTGGTTGTTGTAATTGTTTTAGCAATTGCTTTCGATTATATCAACGGCTTTCATGATGCGGCCAATTCAATAGCAACTATAGTATCAACAAAAGTATTATCGCCCTTTCAGGCTGTACTTTGGGCAGCATTATTCAACTTTGCTGCATATTTCTATTTCACAGACCATAAAGTAGCGAATACAATAGCTAAAACGGTAGTGGAGAATTTCATTACATTAGAAGTTATTCTTGCCGGTCTGATCGCTGCGATCATGTGGAACTTATTTACCTGGTGGTTTGGAATTCCTTCCAGCTCATCGCATACATTGATCGGGGGATTCGCTGGTGCTGGTATGACCAAAGCCGCATCCTTAGGCGTTAATGTGATGACGGCTATCAACCTTGCCCCTATATTGAAAGTTGTTGCTTTTATTGTCTTGGCTCCAGTCATTGGTATGGCCATTTCAGTGATCATTTCAATTATCATACTTCATATTTCAAAGAATGCAAGACCATCAGTAGCCGAAAAATGGTTCAAAAGGCTTCAATTGGTTTCTTCTGCAGCGTTGAGCTTTACCCATGGAGGTAATGATGCACAAAAAGTTATGGGTATTATTTATGTAGCCATGGTAGCCTCAAATGTCCTTACTACTGGTGACCCGATGCCGGAATGGATTCCAATTTCCTGCTACGCAGCTATTGCCTTAGGCACTATGAGTGGAGGATGGAAAATCGTCAAAACTATGGGTTCAAAAATTACTAAAGTGAACGCTTTTGAAGGTGTCGCAGCAGAATCTGCTGGTGCAGTTACCTTAGGTATTACGGAACACTTTGGAATTCCTGTTTCAACAACTCATACCATTACAGGATCAATTGTCGGCGTTGGCCTTCTGAAAAGGGTTTCAGCGGTACGATGGGGTGTAACGGTAAGCCTTTTATGGGCATGGGTATTAACTATCCCAGTTTCGGCTACACTTGCTGCTATCATCTTCAGCTTTATCCACCTGTTTTTCTAAAAGTCAATCCTAAAACTAATTTTTGCATTTGCAAGCTGGGGCTGTAACCATCTCGGGCCTTCTTTCATCAATCGTATTGCTTCTTTATCGTACTTACTGGAAATGCCCGACACTACTTTAATATTTTGGGCAAGTCCTGCAGTGTCAATAATGAAGCTTAATTCAACTGATTTCCCCACCCTTGGTTGACCTTTAAATTTATTATTGTTATTAAGATACATGAAGTAATGATCCCAACCCTCTATGGGGTGAGACTTTGACGGTGCACCAGAATTATTCTGAATGTTTAATCCCGCCACCTTCCCCTGCAGCAGTTGCTCAACATTGCCAACAGGAACATCAACCACTTCTTTACCGGAGACAATGTATGAAGATCCTGTGGTCTGTTCTTTGGTTCTATTGACGTAGCCTCTAATCACAACTTCCTCATTTAAGATATTTGAAGTTTCCTTAAGAGCTATTGTAAGCGGCTGATTGGATTTAATCCGCAATACCTGTGTGTCATACGAAACAGAACTTATTATAATAGTCGAATCTACTATCGAGTCATCCTTTTTGAATGAAAACAGACCGTTTGCATCAACGCTGGCTACTACCTTAAGTAATCCTTTTGAATCTCTTGCTGAAACATAGGCACCAATCATTGGGCTTCCTGTAGCTTCATCCACCACCTTACCCGAAACAATATCCGAACGCTGCGAGGTCTTCATAACTACAGCGCTTGAAAAAATTGCAGAAGCTCTTCTGCTTGCAATTTTTTCTTCGACATCTGTCTGCTTAGGAACAGCAACACTGGATTGAGAAGCTGTTGCATCAGGTGCAGAAAGAACAACCTTAGCTTTTCTAGTTTGTGCAATAGCTTCTTCTTTCGGTAAAGAAAATACTTCTCGCATAACTGCTTTTGAAAGGCCGCTATCTTGGTCTTTCTTAGGGGCAATAGACACTTCGACTTTTTTAGAAGAATTCAAAGCTTTATCGTAATTCACCTGATTCATCCAATACACGATACCTACCGTGATAAACAAAACAGCGGCAGCCGAGCCAATACTGAGTCTCTGCCAGGTAATGACAGACTGCTTCTTTATAATTTGATGTTGATTAATGCGGTCTCTGAGTTGCTTTTGCAGTAAAGAAATAGATTCCAGGGAACGTTTTGGAGAAGCACTCAGACCCGTCAATGCTTCTGCAACGAATGGATCTTCAAGCGCTTCGCGCTCCACCCTATTCATGGTCTTTGCATCCAACTTACCGTCAAGGTAGTCTTCTAAAACATCTATATTTAACCAATCGTTATTCACCACTATTCTTTTCTATACAAATCTTCAAGTTTCTTTTCCCGTTCTGAATATAGCTTTTTACTTTAAGCATATCGTATCCGGTCATATCCGAGACTTCCTTATAACATTTTTCCTGCAAATAAAATAGATCTACAGTGATTCTCTGTTCCTGAGGGAGCTTCTCCATACACTTCTCCATAACGGAAAGCTTACTTTCTTTTGTATCATCCATATCTAGATGCACAAAGTCTGTGTTTTCCACAAATGTATCTTCTAAAGATACGGTTTCATGTTTGGCATTTTTACGTATTGCCATCAGACAATGATTGCGAGTGAGCACGTGAAGCCAGCTTTTGAAATTCTGAACTTCATGAACTTTTAACTTCAGAATAAGCTCTTCAAAAATCTGCATCACAGCATCTTTACTTAACTCCTCGTCTTTCAGGTAGTTAATACATACTCCGAAAACCAGGTGCATATATTTGTTATACAGTTGACCCAGTACATCAAGACTGCCACTTACCTTGTAGCTTCTTATAAGGTCTGCATCATTCTGTTCCTGTGTTCGCGAATTGTTCCTAATAAATTTCAAAGGTTTGAGCGGATATTGAGCTCAAGTATAAAAATATTTTTTGACACTATTATGGAATTCGAGTAAAGCGCTCATCCTGTTTACAAATTAAAGGTTATGAAAATATTAATACTAATTCTAACAATCCTCTTGTCTCTAACCGATTATACTACTTCAAAAGCACAGGAACGAACCATCAAAGGAACAGTTACTGATAAAAGAACCGGGAACCCTATAGTTGGGGCATACGTCTCTGTTTCAGACGATAAGAGAATTTTGAGGGTTCAGACGACTGTTAATCAGAATGGAACATATAGTGTTACAGTTGGAAAAGACGTCCAGGAATTGGTATTCTCTTACGTTAGTTACAACACGGTTACAATTAAAATAAATAAAGCCCGGATTATCGATGTAAAAATGGAGGAGACGCAGAACGCCTTGAATGAAGAGGTCGTGATCAGAGGTTATGTAAAGCGTACTCGGGAAGCGACGACAGGAAGCTCGTATATTGTAAGTGGAAAAAAAGTACAGGATATCCCTGTTGGCAATGTTGAGCAGCTACTTCAAGGAGTAAGTACTGGCAAACTTAAAATACAGAATAACACGGGTGCTCCAAGTTTAAGAAGACCAATCAATATCCGCGGTTTAGATGACAATGAAAGTTACGCCACAGTAACTGAGAATAAATTTAAAAATGTGCTACAAAGTCCTCTATCTACTTTTTCGATTGATGTGGATGCCGCAAGCTACAGCAACCTTCGCCGATTTATAAACAATGGTAGTTTGCCTCCTTCAGCTGCCGTAAGGATTGAAGAAATGATTAATTACTTTGATTATGAATATGAACAACCAAAGGGTACTAACCCTGTCAACATTAATACAGAAATTTCTAATGCTCCATGGAATACAAGCCATAGATTGGTGAAGATTGGGTTGCAGGCAAAAAAGGTATCCAACGCCAATTTGCCGGCATCCAATCTTGTATTCCTAATAGATGTCTCAGGTTCCATGAATCAGGCAAACAAATTGCCGCTTCTTATTTCATCCTTTAAAATGCTTGCCGACCAGCTTAGAAAACAAGATAAAGTAGCGATAGTGGTTTATGCCGGAAATGCAGGCGTGGTACTCCCATCGACTAATGGAAATGAGAAAACAAAAATTAAGGAAGCCTTGAATAAGTTAAGTGCAGGTGGCTCTACAGCTGGCGGAGAAGGTATTGAACTCGCTTACAAAATTGCTGCTGGAAATTTTGTAAAGGGAGGAAATAATAGAGTCATCCTGGCCACAGATGGAGACTTCAATGTGGGTGCTTCAAGCGATAACGAAATGGAAAATTTGATTGAACAGAAGCGTAAAAGTGGGATATTTCTGACTGTCCTTGGTTATGGAATGGGAAACTACAAAAACAGCAAGATGGAAAAGCTCGCCGACAAGGGTAATGGCAATTATGCTTATATAGATAATATATCTGAAGCCAGGAAAGTTTTAGTAACTGAGTTTGGAGGAACATTATACACCGTCGCGAAAGATGTAAAATTGCAAGTTGAGTTTAATCCATCAAAGGCACAAGCTTACAGGTTGATTGGTTACGAAAATAGGATGCTAAAGTCGAAAGACTTCAATGACGATAAGAAAGACGCTGGTGAAATGGGCTCAGGTCACACTGTTACCGCACTATATGAAGTAATTCTGGTAGATTTAGTGCAGCGGTTGCCGAGTTCGGACTTCTTTTAAAGCAATCAGAATTTATTCAACAGTCCAGTTTCGACCATGTAATATCCACAGCAGACGCTGCTAGGGGTAAAGATAGCGAAGGCTATCGATCTGAATTCGTGAAATTAGCTAGGTCTGCAAAGTTATTGGCCAAAGAATTGCTTAGTATTGAGCATACGAGCAAATCAGATGAGAACTATTAGCCTTTTACTTTCTTTAATTCTATTAACCTTTTTAAGTAGCTGTGACGTACAAAGTCAGGCACAGCTAGGAAACATTATCAAGCAGCTTCCTATTGGAAATCCTACGACGACAGAAATTGGACTAGGGTTGAAACAGGCGTTAGAAATAGGAACAACAAATGGGGCTAATGAATTATCTGCTAAAGATGGATTTCTGGGAAATTTGGCAGTTAAGGTCTTATTTCCTCCAGAGGCTCAAAAGGTAGAGAAAACATTACGTACAATTGGCTTAGGCTCTTTAGCTGATAATGTAATATTAACCATCAACAGAGCAGCTGAAGATGCTGCTAAAGAAGCAAAACCTATATTTATTTCCGCCATTAAGCAAATGACAATAGCGGATGCTACGAATATACTATTGGGGAAAGAAGATGCTGCTACTACCTATTTTAAGCGGGCTACTACTGCGCAGCTTATGGAAAAGTTCCGGCCTGTTATCACAACCAGCTTAGCTAAAGTAGGCGCTACGAAATACTGGAGCGATGCTGCAAACCAATACAATAAGATTCCATTAGTTAATCCGATTTCGACAGATCTATCTTCCTATGTAGCACAGAAAGCAATTGACGGGATGTTTATACAAGTTGCACAGGAGGAATTAAAAATCCGCGACAATATTGGAGCAAGAAGCACGACTTTATTACAAAGGGTCTTTGGTTATGCAGATAAGAATAAAGCAAAATAAAAAGGTTACTTTTAGAAAGTAAAAAACTAACAATAAAAAAGTAGATTGGATTTCAAAGATTTTAATTTTAACCCGGACTTATACGAGGGTTTATTGGCAATGGGATTTCGCAGTGCCACACCAATACAACAACAAGCTATCCCACTGATTCTTAATAAGCAAGATTTAATCGCCTGCGCACAAACGGGTACAGGAAAAACGGGTGCATACCTTTTACCGATCATGAATATGATCAGTGAAACCCCAGAACGGCATAACAATACGCTTATTCTTGCACCCACACGTGAACTCGCACAGCAGATAGATCTGCAAGTTGAAGCACTCTCCTATTTCACCAATATCAGTTCTTTAACTGTATACGGCGGTGGGGATGGAATAGCTTATGAACAACAAAAAAGATCAATGCGCGAAGGTGTCGACATTATAATTGCCACTCCAGGAAGACTCATATCCCACCTGTCCTCAGGATTATTAAATCTTGATCAACTTAAACATCTGGTACTGGATGAGGCAGACAGAATGCTGGACATGGGCTTTTATGATGACATCATGAAGATTGTGGGGTATTTACCACAGGTTCGTCAAACGGTATTGTTCTCGGCAACCATGCCACCTAAAATTAGAAAGCTCGCTTCAACGCTCCTAAAGGATCCGCAGCAAATAAATATCGCTATCTCTAAGCCGGCGGAAGGCATTTTACAGCAAATATATCTTGCTCATGACGAGCAAAAAGTGCCCCTTCTAACCAGAATACTTAAATCCGGTGATTTCAAAAGCATTATTGTTTTTGCATCAACAAAGGAGAAGGTAAAAAACTTGGGTAAGGTGTTTAGAAATCTCGGGTTAAAAGCTGAAGCCTTTCATTCAGATCTTACCCAAAAAGAGAGAGAAGCAGCACTGTTGAAATTTAAAAATAGAATGCTCCCAATATTGATCGGTACAGATGTGTTAAGTCGTGGCATTGATGTGGAAGGAATTGACCTTGTTGTCAATTTTGACGTACCGCATGACGCCGAAGATTACGTGCACAGAGTTGGCCGTACAGCGCGTGCCTCTACAAAAGGAACGGCGATAACTTTAGTAAATCCGAAGGATAAAAGAAAACTGGAAAGCATTGAAAAGCTGATTGAAAAAAGAATTGATCGCATCCCTATGCCGGAAGATCTCGGCACTGCTCCATTGGAATCGGTAAGTGCAGTTGCAACCGATCGCTCAAAATTTACTGGCGCTCCTAAGAGAAAGTTTTGGAAGAAAAAGCCTGGCACAGTTAACAGCAATCCTAAGACAGAATAAATATTCTGTATATTTACTTTCATGCAGAATTTACCTCCATTAGCTGAACGGATGCGTCCACAAAGTCTGGATGAGTATGTTGGGCAGAAACATATTGTTGGTCCTGACGCGGTTTTACGTAAAGCTATTCAAAGCGCGCAATTACCCTCGATGATCTTTTGGGGTCCTCCTGGAGTTGGCAAAACAACACTTGCCTATATTATATCTCAGACCTTAGATCGGCCTTTCTTTAATCTAAGCGCTATCAATTCTGGTGTAAAGGACATTAGAGAAGTGATCGATAAGGCGGCACAACTTAAAAATAACTTAATGGGTCTGCCGATCTTGTTTATTGATGAAATTCACCGGTTCAGCAAATCACAACAAGATAGTCTCCTTGGGGCAGTAGAAAGAGGCCTGGTGACATTGATTGGTGCAACTACAGAAAACCCTTCCTTCGAGGTGATTTCCGCATTGCTTTCGCGATGCCAGGTCTACATACTCAAGGCGCTTGATGAAGCAGAGCTTACCGGTTTGCTACAAGCGGCGATTAAGCAAGATGTACTTCTTAAGCAAAAGAAAATAACAATTAAAGAACATGAAGCACTCATTCGTCTTTCTGGCGGCGATGGACGTAAGCTATTAAATGTTCTGGAGATTGTTGTCAACGGAATAGGCGGAGACAAACCTGTACTCACTAATGAGAACGTACTTGCCCATGCTCAGCAGAATCTCGCATTGTACGATAAAGCCGGGGAGCAGCATTATGACATCATCTCTGCCTTTATCAAATCTATAAGAGGTAGCGATCCAAATGCTGCAGTTTACTGGTTGGCACGAATGATTGAAGGTGGAGAAGACCCGCTATTTATAGCAAGAAGACTAGTTATTTTATCATCGGAGGATATTGGCAATGCCAATCCAAATGCGCTATTGCTTGCTAACAATTGCTTTGCGGCCGTAAACGTTATTGGCTTTCCAGAATCCAGAATCATACTTTCTCAATGTGTTACCTATCTGGCCAGCTCTGCCAAAAGTAATGCTTCATATGAAGCCATTAATCGTGCACAGGCCCTCGTGAAGCAATCAGGTAATTTACCTGTTCCGCTTCACATCAGGAATGCGCCGACCAAGCTTATGAAAAACATTGGTTACGGAAAAGATTATCAGTATGCTCATGTCTATGAAGGAAACTTTTCTCCTCAGGAATACTTTCCTGAAGAGTTAAGTGGCACCAAACTTTATGATCCCGGGAACAACCCTGCAGAAGAGAAGTTGCGGGAGAAACTCAAGTCTAATTGGAAAGATAAATACAATTATTAGTGTAACAAAAACTAGGATCTTGTATCCAAATTATAACTTAAATTTAGACTAAAATATGCTCAGTACCTTTATAAGCCACCAACAAAAATCATTTTGGCGCTCAAGAAATAAAAAAGGAAGTATTGCAGCGGAGATTGTCTTCGGCCTGTTACTGCTATATTTTCTTGGTATAGCCATATTCATTGGCTTTGGTATGGTGAAATTTCTTCCAGAGGTATTTCCTGATCAGGATGTGACAAAGAGCTTCAATGGTTTTATACTATACTATTTTGCGTTTGATTTTATCATGCGTATTCAGCTCCAGGAATTACCAACGCTAAGTATCATCCCCTACTTGCATCTCAAAATACCAAAAAGAAAGCTTATCGGATTTCTAAATGTAAAAGCGCTCTTTAGTGCCTTTAACCTTTGGCCTTTCTTTATATTTTTGCCTTTCTGTTTCATCAAGATAGCCGGCAAGTATGGTGCATTTGCTACTGCAATGTACATCATCACCATTCTTTCACTTACCGTGTTTAATAACTTTCTAGCATTATATATAAAGAGAAAATCCATTTCTAATATTGCCTATACCGTTGTCGGACTCTCGATCTTCGCGGCCCTTGCAGGGTTAGAGTATTTTAAGATCATTTCCTTGATGGCTGCATCTGATTTTGTTTTCAGGCATATTGCCATGTATCCATATTTAGGTTTGATCGCTACCCTGGCAGCCTTCTGTATATTCAAACTCAATTCAAAATTCTTGATTAACAATCTGTATGTAGAAGAATTGGGTACAGCTAAGGAAAAGAAAGCGAGTACTGACTACGCATTCTTAAATAGATTTGGAAAAGTAGGAGAATTAGCTGCTTTAGAATTGAAACTGATCCTTAGGCATAAACGCTCTCGCTCTAGTGTATTTATGGGTTTCCTATTCCTTCTCTACGGATTCTTTTTCTACAAAGAGGCTGCAATCGCTTCAAATTCCTTTGGACAGATGATGTTTGGCGCTATTTTCATGACGGGAATATCTATTATTATCTACGGCCAATTCATTTATGCCTGGCAAAGTGCTCATTTTGATGGACTGTTAGTCAGCAAGATCAATTTCAAGGACTACATTAAAGCTAAGTTTTTGTTGTTCACAATTGCGTGTACAATGATTACCGTAGTAGCAAGCTTCTATGGATTTTTGAGTCCGAAGCTGCTCCTATTACATCTGGCTGCCTATCTATATAATATTGGGTTTGGGACGGTAATCGTACTTTATATGGGGACTTCTAACTACAAGAGACTTGACATTAATAAAAGCGCAAGTTTTAATTATCAGGGCACAGGGGCTACCCAATGGCTACTAGCATTTCCTTATACTTTAACACCAATACTAATTTACCTTCCTTTCGGACTATTAGGCATGCCCTACACAGGACTGATTATCGTTGCTTTATTTGGATTGATCATGCTCCTTATGCGCGGATTCTGGATAAATTTTCTTACAAAAAGATTAAAATCACAGAGATATAAAATGGCCGAGGGCTACAGAGAATAATTATGATATTAGAAATAAATAAACTGAAAAAGATTTACGGCGATAAGACTGTTGTAAATATCCAAAGTCTGCAGATCCAACAAGGGGAAACTGTAGGGCTTGTAGGAAATAACGGAGCGGGTAAAACTACTTTCTTCCGTATGCTCCTAGATCTGATACGGCCTTCGAAAGGTGAAATTCTGTCGAAATCTGAGAACGTAATATCGAGTGACCAATGGAAGAACTACACCGCATCTTACCTGGACGAGGGCTTTCTGATTGATTACTTAACTCCTGAAGAGTATTTTACTTTTGTGGGCAGTCTTCACGATTTAAGTATTGCCGATGTACAGTCATACCTGATAAAATATAGCGAATTCTTTAATGGAGAAATATTGAACAGCGGAAAGTATATCCGTGATTTCAGTAAAGGAAATCAAAATAAGGTGGGCATAGCTGCTGCATTAATGCAGAATCCCGAGTTACTTGTGCTAGATGAACCCTTTGCAAACTTAGACCCGACTACTCAAATTCGATTGAAAACGATTTTGAAAAGTTTAAAAGGAGGAAGAAAAATGACAACCTTCATTTCTAGCCACGATTTGAATCATGTTACCGATGTTTGTGATCGCATTATCCTTTTGGAAAAAGGGTTGATTATCAAAGATTTTCATACTGACGAAAATTCTTTGAAAGAATTAGAAGAATATTTTTCTGAATAGATCAAAAACTGGCATTACGTTTGAGTTACTGGTGTTATAATTAAAAAAAGTATTATGATAACTTCGAGATTTAAAATAGCAACATTTAGCATAGCATTATCTTTTGGCGCGATGGCGTTTCAAGGTTGCGATAGTTTAACGAAAACTCAAAAAGGTGCTGGAATTGGTGCCGCAGCAGGTGGTGTAATTGGTGCTATTATAGGTAAGAAAGCAGGTAACACAGCAGTTGGTGCCGTTATAGGTGCTGCCGTAGGTGGTACAGCCGGTGGATTTATCGGTAAAAGAATGGACAAGCAAGCTGCAGAGATTCAAAATGCAATTCCTAATGCTGAAGTAATCCGTGAAGGTGAAGGTATTATTGTTAAGTTCGACAGTGGTATTTTGTTCGGCTTTGATAAAGCTAATTTGACTGCACAGGCCAAAACTAATGTTCAATCATTAGCTAGTTCATTGAACCAATATCCAGGAACAGATATCAAAGTAATTGGACACACTGATAATAAAGGTACTGAAGCTTACAATATGGGCTTATCTGAAAGACGTGCGGCTGCGGTTAAAGCATATGCAGTTTCTCAAGGCGTACCATCCTCTCGTTTGTTAACCATTGGTAAAGGATTCTCTGAGCCAATCGCAGACAATGCTACAGATGAAGGCAGAGCAGCTAACCGTAGGGTTGAGGTTGTTATCGTTGCCAACGAATCTTTGAAAAAAGAAGCTCAACAACAAGGAAAATAAGTTCAAAGAAATTAAGAGGAGCCCGGTGTAATATTTACATCGGGCTTCTTTTATTCTTCACTGTAGATGTCGTCAAAATACTGGACAGCCAGAGACTTTAATAGTAGTTCTTGTTCCATCATAGCAAACGAAGGAACAGGTTTTACCAGCTTCCAATGAGGCCAACCATCCTGATCAAGACCTTCTAGCTCGTAAAAGCCCATCTCGCTAAGCAAACGGCAGGTAGCAATATGCATAAGTTCTTCCTTCTGGCGTTTACTATACTTCCCTGGCCCCTTACCTAATTCCTGAATTCCAATCAGGAACAAGATCACTTTTAAGTCTGGAATATCAGAATCAAACTCGGCGACGATCCTGTTTTGCAACTCTTTCCATCTCGCATGTATTTCCGCTGGTTTCATAAAGCAAAGATACAACTAGCAGCTCCAGTTTATTCAGATAATTATAGTGTTTAGCCAAGTGTTTTAGTATTTTTAGCCATATGAACAGAGAAATTATAACAGGTATATTAGCATACGGAATGTCCGGAAAGGTGTTCCATGCTCCATTTATTCATAGTCACCCTGGGTTTAAACTTCATGCAATAACGGAAAGAAATACAAAACAGGCCGCATCCGACTACCACGGCATAATAAGTTACGATACCGTTGATGACCTCATAAATGATCCAAGTATAGAACTTGTGATTATAAACACGCCAAATTTTACTCATTATGAGTATGCCACCAAAGCCCTAAAAGCAGGAAAGCATATATTGGTTGAAAAACCCTTCACAGCGACAATTGAAGAAGCTAAAGAACTTTTTCACTTAGCGGACTCATTGGGTAAACAAATATTCTTTTATCAGAACAGGCGTTGGGATAGTGATTTTTCTGCCGTCCGACAAGTAATTGAGAGTGGCGTTTTAGGGAAGCTTAATGAAGTACACTTCAGATATGACAGATACCGCAATGTCATTGGCCCTAAAACATTCAAAGAAGAACCATATTCAGCCAGTGGACTAATGTATGATCTTGGTCCGCATTTACTAGATCAGGCGATTAGCGTTTTTGGAAAGCCGGATACATTTCATAAAATTCTTGGTAAAAACAGAAAAGGAACTAAGGTAGATGATTACTTTTCTATCCACCTTGGCTATCCAAATAGCGTAAATGTATTTGTTCATTCAAATTTACTATTGGTGGATGCATTGCCTGCATTTGTACTTCACGGTGATCAGGGATCTTTACATAAAAAACGATCCGACATTCAGGAAGAGCAATTGCTAAAGGGAATGAAATTGACAGAAGAAGGCTACGGTATCGAGCTATCCGGAAATGAAGGAAAACTAACGTTAATAGACGAGATGGGAAATAAAACTGTACATGCAGTCAAATCGTTAGCAGGTAGCTATCTACCCTTGTTTGATGCGGTGTATGAAGCTATTGTCAATAATATTCCTTATCCTGTTACCAGAGAACAAGTATTAACCCAAATAGAAATCCTACAGGCTCCCTAGTAGCGCGACGGTGAATTCTGTGGGCACTTCAATATGTGGAATGTGCCCACAGGCTTCAAATTCAATGATCTTTGCACCAGGAATCTTTGCCGCAGTCTGCTTACCAAGCAGCTTATATTGCCCATGAATTGCTTGTTGGTCTGGTGATAGCAAAGATTTTCCTAAGATGGTCTTGTCCTCCCTTCCAATAAACAAGATAGTCGGCACTCTCAAATTGTAAAACTCATAAACTACAGGCTGCTCATATATCATTGTGTAGGTCATCGCAGCAACTTTTGCGAACCTTGGGAAATCTCCACTATTCGTAATTCCACCTGCAATGCGAACGAGCTCTTCATATTCTGGTTTCCAAACTGTAAAGTATGATGTTTGATAGTACTTCCTAATACTTTCTGAAGTTGCCTTTAACTCTGTTTTATACTGATCTTCTGTGTTAATATAAGGTATGAAAGTCTTATAATCTTCCAACCCTATCGGGTTTTCGAGAAGAAGTTTTTCAGTCACTTCCGGATAGAGCAATGCGAATCTCGTAGCTAGCATACCGCCCATAGAATGACCGAGAACACTTGCGCGCTTTATTCCCAAAGTATCAAGCAATCCCTTGTTCCATTTCGACATTTGATGAAAGCTGTAATGAATATAAGCCTTGGAAGATTTACCGAAACCAATTTGATCTGGTACAATAACCCTAAATCCTCTACTCGATAAAGCTTTGATAACATTAGTCCAATAATAGCCTCCAAAATTCTTACCATGAAAAAGGACAACTGTTCTTCCGTTATTTAGTTGAGTAGGTAACACATCCATATAGGCCATTCTCAGGTCCTGACCTTCGGTGTGAATTGGATAATATTTTATAGGGTAACCATACTTAACTCCCTCCAAAGTTATTGAAATCGTATCTGCTTTTTGATGGGCGAATGAAGAAACAGTGATTGTTAAGAGTAACAACAGAGAAAAAGAGAATGGGAGGATGATTTTCCTAAGCATGAATAATGGTTTTAGTTACAAACACAATTGGTTCACCAATGTTTCTAAGCTAACTATTATTTAACGAAAATCCCGTTCTTGTGGAACGGGATTAGATGGTTAATAGCTTTGCTACTTTTTAGGTGTGAAAGGAATATTCAAACCGAAGGTGATGCTACGACCTTGATTGTAAATCCCTAAGCCCGGGTCTTCGTCGCTAAGTCTGCCTGGTTTAAAACGACTTAAGTGATCGTAATATGCCTTGTCTAGCAAGTTTCTAGCAGCAGCATATATGGTGACGTCTTGCGTTTTTCCTATGCGGAATGTTGTTCCAATAGAAGCATTCAGCAGCGTATAGCCGCTTGAAGCAGTTTCAAAGCTATCTATCTTGTTTTGACTAAAGAAATTATCAATTCCCAAAGAAACATAGGAATTTGATGTACCTCGAACCATCGGCTCGAAACGTAGCTCATTCCTCAATGTGGCTGCAGGTATGAACGGTAGTGATTGTTGAGTGCTGCGATTAGTCGCCCTTGTGTAAGAGAAACCATTCTCAAAGTGAATAAAGCTGACAGGATGTAATGTCAGCGATGCTTCAAGACCTCTCAAGTAGGCATTATCCTGAACAAAATTATACACTGGAAAAGGGGTAATATTACCATTTTTCATATCAACATCAATAGTTGCTCCGCTCGTACTATAGTAGATATAATCGTCAAGAATGTTAGCAAATCCACCCAGGGAAGCGCTTACATATTGGTTCTGATATTCAAAAGAAGCATCAAACTGATAACTCTTTTCCGGCTTTAGGTTAACATTTCCAACTTCATAACGAAATACACCTTCATGCACACCGTTCGACGATAATTCAGCAATATTAGGTGCTCTAAAAGCACTTCCGGAATTAGCTTTGAAATTAAATGTATCATTGAATTCATGCGTATACCCCAATGCTCCGGTTAAATGGGAAAATTTGTTAGAGAAGGAATCAAACTCTGAGTCACCGCTAAAAGCTTTACCATCCATTTTTCTATAATCGAAGCGTGCGCCAGCATTGAAGCTATCGTTAGTCCATGTTTTCTTTATAAATACAAATCCACCAAAGGCCTTAGAGTCATAGTCAGGTATGAGTTGCTCTGCCCCAGTAGTGTTGAGACTGTGCATAAATTCTCCAGATAAGCCGACCACCGGTGTCCAGCCATTAAAATCTTTAAAAGTGTACTTGATGTCATAACTATAGGTTTGACTGTTTAAAAATAAAGCAAGACCTTCAGGTTCTGCTCCTCCAAGCTCCCGCCTTAGGTTACGCTGAAAACCTAGCGTTGCTTTCAAACTGCCATCACCCAACAAAATGTTACTATTTAAAGCGAGTTTATAGTGCCTTACATCCTGCTTGGGAAAGGAAAGTTTACGGTCCTTGTTTTGGTTATTACTGAAAGCATTTCCTTTCTCATCAACTAACTGACCATCATCATTTCTTGCTGGTTCGTAGAATCCAATCGTGTTACGGAAACTTGAGGCGTCCAAATGGGCGTAACCCCATTTTTTATTCAGGCCGATCTGACCCTCAAAATTGGTCTCAGTGAAACCAGAATTAGGAACATACTCAGTTGGTGTTTTGTAGGAGTAGGCATTTTTATAAGTGCCTCTGACTTTATAGATCATACCATTCTCATTGCCTTGCAACATTAATGAATTGCCAGTCAAGCCGTTATTGGTAGCATAATTCGTTAAAAACTCTCCTTTTATAGTACCCTCTTGTGCAGGGAGGCCGTCAAGGATATTGATTACGCCACCCAATGCATCAGATCCATACATTAAACTTGCAGGACCTCTAAGCACCTCGACATGGTCGGCACTGTATTGATCAATCTCAATTCCGTGTTCATCACCCCATTGCTGACCTTGTTGCTTAACTCCATTGTTCAATGTTACTACTCTATTGTAGCTCAATCCACGAATCACAGGCTTTGAGATAGATGGGCCAGTTGTAATTTGAGCCACACCGGGGAGCCTTGAAATAGCGTCCATTAGATTTGTAGAAGGATGTGAAAGCAATTGTGCTTTACTTAATATGGCAACCGAAGTGCTGTTTTTTCGATTGTCGGAGCTTGATGGTGAACCTGTAATAACGACCTCACGACCTTCGATCACGCTTTGTTTTAGAACGAAGTTTAAAGATCCAGGACTACTAAAATCTACAACCCGGGTTACAGTCTGGTATCCTATATAGGTTACCTGCACTAAAAACTTTCCACGCGTCGGAAGGTTCTTAAGCGTAAATTCACCGTTTTCATTTGTTAGCGCAGACTTACGTAGGTCTGGGATGGACACAGTTGCCCCTGGAAGACCCGTATTTGTTTCGGCGTTAGTAACCTTTCCGGTAAGCTCAACAAGGCTGGAAGCAAAACTAGGAGTAGGCAAAAAAATATAAATAAATACCAGTAAAGCTAGATGAAAAATTTTCATGTTATATGTTTGAAATAAAAGGACCGGACACAAACGAGGAATTACCCCGTTAGCCCATACGAATTGAAACGAACGTTACTACTATTAAATCTAAACTAAGGGCGGTCCGCGAAGAGAGGTTCGGATTAACTGAGTGTAACAGGCATTATCCTCGGAAAAGTAACTAGCAACTTTGACCTCTTTTAAAAAAACTTGCGAGTAGAATCGATCGAGCGTGTAAGTCTTCTCAAAATGCATTTGGCAAACAAGACAATTTTCAGCATGATTAACGAGGTGCTGTTTATGCATGCACCTCACTTCGCCTTTAGTACAGGTGGTCAGCTTCTGTGAGTGGTGGTCATGAAAAATGCTGAAAGGCGTAAGCGCAATAGCAAAGACAACAAGCAGAATTGCAGCTAATATTTGATTGATATGTCTTTTTTTTTCCTTCAACGCATGCGAAAGTAAATAATCTTTTCTGCTTCTTTATTTTATTCCATTCTAATGACTGAAGATTGCGCTAACTTTACATTCATAATAAACTAACGGTAGTATAAAAACGTTTATTAGATAAAAGAAATGGCAACAGCAGAACAAATTAAAACCGGCTACATCAATTATGTTCTTACTAATGATGAAAAGCCAAAATCCGTTTACAGTTTTGTAAAAAAAATTAAGATAAGCGAAGTTGACTTCTACGAATTCTTTGCATCGTTCGAGAGCATAGAAAAGGTTATCTGGGTAGAATTGACTGTTGAAACTATCGACACACTTCAGCAACAGGAGGTGTGGAATCAATACTCATCCAGAGAAAAAATCCTTTCGTTTTTCTACAGCTATGTTGAGGTTTTAAAAAAGCATAGAAGTTTCATTATCTATACTCTAAAAGAATCTGGCAGTCAACTTTCTACCCCAAAAGTATTGTCAGGAACAAAAACAATATTCGAGAACTTTGCGGAGAATGTTATCAACGATGGTTTAGAGAGTGGAGAATTGGCGGATAGAAAGTTCTTTAGTAAACGCTACAAAGATGCCTTATGGTTCCAATTTGATTTTATTTTGAAGTTCTGGCTACGCGACGATAGTGCTGGTTTTGAAAAAACTGATGAGGCTATTGAGAAAGGTATCAATGTCACATTTGATCTTTTTCAGCATTCGCCAATTGATAATTTACTCGATTATGGAAAATTTCTTTCCAGAAACAGCAAGTTTAGGGAACGTATGAAATTTTAATGAATGAAGGAACAGAACAGTATTCCGGTATCAAAAACAGAGCGCTCTGCAAAATTCGTAAAAACTGGATTTCAAATAGGTGGCAACTACTTAAAGCATTATTCAAAAAAACTCTTTAATCCAGATCTTAACAGAGATGAATTAAATGAAGATAATGCGACGGACATTTATAAATCTTTGAGTGAACTAAAAGGAAGCGCGCTTAAAATTGCTCAAATGTTGAGTATGGATAAAAACATCCTTCCCAAATCATACGTAGATAAGTTTACACAAGCTCAGTATAACGCTCCACCACTCTCCGGACCTTTGATCGTAAAAACTTTCACAAAAAGCTTTGGAAAGACTCCTGATCAAATTTACGATAAGTTCAGTTTGAAATCTACCAACGCAGCATCCATTGGTCAGGTGCACACTGCCGAGTTAAACGGTAAAAAATTAGCCGTTAAGATTCAATATCCTGGAGTAGGAGATAGTATATCTTCAGATCTAAGGCTTGTAAAACCTTTTGCTTTTCGATTACTTGGTATGAGCGAGAAGGAACTAAACATATATGTAAATGAGGTTGAAGAACGTCTTTTGGAAGAGACGGACTATATACTGGAAGTGAAAAGGTCTATCGCCTTCTCTGAAGCCTGCAAAGATATACCCAACTTAAGGTTTCCTAAATACTATCCGGAACTGTCGGGCCCGCGTGTCATTACAATGGATTGGATAGAGGGTATGCACTTAAAGGAGTTCCTTGCCACGAATCCTTCGCAGGATTTGAGAAATAAAATTGGCCAGGCGTTATGGGACTTCTATAATTACCAGCAACACGAATTGAGAGCCGTGCATGCTGATCCGCATCCCGGAAACTTTATGATCACGAACGATGATAAGTTAGGTGTAATAGACTTTGGGTGTATAAAGGAGCTGCCGGATGACTTTTATTATCCTTTCTTTTCACTAATCTCATCCGATGTTATACTTGATAAGGCTAAGACTATTGAAGCATTTAGAAAGCTGGAAATGATACAGACAGGGGATTCTGCTAAACAAATAGAATTCTATTACGAAATGTATTTGGAAATGATCAAGCTTTTCGCAATGCCCTATACAAGCCCAGTGTTCAACTTCGATAATCCAGAGTTTTTTGGCGGACTGTATAATTACGGTGAGAAAATTGCGAAGATGCCTGAATTTAAACAAGCACGTGGAGTTAAGCATTTTATATATGTTAATCGTACTAATTATGGCCTTTACACTATATTGCAAGATCTGAAAGCAGTAGTTAATACCCAGACGTATAAACCACGATTAAAATAAAAGGGTGCAATCGCCACAATTGCACCCCATTAACCTAAAACTAAAACTGACTATAAGACTGTAATTGTTGCAAAAGGTTTCAATTGTCGCCAATATTTTTTGCATGTTCATTTTAAAAAGATTATTTAACAATTGTTTATATAATTTAAATAAAGTATGAACAAATCAAACTACTTAAATATATTTGCAATTAATTAACAAACGGCAATTTTGGCAATAGGTACACCTAGTTATAAGAACATTCTCGTTATAGAAGACAATCATGCGATATTGGATGTTATAACGTTGATTTTGCAAAGCGAAGCCTACAAAGTAACGGGTCTTAACAAGAGTGCCGATATGATGTCTCATATTGATTCGGTCAGACCTGACTTAATGATTTTAGATATAATGCTGCCTGATGCTGATGGACGGGAGTTACTTAAACAGTTGAGATCGGACGCTAATACAAAAGACATTCCAGTTCTCATGATCTCTGCCAGGTACACGGCTCAGAATGTTGACCTTGGTGAATTTAAACCAAATGGTTTCCTGGCTAAACCCTTCGATATTGATGAATTATTAGACAGAATCGAGGGTATTTTAGCTGGTAAAACTTATTAGGTCAAGGTCCTTTTTTCCTCCCAGCCAAGCTTTTCATTAATTGTCCATACAAATCGTCCGACAACTCTTCTCTAGGTTTTAGTTTCTTCACGGTCGCGCGCTTTCCTTTAGACTTTGCCTTTATTATCCGCAACAGTTCCTTGCTATACTCATCATGAAATTCCTTGATGTCAAAAGCTGAAGTGTATTGATCAATCAGAGCCATACCAACCTCTAACTCCTTTTTGCTTATCTTATCTAAAGAAGGAGTTTCCACTTCTTCATCTGAACGAATTTCTTCAGCGAACCTTATCTTAGTGACTACAACTACTTCATTGAGGGGATGAATAACACACAGGTTTTCCGTACTACGTAGAACAAACCTAGCAACCCCAGCCTTTTTCGATTTTATTAATGCTTTGAGCAATAATGCGTATGCTTTCTTACCTTGACTTTCTGGTTGTGCATAGTAAGAAGTTTCGTAGTAGATTGGATTGATCTCACTGATATCTACGAAATTCTCCAGCTCAATCATCTTTGTTTTTTCAGGACTTGCATCCTCAAAATCATGGTCATCTAAAATTACATAGTTGTCATTTAATAGGTAACCTTTAACTATACGATCATATGGCACCTCTTTATCAGTAGACTCATTTATTCTTTGGAACTTTATTTTGGAATGATCCTTCTCATCAAGCATGTCAAAGTCTAAATTGCTATTCTGGACCGCCGAAAATAACTTAACAGGAATATTTACAAGCCCAAAACCAATAGATCCTTTCCAAATTGCTCTCATAAATTGTTCTTTGTAAGCTTTTAACAACAAAGGACTTTGCTTTGTTTTAAGAGCAAATGACGACGAATACTAATTCCTGCTCAGCAAACTAATGATAGCGTCAATATTTAATTTCTGTTGATCTCCAGAGGTCATATCTTTGAACATCAACAATCCGTCATTCATTTCATCGCTACCTATCAAAATTACATATGGGATGGACTTTGCATCGGCATAAGACATCTGTTTTTTAAGCTTCGCTGATGAGGGATAAAGTTCCGCAGCAATCTGATGTTCGCGAAGTTTTTGAAGTAATGGCATTGCGTAGTTCTCTGCTTGAGCGTCAAAATTGCAAATCAAAACCTTCGTGCCACTAGCCGTTGAGACCGGAAAAAGATTTAGTTCATGAAGCACATCGTAGATGCGATCAGCCCCAAACGAAATGCCTACTCCTGTTAAGCCTTTTAGGCCAAACATACCTGTCAAATCATCGTAACGGCCACCACCACCAATACTCCCCATAGTTGCTTCATTAGTTTTTACTTCGAATATACATCCGGTATAATAGTTCAACCCTCTTGCCAAAGTAATGTCAAGCTCAAGATCAGGATACTTTAATTCGCTACCCGAAAGTAGTTGCTTAACAAATGCAAATACCTTTTCGAGTTCTGCTATTCCCTTCATACCTATTTCGGACGACGAAAATACCTCTTTCAAGGCTGATAACTTATCCTCATTGGAGCCTTCTAATAAAATTACAGGCTTCAATAAAGCAATGTCAGCTTCTACAAACCCACGCTCCAACAATTCCGTAGTGACTCCCTCAAGGCCAATTTTATCCAACTTGTCAATAGCTACTGTCATGTCAATGATAAGCTCCGGCTTCCCTATGACTTCTGCAATACCTGAAAGAATCTTTCGGTTATTGATTTTTATAGTAAAATCTTTCATCCCAAGGTTTGACAATGCTTCCTGATAGATTAAGATGAATTCCGCCTCGTTAAGCAAACTATCAGAGCCAACCACATCCACATCACATTGATAAAATTCTCTATACCGCCCCTTTTGTGGCCTGTCAGCTCGCCACACTGGCTGTATCTGGAACCGCTTGAACGGCAGAGAAATTTCATTTTGATGCATCACAACATATCTTGCAAAAGGTACAGTAAGGTCATATCTTAAAGCCTTTTCGCTAATAGATTTTATCAAAGCATTGGAGTCCATGGCAGAAAGATTATCAGCATCTGCCTTAGACAGATAATCTCCAGAATTCAAGATCTTAAATATAAGCTTATCTCCTTCGTCGCCATACTTGCCAGTCAATGTCGACAGGTTTTCCATAGATGGTGTTTGGATTTCGGCATAACCATACTTTTTAAACACAGTCTTTATTGTTTCAAAAATATGATTACGTTTTACCATCTCTTGTGGCGAGAAGTCTCTGGTTCCTTTTGCTAGCGAAGGCTTGATAGTTGACATGTAGGCAAAAGTACAAAAAGTAACAGAATTGGGTGGGAAGGCAGCAAATTGTTTTCTCAAGCGAGTATATAAGTCTGAAAAAACAGAATATGGAGAGTATGATCCGGCATTCCGCTATTTTAATTTTAGACCTTTCCAACTTTGCTTTTTGATGAAACGTTCTGGTTGATATGTGGTTTGTACTGAAACTTTTCGGATACCGCTTTGCTATGTGTTTTATGGCTGTTTCCTTCGGGCCGAGCCGAAGCAGACACATAGCAGACACATAGCAGACTCGAAGCCAGGACGTAGAAGAGGCAACTAGTAATGAACCATTGAGGCTCTTCTTTGTAGCCCTGAGACAGGGAAATGTAGTAATATATAGTACCATGATTAGAAGCAGCATTGGTTGATTGCTGAAACGAACCTACAATACTGATTTTAAACAAAGGCAGATTTTACACCTAAAATGGGGTGACTGCACACTTAAACTGGTAAGTGTGCACATAAATCCTTAAGCGTACACTTAAAATACTGACTGCGCAGTTAAGAATTTAAGTGTGCTTTACCTAAATCGAAGAAATTGATACCTTATAGGGTAATTCCTTCCGTAATGTTTAGCTATAATTTACCCACCATTAAAATTTAGTTAAAATACTGATTGTCAATATAATGGTCAATAATTTACAGCAAAAAGCAAGCTTTAATCATACTTTTTTATACTTTCATTTAGTCAAAATATAATGCGTTTACCCTGCTCTTATAGGGGACTTTGTTGTCCTTATGCACTGTATAGCGCGGGTATTGTTCAGCCTCACGTATTACAGTAAATCACCCGTTTCAGGCAAAAAAAATGGGCCACCTGCATCTAAGCAGGCCACCCATTCATTTAATAAGATATAATTTCTTGTTAAATCAGCAATCTCACTGGTTCTTCCAATAGCGCCTTTAATGTTTGAAGGAAGGCAGATCCTGTGGCACCATCTACAACCCTATGGTCGCAGCTTAAGGTCACTTTCATTACGTTTCCTGGAACAATAGCACCATTTTTAACAACAGGCACCTGAGCAATACCACCTATCGCAAGAATGCAGGCATCAGGTGGATTTATGATTGCAGTAAACTCATCGATGCCGAACATTCCCAAATTTGAAATGGTAAATGTTGAACCTTCCCAATCAGCAGGTTGTAGTTTCTTAGCTTTTGCACGTTGTGCGAAATCTTTCACTTCAGCAGAAATACGGGACAATGATTTACCATCAGCAAAACGCACTACAGGAACCAATAGGCCATCTTCAACAGCTACTGCTACACCTATATTTACGTGTTCGTTGTATCTGATTTTATCTCCAAGCCACGATGAATTAACATTTGGATGTTGTTTCAAGGCAATAGCTACAGCCTTTAAAACAAGGTCGTTGAATGAAATCTTAACAGAAGCGAATTCATTCATTTTTGTACGAGCAGCAATAGCGCCATCCATATCAATGCTCATTGTTAGGTAGAAATGAGGGGCAGTAAACAAACTTTCAGCTAAGCGCTTTGCGATTACCTTCCTCATTTGCGTTACCGGTTTCTCAGTAAACTTCTCTTCTCCAACATAAACTGGAAGTGGAGCAGCGTGTTTCTCAGCTAGAAAAGCAGGAGCCGCTTCTTTAGATGTTAATCCCGGAGCAACTGCAGCAGATTTAAAGTTTTCGATATCTTTCTTAATGATTCTTCCACCATCTGCACTTCCTGATACCTGATTAAGGTCTATACCTTTATCCTTAGCTATTCTTTTTGCCAAGGGAGATGCTTTAACACGATCTCCAGATGTATTAGTTGAAGGGGCAGCTTCCTCCTTAGTATCCTCACCTTTCTCAGTTACCGGAGCATCCGCCGACTTCTCCGCAACTGGTTTTGCTGGCGCTTCGCTTTGATTAAGGAAGCCACTGATGTCAGTACCTTCAGGACCAACAATAGCGATGATGCCGTTTACTTTTGCAGCCTGGCCTTTTTCGACACCAATATGCAAGAGCATACCTTCAGCATATCCCATTACTTCCATTGTCGCCTTATCGGTTTCAACGTCGGCAAGAATATCATCATCTTTAACTTTATCTCCAACTTTTTTATGCCATTCAGCAATAACGCCTTCGGTCATAGTATCACTCAGTAACGGCATTCTAACAACCGTAACGCCCATCTTCTCCATATCAGAGTCGCTCATCGCAGCAGATTTAGGTGCTTCTTCTTGTTTATCTTCTTTTGTTTTATCTGGTGACTCAGTTTTGGTTTCTACCTTTTCATTTTTAGCTGATTCAGCACCATCCTCAGCATTCAAGGCTGCTTTATAATCTTCGCCTTCTTTACCAATTACAGCAATCACGGCATCAACAGGAACAGCTTGACCTTCTTCTACACCGATATAAAGAATGGTTCCATCCCAATATGATTCCAAATCCATAGTAGCTTTGTCTGTTTCAACTTCAGCCAATACGTCTCCACTTTTTACTTTGTCACCAACCTTCTTGTGCCACTTAGCCATAACACCTTCGGTCATGGTGTCACTCATTTTGGGCATTCTAACTATTTCAGCCATTCTATATTATATCTATTGAAATGAGTTCAAAAATTAATCTTTAACATATGGATAGTCTTGCTGAACATATACATCAGTATATAATTCTGAAACTTCAGGCCACGGAGACTCTTCCGCAAATTTTACGGATTCATCAACAATCTGTTTTACTTTAGTTTCTATTTCCTCAATCCAAGCCTGATCAGCATATTTCTCTTTCAAAATAACTTCTCTCACAAGCTCAATTGGGTCCTTAGCTTTATACTCTTCCAACTCGTCTTTTGTCCTGTATTTTGCAGGATCAGACATAGAATGTCCGCGGTAGCGATAGGTTCTCATTTCAAGGAAGGTTGGTCCTTCTCCGTTGCGAGCTCTTTGTGCAGCCTCATCCATTGCATTGTGAACAGCAACAGGATCCATTCCATCTACTGGAGCACACGGCATATCGAATCCAAGACCGATCTTATAAAGATCTGTCATGTTAGTAGTACGCTCAACTGAAGTGCCCATTGCATAGCCGTTGTTCTCGCAAACAAAAATCACAGGAAGTTTCCATAACATTGCCATGTTGAAAGCTTCGTTTAAAGCACCCTGACGGACTGCTCCGTCGCCCATGTAGCAAACGTTAAGGTTTTTAGTTCCTTTAAATTTCTCAGCAAAAGCAATACCTGCACCTAATGGTATTTGACCTCCTACAATTCCGTGACCACCATAGAAATTATGTTCCTTGCTGAACATATGCATAGAACCACCTTTACCCTTTGAGCATCCGGTAGCTTTCCCGTACATCTCTGCCATAATACTATTGGCGCTAACACCTTTAGCCAATGCATGAGCATGGTCACGATAAGCAGTGATCATAGAATCTTCCGGTTGCAAAGCAGAGATTGCTCCGGCTATAACAGCTTCCTGACCAATATATAAATGACAAAATCCACGAATTTTCTGTTGTCCGTAAAGTTGCCCAGTTTTCTCTTCGAATTTGCGCATAAGCAACATCGACTCAAACCACTTCAGATAGGTATCTTTATTAATTTCTACTGCACTCATTGTTGGGTGTTGATTTTATTTATGAGAGCAAATCTACTTTTTTATTGTAATATATGGAAGAAAATGAACGAAAATGAATACTAAGGTTACACAAGTTAGGCCGAAATATTCTTATTGGTATATAGGTAGAATCAGTTAATATCTGAAGGAATGTTAATAACTGTTAACAAAAATGCGATGATGATTTGGAATAAGTCTTATAAATACATATGTTTGCTATCCAAACAATAAGCCCCTGGTGGTGTACGTTTAAGTGTAAGTCTTATAACCCAAACTTAACAGTATAACATGATTAAAAAGTTTTTGTTGTCTACTATTGTAGTATTGTGCAGCCTCTCGGCAGTAAATGCACAAAACAAAGCAAAAGAAACCAGTAAATTAGAAGACCCAGATAATTTAGCATCACAATATTTTTCTCAGGTGATGGGTGTAGCTGTTGACGCGACATCAAATGTTAAGCTATACAAATTCATTTATGAATGGATTGGAACTCCATACAGATTCGGCGGAAATACAAAGAAAGGCATTGATTGTTCTGCCTTTACCAAAGCGATCTACGACAAAGTTTTCAACACTACGATCTTAAGAAATTCGAGGGATATCTTTAGTATGGTTAATCCATTACCTAAGGATGAACTTAAAGAAGGTGATTTAGTTTTTTTCAAAATAAAAAGTAGAAGTATTACTCATATCGGAATCTACCTTGGAGATAGCCGTTTCGCTCATGCCTCATCGACAAGAGGCGTCGTGATTAGCAATTTGAATGAACCCTATTACTCTAGATATTTCTACAAAGGCGGGCGTATTGTGGACGGAATTAAGGAAGATCTTGTAGAAGAGTAACATCATTAAAAGAGTTACGAGGTCCTTTCAGCATTGAAAGGACTTTTTTTTGCAAAATTATTTACAATGAAATTTATAAATCAGCTTATAGCCTGCTCCGCGTTGCTCTTAATTGTGTTAAGTTGTCGCATTGGAGACACAAACGTTGTAGCATTTCAGAATAAAGACGATACACAAATAATACAGGCGCGTCCAAACGATACGATTACAGTATGTGCAGTTGGCGATATTATGCTTGGATCCGCCTATCCATCTTTATCAAATCTTCCGCCGAAAGATGGTATAAACAGTTTTACAAAAGTGGCTCCCTTTTTAAAAGGCGACATCGTGTTTGGAAACCTTGAAGGATGCTTTTTAAATTCAGGTAAATCTACCAAGTGCAAGGACACAGTTGGCAATAGTTGCTTCGCCTTCAGGATGCCAGAGAGATATGCGGGAATTTTTAAGGACGCTGGTTTCAATCTGCTGAGCATTGCAAATAATCACGTGGGCGATTTTGGAATTAGAGGGCGTACGAAAACTATGGAAATTCTAGACTCCCTTAATATCAACTATGCGGGATTACAATCCTATCCATCAACTATTTTTAAAATAGACAGTGTCAAATATGCATTCTGTGCGTTTGCCCCGAACGAGAATACGGTATCGATCAATAACCTTGATAGTGCACGAATGCTTGTAGCGGAGTTAAAAAAACAAGCGAATATCGTTATCGTGTCCTTTCACGGTGGAGCCGAGGGTTCAAAATTTGAACATGTGCCTCGCAAAAATGAGATCTTTTATCAAGAGAATAGAGGAAATGTTTATGAGTTTGCTCATGCAGTAATAGATGCCGGCGCTGACGTCGTTTTAGGTCACGGGCCGCATGTTACCAGGGCTGTGGAAGTTTATAAGAAAAGGTTCATAGCCTACAGTCTGGGAAATTTCTGTACTTATGGAATGTTCAATTTGAAAGGGATAAATGGAATCGCTCCTTTGCTTCAAATCCAAATTACAACCTCAGGGAACTTTATCTCCGCTAAAGTTATCTCAGTAAGACAAAATAAATTACGTGGTCTGACAATTGATCCCAATAACTTGGCGTTCGAAAAGCTAAAAAGCCTAACAAACACAGACTTTCCCGGACACCGTTTTAAGTTCCTTGATAATCTGATTACGGAAAAGGACGACTAAGCCTCGTCCTTTGTGTTTCTTACTAAACCAACCCCAGTGAAAAAGAAGATCGCTCCAATAACTCCAAATACAATAAGTTGTCTTGTAGCAGGTTCATGCTGAGTAAAACCATAACCTGCATATATTAAACCAATAACTCCCAGGATAGTAAGGATAGTCCCAAATGTACGTTTAACGTTCATAATTATTTTTCTAGTTAGATATTTTATTTATACAATATCTGTGCCTAATACGAAATTGTTTGTATCTTCAAGAAGTTTACAACAATATAAATCATGGAATATTATTTTTACGCTTTCTTATTTTTCGCTTTAATCATTCTATTCAGTTCGTTCGTCACCGTTAAGCAAGGCACGATTGCTGTAATAACCATATTTGGAAAGTACAAGAGGCAATTGGGTCCCGGCCTAAGTCTGAAAATTCCCTTAATAGAAAATATTCATTCCAGAATATCTATTCAAAACAGGTCAGTAGAATTGTCTTTTCAGGCGGTGACACAGGATCAAGCCAATGTTTATTTTAAGGCGATGCTACTTTATTCCGTATTGAATCAGCAGGAAGAAACTATTAAAAATGTCGCTTTTAAATTTGTGGATTCTACAAATTTAATGCAAGCGCTTATCAGAACCATTGAAGGATCTATCAGGGCATATGTTGCTACTCAAAAACAGGCTAATGTATTGGCGCAGCGAAACGAAATTGTGCTTCATGTAAAAGAACAGATAGATATTGTATTAGAAAGTTGGGGTTATCATTTACAGGATCTTCAACTCAATGATATCACTTTTGATGAGGAAATTATGAGATCAATGAGCCGCGTAGTTGCATCTAACAACTTGAAGGCCGCAGCAGAAAATGAGGGTCAAGCCTTGCTGATCACTAAAACAAAAGGAGCAGAGGCTGATGGAAATGCTATCAAAATCGCTGCTGCTGCAGAAAGAGAGGCCGCTCAACTAAGAGGACAAGGTATTGCACTCTTTCGCGCCGAAGTTGCACATGGAATGACAAAAGCAGCACAGGAAATGGAGGATGCTAACTTAGATATATCGGTTATCTTATTTACCATGTGGACTGAATCAATCAAGCATTTTGCAGAAAATAGTAACGGAAATGTTATCTTTTTGGATGGATCTACAGAGGGTATGAATAAAACGATGAAGGAGATGATGTCAATGCAAATCGCCAAAAACCAGTCATAAATAAAATAGCCTCTGAAGTAGAGGCCATTTTATTATGTTGTTTTCTTAAATTGAAGCAAATCTGCCATGACTTTAAGACTTTCATCTTGAACGAAGTCAAAGCCTTCTTCCTTAGTAATCTTGTCACCTTTCTTAATAGGTGGAAGGCCTCTTGATGATCTTAACATATTGGTTTTTGTTAAGGCTTTAGCTTCCAGACTGTCTCTTTCCTTTTTCAGTTTGACCTCATTCAATGTTACAGAGTTCACACCTTCTCTTTTCTTGATATCAGCCAAGTCTTGCTGGAGTGTTTTGTAGTCAAGAGAGTTTGCCATTCTTTGATTGTGCAACTTAACAAGCTCAGATCTGGCAGCACCTAGATCTGCTACCGGAACATAATTAGACTTATCTACGGTATCCCAGGGTAAGGCAGATTTCTCAGTATCCTCACCAATTTTATCTAGAGGGTATAAAGAAGGAAAGCTAATGTCTGGAATTACCCCTTTATGCTGAGTGCTACTTCCATTTACTCTATAAAATTTAGCCATCGTCAGGTTAATTATACCCAGCTGAGGCTGATCGCTTGCTGATTTAGTCAATGTACCAGTCTTACCTACTAAAGCTGCGACCCTCTGTAAGATTGAAGGGTTTACAAGGTCATCCATTTTTATAGAAGACTGAACTGTACCCTTTCCATAGGTCTGAGTACCAAAAACAATTCCTCTTCCATAATCTTGGATTGCACCAGCGAAAATCTCAGAAGCAGAAGCACTAAGTCTATCCACCATTACGCCAAAAGGCCCGTCCCATGCTACTCCAGCATTAGTATCTTCATTAACATCGACCTGGTTCCTTAGATCTTTGACCTGCACGACTGGTCCCTTATCAATAAACAAACCTGTCAAATTGATCGCCTCTGTTAATGAACCTCCGCCATTTGACCTTAAATCCATAACAATAGCATCAACCTTATCTTTAGTCTTTAGGGTATCAATCAATAACCTCACGTCACGTGTAGTGCTTTTATAATTCTTATCACCTTGCTTAGCCGCATTAAAATCAGCATAGAATGCTGGAAGTGTGATTATTCCAATCTTGTAGGTATTACCATTTGATTTAACTGTTTCCACTTTTTTCTTCGCGGATTGGTCTTCCATAATGATTTTCTCCCTAACCAATGAAATTACAACTGGCTTAGCAGACAACTCTTGTCCCACCTGAATTATTTTTAATCTAACCGTCGTCCCCTTGGGTCCTTTTATTTTTGAAACAGAGTTTTCGATTCTCCAACCAGTGATGTCCTCAAACTCTGCATTGCCTTGTGCTACTCCGATAATCCTATCGCCAGTATTCAATAATTTACTTTTGAAAGCTGGTCCGCCTGGGATTATTTCTCCTATTTTCAGCACTTCATTTTCCAATTGTAGTCTGGCACCAATCCCTTCAAAAGATCTGGCCATATCTTCACTAAACGCTTGAGCATTTGTGGGATTGAAGTAATTGGTATGTGGATCGATACTTTCTGTAAAAGCATCCATTATAGTTTGAAACACGTCTTGATTATTTATTTTCGAGGCTTGAGACTTTAGATTCTGATAGCGTTTTGTAAGCACTTCTACATTCTTAGCATCTGTGCTACCAGCGATCTTAAGATTAACAAGCTCATACTTAACTCGTTTCTTCCATAATGTATTTAGATCAGCTGTAGATGGAGCCCAAGGCATTTTCTCGCGATCATAAACGTAACTGTCATCCCCGGCGAAATCAAATTTAGTTTTCACTTGTACCAGGCCATAATTTATCCAATCATTATATCTTTTCAGGTAGACGTTAAAAATATAAAATGGCGCAGTCAGGTCTCCATTTCTGAAATCATCATCAAGCTTAAACCTGAATTTCTCAAAATCCTTTATGTCTGCTGCAGTGAAGTAATTTTTGGATGGATCAAGATCCTTTACATACCTGTCAAGAATTACTGAAGATATCGAATCAGTAACCTTAAGTTTCTTGTAATTATAGTTTTCTATTAGTGTCACTATTTCCTTGCACACGAGAGATTGCTTAGCATCAGGCACAATGTTAGCTATCTCGGGCACTATTTGCTGGGTTTTTGGTGAAGCGTGACATGCAAGTACGGCTGCGGTAAAGGTTACCAGTAATATTCTTCTCAACATCTCTTTGACTGATTTAAAATCCATTTTATTATTATATACTAATATGGTACCAATTTCAAAAATAAAAGAAAAGAGACAGTATTATTACTGTCTCTTTTCTGTAAACTTACTAAACTTAACGTGTTGTGCGATTAAAAAGCGAGTGCATATTTAAGCTGATTAATGGGTTTGTTGTTTTTGATATTGATAGCCTGCAAGCAAGTAACAGCGGCAAGTTTGGCAAATATTCTCATAGCTAAACCCTTCAAAGATTTAGCATAATTTCTTTTAAGCATGAACTGGTCGCACAGCTGAGCGAATAAGGTTTCAATCCTTTTTCTACATTTCCTGAATACAGGCTCAAATGGTTGTTTGTCTTTTTGATTATTACGCATAGGAGTCTTTAACTGAATTTTAACTGTATTGAATAAATCTAACTGACTGGTTTTGGATAAATACCCCCTGTCACCAATCAGTGTGCAATTATTTAATCCAGAGTACTTTATGTCATTCAGATAATGGATGTCATGTACGCTTGCTTTACTGATGTCCATGGAGTAGAACACCCCTTTTACAGAAGTAACCAGATGAAGTTTATATCCAAAATACCAAGCCTTGTTCACTGCGGAATACCCTTTATCAGGAGCTGTATCAAAGTTTTCCCTGCATATTCTTGAGGATTTTTCCCGAACGATTTTACAGATTGGAACAGGAATAGAATCTACAATAAATACATTTTCTCCTTCATTCATTTGTTTGGCCAGGTGTTCATTAAGCTGCTGCAACCAGGGAAAGATTACTTTTCTTCTCCGGTTAAAATTGCAGCGATGGATTAGCCGTGGAAATTCAGTTGAATAATCGTGTTTAAGCTTGCCAAACAAGTAATTTTCTGAGTCAATACCTAAAGATTCAGCGGTTAATACCAAGGCAATAATCTCACAATCAGATAGTTTTGGTTTTCTAGGATAAAATCTAAAGTTATTGTCCTCATTAATAGCGGATTTGAAAACAGATTTGGTTATTTCTAAAAATTGATTGAAATTGGTCGAAAGGTTGTGCATAAAGAGTAATTTACTTGGTCGTAATTCCTCTTTAAGATACTGATTTTCAGTATTATGCACAACTTTTTTATCCATTTTCGTCTCTTTTTTTAATCGCACAACACGTTAAACTTAATTATTTGGACTCCTTTTTAAGGGCTTTTTTGATTGGAATTAAAGCTCTCGCCTCTCTAATTTGTAGTTTGTATTGATTAAAATTTGAAGCACTCGCCAGCAGCTCTGCCCTTGTAAGGTCTCGGCTGGCAAGAATGTAATCTTTCTTTTTTATTTTAACGTTAGCGATACCAATCACAGACTCAATGTATGCGCGACTATTTCCTAATTGCTTTGCCAAAATCCCCTGTTGGGTGTAAAACCATAGCGATTGAGTGTATTTAGTATCCGCCAGATATATTTTTCCGAGCTGGCTATAACTATCAAGGAGCCCACTTTTGCTGCCAAGTTTTGAATAATTTTTAAGCGCAACATTTAAAATCACCTGTTCAGCTTCAGTATAATGCGCTAGCAAATAATGGACGTTACTAAGTCGTAACAAAGCAGATCCGTAGCGGTCCAATTGCCTTGAGCTATTGTATTCAAAAGCCGCCTTTCCAAATAAAGTAATCGCCTCATTCAGCTCTCCCTTGCGCTCATTCTTTTCAGCTTCCTCAAAATAGCTATTTCCATTGTTCTCATCATCGCTGGAAACCGCAATATTTATTGATGCATCTGATGGCCCCTGCTGAGGTAAGAAATGGCTGGTTTGAGTCATTGCCTGAGTTGCGAAGCCTAAAAAGACTATAGTTAACCAGCTCTTATTCATGCTATAAAGATAGTACAAAAACGCTTAATCGAAAACTCTTACTTTTTCATCATATGAAGCCCATACCATATTGGGATATGAATCAAGGTGATAGATATCGCCATTTTTGGCGATGCCGATAACACCGGCAAAACCATCAAATTCCTTCATTTCAAGGAAAGATTTTTCGCAGGCATCACGTAGTGTAAAGCCATCTGTTACTCTGGTTACGATTTTTGCTGCGAGAGCAGCATTTACTATATCTTCACCAACACCTGTGCAAGAAATTCCGGCAAATGAATTCGCAAAATTGCCCGCCACAGTAGCAGAATCGCTAACGCGGCAAGGAATTTCATACCCTTTGCCGCCTGTAGAAGTTCCTGCTGCAAGATTACCATGGCGATCCAGTATTACACAACCGACTGTTCCCTGCCTATATTGTTTGTTTAACTTCTGCTCGTACTCTTTCCGCCGTTGAGGTGTTATTGGATCAAAATACTCAAATCCGTTTTTTCTGGCGAAAGCTAATGCTCCTGATCCGCTTAACACACGATCTTCGAAGCTTAGCAGCTTTTGAGAGACTTGAATCGGATTTTTAACATCCTGAATATTAATTACTCCACTAAACCGTTGGCTTTTCCCGTCCATCAGAGCGGCGCTTAAACGTACTCTACCATCACTTTGAATTTGCGACCCTAAGCCGGCATTGAAGAGCTCATTATCTTCTAACAAAGAGATCGTATAAACAACCGTTTCAACGGCGGTGTGATTTACAAGGTAATTGTGGGCTAGTTGAGCAACTTCAGATAAAGCGTCTTGCTTTGCTCGTTTTGTTTCCTGATTGGTGGCAGATTCACTAAAAAATCCTCCATGGATAATCAACTTCATACTATTCGATTGAAATAACCTTAGGGTGTTGGATTGTCAGTTTATGCGCTGAAAGATCGTAGATATCCCCATCGCACATGACATGTACAACCATATTTTTAATGGATACCGGTTGTCCCATCTCGACGTCAGTAAGATTAGTATCTGTCATGTGTCTGCCATCTACCAAAATTACCATTCCGCTACCAATTGCTTCCATTCTACTTCCATTCGAAATATACAGGCCTGTGTCTTCACCTAAACCTATCCCAAGTATACCAGGATTACTGGCTGCAGCATAAAGCAAACGTCCTATGCGGCCTCTCTGCACAAAGTGCGTATCAACAATTACTCCGTCGATAAACCCTAGTCCACCGGTAATTTTAACTTCACCTTTCAAGAGCGCATCTTTACTACTGCCTTGATAGATCATATTTTTTGAGCTCGCGGCCGCTCCTGCTGAAGTGCCTGCAATGACAATCTCTTCGTTATGATAACTGTCAAGTAAAATCTGATGAAACTTTGTGCCTCCGAAAATAGAGGATAGTCGTAGCTGATCACCGCCGGTAAAGATGATAACATCTGCGGCTTTTGCGCGGGCGCAGTTTTCATCAGAATTGGCCTGTTCTCTGTTGTTAATGGACAATACGCCGACATTATGGACATCGAGCTGAGCAAATGCCTTAACATATTCTTCACCTACTTTTTCGGGAATGAGCGAAGCGGTTGTTATAATCTCAAATCGAGACTTTGTATTCTTAACAGATTCAGTCGTAATTTTTTTTAAAATACCTCTTTCAAAAAAATTCATATTCTGAGGCAGGCCGAACTGAGTTTCAGTAAAACTTCCAGTATTTATCGCGCCTCCTATAATAATTAATTTACCTTTTGGAGTCATTTCAAGTGTTTACATTTCTGATAATGCCAAATATATGGTCATTGAACAAATAATATAGTTTTTTTTATCATTATTACCCTTGTATTTAAAATTTGGATCCCTGTAGTAACAAAGAATAAATTATTTAATTTAACTACTTAAAACTTGGCTTATAAATTGACTAAATTTCACTCAAGTAAGCTACAAGAGACAAAACAAATTATTATCCATGAAAATATTAAATATTCAGGCACTTCGTGGGCCCAACATATGGTCTATAAACCGGAAAAAACTTATACAAATGAGATTGGACCTGGAGGATCTGGAGCAACGGCCGACCAACGTAATAGCTGGTTTTAGAGAGCGGATTGAAAGATTAATTCCGTCCCTTGAAACACATCGCTGTTCTAAAGGTGAGCCTGGTGGATTTTTAGCCCGTGTATCGGAAGGAACCTGGATGGGGCACGTCATCGAACATATTGCTTTAGAGATACAGACTCTGGCAGGTATGGATACAGGTTTTGGAAGAACGCGCCAAACCCAAAAGGAAGGTATTTATAATGTCGTTTTCAGCTATACAGAAGAAAAAGCCGGGTTGTTTGCAGCAGAATCAGCTGTCAATATTGCTGATGCTTTAATCAATAACCGAGAGTACGATTTGGAAAGCGATATTCAGAAAATGCGTGAGTTAAGAGAGCTGGAAAGGCTTGGCCCAAGCACAGGTTCTATTGTAGATGAAGCCATTGCACGAAATATTCCGTGGATAAGATTAAATAAAAGCTCTTTAGTTCAGTTAGGATATGGGAAAAACCAGGTACGTTTTAGAGCGACTATGACAGAGCGTACGAATTGTATTGCGGTTGACATAGCCTGCAATAAAGATGAAACTAAAAGGCTCTTACAGGATGCTGCCATTCCAGTAGCTAAAGGTGTAACGCTATCTGATATCTCAGACCTGCCAGATGCCATTAGAAAGCTGGGGTACCCATTAGTTTTTAAGCCGCTTGACGGTAATCATGGGAAAGGAGCTTCGATCAATGTTAAAACAGATGCAACTGCAAAAGAAGCTTTTGAGTACGCAAAAAACTACTCTAGAAAGATCATTATTGAGAAATTTATCACCGGGTATGATTTCAGAATTTTGGTAATAGACAACAAAATGGTTGCTGCAGCATTAAGAGTCCCAGCTCATGTGACCGGTAATAATGTAAGCACTATTAAAGAATTGATTAACAAAGAGAATGAGGATCCACGAAGGGGTTATGGTCATGAAAATGTTCTTACGGAAATCAATGTTGATAGGGATACTTTAGACCTTCTTGAGAAGAAGTCATATACTCTTGAAACGGTTCCGTCAAAGGGTGAAATCATTTACTTAAAGTCAACTGCAAACCTAAGTACTGGAGGAACATCTATTGATGTTACAGATCTTGTTCATCCTCAAAATATATTTATTGCAGAGCGGATCTCCAGAGTAATTGGGCTCGACATCTGCGGGATTGACATTATGGCAGAAAATCTAACCCAGCCGCTACCGGAAAATGGAGGCGTCGTACTAGAGGTAAACGCTGCCCCAGGTTTTAGGATGCATCTCGCTCCAAGCGAAGGTTTAGCCAGAAATGTTGCAGCGCCGGTGATCGATATGTTGTATCCGGTGGGCAAATCTGCCCGAATACCTATAATCGCTGTTACTGGTACAAATGGAAAAACGACTACTACAAGGCTTATTGCTCACATCGTAAAAAGCAATGGAACGCGGGTTGGTTTTACAACCTCTGACGGGATCTATGTGCAGAATACTAAGCTCATGAAAGGCGACACTACAGGGCCTGTTAGCACTGAGTTTATATTGCGAGACCCAACAGTTGAATTTGCTGTTCTAGAAACAGCCAGAGGAGGAATCCTACGTGCAGGATTGGGATTCGACAGTTGTGATATTGGTGTAGTTACAAATATTCAAGAAGATCACTTGGGCATAGCCGACATCAATACACTGGACGACCTGACTAAAGTTAAAGCTGTAGTGATTGGCGCGGTAAAAAGGAGCGGATGGGCTGTACTTAATGCAGACAATAAATACTGCCTTAAGATTGCTAAAACTGCCGATTGTAATGTGGCCTATTTTAGCATGAACGAGCACAACTCTGTAATCCTTGATCATGGTAAAAAGGGAGGAATTGCTGCAGTCTATGAAAATGGCTATATCACCATCAAAAAAGGAGAATGGAAAATTAGGGTGGAAAAAGTTACGCACATTCCCTTAACATTTGGTGGAACAGTTGACTTTATGATAGAAAACGTTCTGGCAGCTACACTAGCAACCTTTCTTCAAGGATATAAAATTGAAGATATAAAAATGTCTCTTGAGACATTTATTCCATCAGCAGCTCAAACTCCTGGAAGGATGAATACTTTTAAGTTTAAAGACTTCAGGGTATTGGTAGACTTTGCACATAACCCGGATGGGTTTAATGGTATCAAGGGGTTTTTACAATCCATCCAGGCGACAGAACATGTAGGTGTGATTTCGGGAACGGGAGATAGAAGAGATGAAGATATAATAGAGACCGCGAGGATTGCTGCCCAGATGTTCGATCGAATCATCATTTGCCAGGAGAAATATCTTAGGGGACGAACAAGTCAGGAGTTAATCGATCTGTTATTAACAGGGATACACCAGATCGATCCAAATAAAGAGGTAATTATAAACAACAATGGTGACGACTGTTTTAGGTACATCGTAGCAACAGCAAAACCAGGATCATATATTACGATCTTAAGTGACACCATTGACAATGCGATTGGCAAGGTAACTGAATACTTAGATAAAGAATTTGGAGTTTAATTGTAGATATCATTAATCACATTAGCCAAGCAAATTCCACCCTTTAACAACTGCGCATTAAGAGTGCCTACATAATCGAAATTATACTTATATCCGAGCTTAGCTTCAGGTTTTGTAGTTTCATATATCTTCGTCGAAATCAGATATGATCCATAAATATAATCTTTAAGGGACTTCCCTTTCCAGGAGATCAACTCTTTTTTAGTTGAAAAATCAATTGCTTCAGCAAATTCAGTGTAACTCAAACGCTGATAATCAATCAATTGATCATCCCATACTTTATGAAGATTTGATTTTTCTCCAAACCAGGTCACATAAACCTTGTTACCGCCGAGATCATCCTTGTGAGCCGTATGCATAGGTTGATTTAAATCGCCAACCATATGAACCAACATCCTTAGCGCAAACTTCTTCTGGTCGGCAGTACTTTGGTTGTTCTTTAAAACAGAGATCATTTGAAGTGTCTTATTGTAAACATTAGGCTCTTTTTCGATATCCAGGTAACTGAATACTCCAGCCTGATCAAGTCCTGCAGGAAGGTTTACAAAATGCCAGTTGTACAATGAATCGTAGTTGGAGTCTGACTTAATGAAGTCTCCCCAATTACTAGCCATTGCCAGACTTTCGGTTCCTAGGATGCCTAAAATAGCCTTCTTGGATCTTTTCGTTAAATGATTCTCTGCGATCTGCCCAACAATTCTATGTCCGATTGTACTCCATGCACCAGCACTGGAAGGGATAAAAAATACTACTAATAATGCAAGTGTTTTGATGTATTTTGTCATGGCTTACTTAGTTTTTATAATGATTTAGGAACACATATGATTTGTTCTTTCAAGACAAGCGTCACAATCCTTTGATTGTCGCTGCTTTCCATAACAATCTTTTGGGCTGCTGTTTTCAAAATTTTGAAGGCTTTGATATATTGTCCAATTTGGTAACATCCTGAGATTTTTTGCCTGTAATTTTCCTTTGTAAAAGTTCCAACCAAGAAAAGGCTATCATTTCTTATCGCATACACTCCTTTAGCGTATTCTTTCCAGACGCCATTATTAAAACAGGAGTCTGAGTAGTAATTTACCTTCGAATGTGTGGTCAAATCCACATAGAATGAGTCACAAGTAATTTTAAATTTGTGCTGTGTATAATTCAACAGCTTGCTTTCATTCTCCACACTGTCCTGGTTCCAAATGCCTTGAAAAATGGCAGAGCCCTTTCCCTGTATGTTAGGCAAACGTGTACATGCAGTAAAAGCACAAAGAATGCACAAAAATAGAATTGACGTCCTAAACATTCAAAATTATTTTAAGCTACCTACCATATCCTCTGGACGAACCCATTCATCAAACTGGTCTCCTGTTAGCAGGCCCAGCTCTATAGCGGCCTCACGTAAGGTTCTATTTTCCTTGTGTGCTTTCTTAGCTATTTTGGCCGCATTTTCATAGCCTACATGCGGATTTAGAGCGGTTACCAACATCAACGAATTCTGTAAGTGTTTCTTAATCTCTGGTAAGTTTGGCAATATCCCCTCCGCACATTTATCATTGAATGAAACGCAAACATCGCCAATTAGTCTTCCTGATTGCAAAACATTGGCGGCAATTACAGGCTTAAATACGTTTAACTCAAAATGCCCATTACTTCCTCCGATACCCACAGTTACATCATTACCCATTACCTGGGCACAAACCATAGTCATTGCTTCAGGTTGCGTAGGATTAACTTTACCAGGCATAATCGAAGAACCAGGCTCGTTGTCCGGGATAATGATTTCTCCTATTCCACAACGCGGACCGGAGCTTAACATCCTCACATCATTTGCCACCTTCATCAATGAAACGGCTGTTCTTCTGTAGGCACCTGAAAGTTCAACCATTGCATCATGAGCGGCAAGGGCCTCAAACTTGTTCGGCGCGGTTACAAACGGAAGTCCAGTTAGGTCAGCAATCTTCATAGCAACCAAAACATCGTATCCTTTAGGTGTATTTAGACCAGTACCAACAGCTGTACCTCCAAGCCCAAGCTCGCTAATCATCACCAATGCATTTTTGACTGTCCGAATACTGTTATCTATTTGTTGAACATACCCTGAGAATTCCTGACCTAATGTTAAAGGAGTAGCATCCATAAAGTGCGTACGACCAGTTTTCACGATATCCTTAAATTCTATCGCCTTCTGATGAAGGGTATCTCTAAGCCTCTCTAATCCGGGGATTGTAATTTCAACGGCTTGTTTATAAGCAGCAATATGCATTGCCGTGGGATAAGTATCGTTTGACGACTGAGATTTATTTACATCATCATTGGGATGCAATACTTTTTTATCATCACTAAGATCCCCTCCATTTAGCACGTGAGCCCTATTTGCAATTACCTCATTGGCATTCATGTTACTTTGGGTGCCAGATCCTGTCTGCCAGATTACAAGCGGAAACTGCTCATCAAGGATTCCTGAAATTACTTCATCGCAGGCTTTGGCAATCAGAACTGATTTTTCTGAACTGAGCACGCCGAGCTCCGTATTGGCAAGCGCTGCTGCTTTCTTAAGGTATCCAAAAGCGTGAATAATTTCTTTGGGCATGGAAGCTTCGGGCCCAATTTTAAAGTTATTTCTTGACCGTTCTGTTTGGGCTCCCCAGTACTTATCTGATGGAACCTGCACTTCACCCATGGTATCGTGTTCTATTCTAAAGCTCATAGTTTAAATTCTATACGGATCTTAATACTTTTATTTACGCCCCAAATTTAAGGGTTTAGATTTTTAAAGTATTGGATTTGTGTAAGATATTTAAGACAGTTAACAATTTACCGCAACAGCCAATAGATTTAAACAATGTGCAAAACTCTTTTTGGTATAAAAGACTAAATATCCTTACTTTTCCGGCTTTAATTATCCACCTATAATGATATACCGCAATACCTTAATAGGGGCAATTATGGCCTCTTTTTTATTTTTTGGCTGTTCTTCAAAGGCAAAAAAAGATCAAGTCCTGACAGAGCCCAGCACCGAACGAACCACCGAGGACGACAAAAAAGATAGTCTTTTATTAGTTTACAACCCCGCAAAAGGAGATAAATGGATTGCTAATTTTGTTTATACCCTGCATAAAAAATATGGCTTTAACGGAAACATGCTGGTGGCAAAAGATGGAAAAATACTTTACGAAAAAGCGATAGGCTGGGCAGATTACCTTCATCGGGATAGTTTAAAGATCAACTCCGAATTCGAACTCGCCTCAGTCACAAAAACATTTACAGGCACTGCCATCATGCAGTTGATTGAAAAAGGAAAACTTTCACTAAATGATGATGTGAAGAAATTTTATCCAAATTTCCCGTATGAAGGTATTAACGTAAAGCTTTTACTTACCCACAGAAGCGGGATGATGAATTATGTGTATTTCACCGACGGGATTTGGAAGGATAAGAAAAAACCTATGAGCAATTTGGATGTAATGAACTTGATTGCAGAATATAAACCTAACCGATACGCGAAACCAGATACTCGGTTCCATTACAACAATTCAAATTTCATGGTTCTTGCTGCTATTCTTGAAAAAGTAACAGGCAAGACTTATGCTAATTACATGATGGAGAATGTATTTAAGCCCGCTGGCATGAAGAATACTCATGTTTATTCTACCACAGTATATCCAAAGATTCCTGTCGATGTTGTTGGCCACGATCGTACCTGGCGCTACTCTGTGGTACAAAACTTTTTGGACGGCCCTGTTGGTGATAAAGGGATCTATAGTACGATACACGATTTAGTTCTTTTCGACAATTCCTTAAAGAACGGTAGACTTTTGAAAAAACAAAGTCTGGACTCAGCGTACAAAGGGCATAATAAAGCAATAAACGGCCACTTTAACTACGGCTACGGCTGGAGGATTTTCGATGGAGACAACGGACGTAAAGTTGTTTACCATACTGGTTGGTGGCACGGTTTCAGACATATTTATATCCGTGACGTACAGAAAAATATCGTTATCATATTTCTGGGCAACTTGACTAACGGAAGTTTATTACATCTTGATGAGCTTTACAAATACCTAAAAACTCCAATCATAAGAAAAGGTGCATATTCAGGCTCAGGATCATTACCAGGAAGCGACGAAGATTAACTAAGATATCTTATCAAGAGATATTCCTCGCAAACGCTTTGCGAGGTAACTTTTTAACAAGCTGTTTTTAGGATCAATCAAGATAGCATCTTCTGCGAGAATTTCAATTACTGTATCTCTGGCCTGTTGGAGTAAGACTTGGTCGGTAGCCAGATTCGCAAGTTTGAGTTCAAGTACACCACTTTGCTGGGTGCCAGATAAATTACCTGGGCCACGTAGTTGCAGGTCAATCTCAGATATTTCAAAACCGTTATTGGTGTGAACCATCGTCTCCAGTCTCAATTTACCTTCCTTACTTAACTTGTTGCCCGACATCAAAATACAGTAAGATTGCTCTGCCCCTCTACCAACCCTTCCACGTAACTGGTGCAGCTGAGAAAGCCCAAAACGTTCGGCATTTTCAATGATCATGATAGAAGCATTTGGCACATTTACGCCCACTTCTATAACAGTAGTTGCCACCATAATCTGGCTTTTACCAGTAACAAATCTCTGCATTTCGTAGTCCTTATCAGCATTTCTCATCTTACCGTGCACAATACTTATTTGATAGTCTGGCAAAGGGAACTGGTAACTCATCTGTTCTATTCCAGCTTCCAAATGAAGCAAGTCTAACTTCTCACTTTCCTTTATTAAAGGATAAACGACATATACCTGACGCCCTTTAGCGATCTCCTGTTTCATAAGTCCGAACATCCTGAGTCTTTGCCCTTCAAAGAAATGTTTGGTGTCAATGGGCTTTCTACCCGCCGGCAATTCATCAATGATAGAGACATCCAGATCGCCATATAATGTCATAGCAAGTGTCCTTGGAATAGGGGTTGCTGTCATCACCAAAATATGAGGAGGAATCGTATTTTTCCGCCACAACTTAGCCCGTTGTTCTACGCCAAACCTATGTTGCTCATCAATCACAACCATCCCTAAATTCTTGAAAATTACCTTATCTTCAATTAGCGCGTGCGTTCCAATTAAAATATCTGTTTTACCATTCTCAAGATCCTCATGGATTTGCAGCCGCTGTTTTTTAGTAGTACTGCCAGTTAAAATAGTAACATTTGCCAATCGCCCTTGTAACATAGAAACAATGGATTCATAATGCTGGCGCGCTAATATTTCGGTTGGCGCCATCATGCATGCCTGGAGCCCATTATCATTTGTTAACAACATACTTAATAGTGCAACTGCCGTTTTTCCACTACCAACATCCCCTTGGATTAATCTGTTCATTTGGATACCCTTCTGAGTATCCTGCCGGATTTCTTTGACTACTCTTTTCTGAGCATTTGTTAGCTCGAAAGGCAATAGCTCACTATAAAAAACATTGACGCGTTCTCCAACAACAGGAAATAGATGCCCTTTAAACTTTAGCTCCCTTTGCTGTTTTCCGTATAGCATAGAGAGCTGGATAAAAAATAGTTCATCAAACTTCAACCTCCTTTCACTTTCTTTTAAAAGTGTAGTGTCTTTAGGGAAATGAATATTTAAGATCGCCTGCTTCCGCCCTATAATATTATATTTATTCAAAATATATGAAGGGATCGTTTCTTTGATATCGCCTATGAATTGGTCAATCAGCAAAGCTTGGAGTTTCTGAATTCCTCTACTGTCAAGAAGGAATTTCTTTAATTTTTCTGTAGTGGAATAGACCGGTTGAAGCACCAGATTACCGATGGTGTTCCTTGGTCTGGGGTAGGTTTCTAACTCTGGATGTGAAATACTGAAAGCGCCATTGAAAACTACTGGCTTGCCAAATATGATGTAAACCTTACCAGTCTGCACATTATCTGTGACCCACTTTAAACTTTGAAACCAAACCAGTTCGATCGTACCAGTTTCGTCAGTAAGTTTAGCAACAATTCTTTTTTTATGCTTTTCACCGACTTCCTCTTTGGCAGTGATTCTTCCTAAAATCTGGACATAGGGAAAATCTGGATTTAGCTCATTGATCTTATAATATCTGGTGCGATCAATATACCTGAAAGGATAAAGCGTAAGGAGTTGTCCACATGTAAAAATACCTAATTCCTTTTGCAAAAGTTCGGCACGTTTGGGACCTACACCTTTTAAAAATTCTATGTTGGTATCTAATGTTGAAGCAAACAAAATGTTATCCTTTAGGAGTCTTAGCTACAAATATATCCTTTAATAATGTCCAATTGAAAACTACTATAGAGACAACCAGTAGCATGTAAGAGAACAATTTATGCTGATCAATCTGCTCATTAAAATAAAATACGGCTACGGTAAAGGCTATAATTGGGTTCACGTAGATGATAATCCCAAGCGTTGAGGAAGGAATGCCTATTAACGCATACAAGCTAAGAAAAAGAGGAATGATTGTAAATACCAGTGCTACGACTAAAATATTTCCCCAAAACCAGCTTCCCGAAGGAATGGCATCATGTCCAGATAAATAAAACGGCAGCATCAACACTACTGCAAAACTGATCTGGACTGCCAGTACATTGAGCTTATCTAAATGCTTCATTGTTTTTTGTATGATTAAATAAAACGCATATAAAATCGCGATGCCCACTGACCATGCTACATCAATAATGGATCCTGTTGCCAGAAGAATGATGCTGATTAAAGCAATACCAAGAGAAGCTAACTTCAAAAAAGACAATTTCTCCTTCAACAATATATATCCACCAAATGCAGTCAAAAGTGGACAGACCATATAAGCAAAAGCAGCAGATTGCAAACTCACATTATTTACAGCATAGATGAATGTGTACCAATTTAGCACAAGAAAAATGGTAGCCGCAATAATTTTAAATAAAATAGCTTTACGTTCTTTGACCTTTGCAAGCTTCAAATACTGAATATCCCGCTTTAAATACTTCCTTCTAAAAAGAATAATCGCTACCCAGATCAGGGCACAGGATGAAAACACCCTATAGTAGAGAATTTCCTGAGATGGGAATACTTGTAGATTTCTAAGCGGTATGGAGAAGAAGCCCCAAATGGCAAAGGATAAGATTCCTGCCAAAAAATATTTAATAGGCGTTTTCAGATTATCCTTTGTATGCTGTCATCGAAATTTCAACATTTACTCCTTTTGGCAGGCCCTTAACGGCTATTGTTTCACGTGCGGGGAAATTACCATCGAAGTAAGAACCGTAAACTTCGTTGACTTCTACAAATAGGCTCATGTCGGATAAGAAAATTGTAGTCTTAACAACATCTTTGAACTCATATGAGGCTTCAAGTAAAAGGGCTTTTATATTGCGCATCACCTGATGTGTTTCCTCAGGAGTGGAAGACTGAATAACTTCTCCACTCTCGGGGTTAATGGCTATTTGTCCTGAAAGGAAAAGAAAACCGTTTGCGACAACTGCCTGACTATAGGGGCCGATTGGGGCTGGAGCATTTGTGGTGTTGATCACTAAATTCATAGGATATTGATTTAAGTAAAACAGTCTTGTAAGCGTTTATACAAATGTATAAATAAAAAAAGAGGGCCTTTAACAAAGGCCCTCTTTTAAAAATGTTTTAGAAAATACTAGTTTCTAGCAGTTTCAACACGACGGTTTTGGATACGACCTTCTTCAGTATCGTTTGAAGCTATTGGATTAGCTTCACCCATTCCTTTAGTTGAAACTTGACTTGCGTTAACACCAGAGTTAACTAAGTAAGTTTTAACAGAATTAGCTCTGTCTTTAGATAATTTCACATTGTATGCAGCAGTGCCTTCGCTTGAAGCGTAACCGTTAGCAGCTACTTTACCACCGTTTTCACGCAATACTGAAGATAATTTATCTAAAGTTGGATAAGCTTCAGTTTTCAAAACTGATGAGTTGAATTCAAATTGGATAGTCTCGAAACCAGTAGCAGTTCCCATTGGAGCAACTACTTCAGCCGCCTTTGGAAGTGGACATCCTGAACCATCAACTGCAGTACCTGCTGGAGTTCCAGGGCATTTGTCAAATTGATCAGAAACACCATCACCATCAGTATCTTTTTTCAAATCTTCAATAGATTTTTCAACATTAGATACACGGTTTTTCAAAGCTTCAACTTCTTGACGTAATGAAGGATCTTTTAATTCATCATACATTAAAGCCAAAGGATTAACCCAATCCAAGTTCGGTTTTGCACTAGATCCTAAAGAGAATTCTAAACCAGCATATCCGTAAGAGAATTTGTCTTTAGTAGTTGCCTTTGCATAAACACCATCAAAGTTATCTCCGTCGATGAAGTGCATTGTATAACCTAAGTTAAATGAAACACGCTCAGAAACTTTAAATTTAATACCAGCACCAACTGGGATATAAGCTTCTTTAACATACTTGTTATCATGATTATCACCAGCTTTGTCTTTGAAATCTGTAGCTGGAGTTGCAGTGTTAGGGTGTGGAGCGTAAGCGATTAAACCGTAACCCGCTGTTACGAAGAAATTAACTGAGTTCTCACGACGTAAGAAATCTACAGTAGCAACGTTAACAACACCTCTTAAATCTGCAGAGTAACCGATTTCAGTTTCGAAATCTCTGATACCGTTAACTACACCACCTGGAGCATCTTGGTTAGTTCCAGAAACTTTTCCACGGAAAATGTTACCTTCTAATCCGAATGCATGTCCTAATTGCTTTCTCAATGAGATACCATAACCTAAAGTTGGATCCCAGTTAGTGAAATCATTTGATCCACCGATTGCAATGAACGGTGACAAAACACCTGCATTTACACCGAAAGACCAAGTTCTGTACTGCCCTCTACCACCAAATACCTTGGCAGAAGAAGAAGTCATAGTAGAGTCTTGAGCGCTTGCGAGAGTCGTGGCTCCCATTAATGCTACAAAAGATACCGCTAAGCTCTTTTTTAAAGTAGAATAATTCATAATTTTCTTTTTTAAGGTTAAACAAATTTTACTTGTGTAATTTATTTGTGTAGCAAAATTAAACAAATTTTTATTTTCTACAACACCTGTACAAACACCGTTCCAAACTTAACTAATTAATGAAATTGGCTTAATTTGACACTTTATTCCTGCTGAATTATAAAAACATCACAATGTGCAAAATGTTTTTAACTTAAAGGAATTAAAAATGATGTATGTTTTAAAAAGAGGCGAGTCCTGTTTTTGGTACAAGGATGATTATATTAAATCAGCTACTTTAATGATGATAGGTAGCTATCAATGAAACGATAAATATTGAAATTACTTTGATGACTTTCGAGCTCAACTTTTTCAAAAAGATCCTTTCTCGAAATATCAATCATTCTTTTATTTTGAATTAGTTTGAAGGCTTTTTCAGTGTATAAAAATGATTTCCTGTTATTAAATTCGTGATTACTATTAATCCAGGCTATGACTTCATTTATCCCCTGACTCTTGTGAGCAATTGTTTTAAGTACCGGAATTTGACCCTGCCTGCCATGTAACATTTTAATGAGACCATTAGCAAAAGAGTCACCACCCTCACGATCTGCTTTGTTAACAACAAAGACATCAGCAATTTCCATCAATCCAGATTTAATATGCTGTATCTCATCGCCAGCTTCAGGAACGAGTACTACGATGGTTTTATCAGCCAATCCTGCAATTTCAATCTCCGATTGCCCAACCCCAACGGTTTCTATGATTATGTAATCAAACACACCTGCCCTCAAGACATCTGTCATCTCAATAATTTTAGCGGATAATCCTCCTACTGATCCACGGGTTGCAACAGACCTAATATAAACAGATGGATTGTTAAAATGTGGAGACATCCTGATTCTATCACCTAGCAATGATCCCATATTGAACGGCGAGGTAGGGTCCACTGCCAAAACAGCCACTTTATGATCTCCGATAATTAACTCATTGATCAAAGCACTAACCAATGTACTTTTTCCAGCACCTGGAGGGCCAGTTATCCCAATGACTTTATTTTCATCACGAACCACAAGGGAACATAATAAATGATCGCTTCCTAACAAATCGTTCTCAACAATGGTTAGCGCTCTTGCTAAAGACATGAAATCTCCTGTCTGAATTCCGTAAATTAGATCATGGTTGATTTTCATCAATAAAGCTATCTTTGATTACAAAGAAATAAATATATATTTTTTTCTAACGCTAAACCTCATAATGTTTGATTTTGAATTCTTTAATATATGTCTATACCAAAAATTATACACCAAACATTTAAAGATAAAAATCTGCCATTTATTACGAGATGGCACATCGGTCGGTTCCTAAAAAGAAATCCGGAATACCGATATGAATTTTATGATGACGAAAGGATAGAACATTTTATTGCAGAGGAGTACGATCAAGAAACACTGAAACTTTACAGAAGGTTAAATATTGGGGCGGCTAAAGCCGATTTTTTTAGATATGCAGTTCTTTATAAAAAGGGTGGCATCTATTTAGATATTGACAGTGGCATCAGTGGCCTTCTGCGGAACTTTATCAATTCTGACGACGTGGCAATAATCACCAGGGAGGGAGACCCGAATCTCTTTGCACAATGGGCATTAATATTTGCACCAAGTCATCCATTTCTTAAAAAAACAATGGAAATAATTAAGGACAACATAGTCACCAATAAATATCCTAATGATGTCCATAAGATGACAGGCCCTTCAGTTTATACGGAAGGAATAAATGCATCCCTCTCTCTTAACCCATCGATTCCTTATCGCTTATTGGGAACTGACTACAATAAGCATTTCAAAGTCAAATATAAACTGGGAAAATTCTTTCTTTATCGAAAAGGTGATCATTGGAAAACAAAACAATTGAGTACACCGGTTCTAAAACCTGATGAACTATAGGAGCCTATCTGTATATTTCTGCAAAAGTTTAACACTACACAATCTAAAGCCCCAAAGATGAAAATAAGCGGATTCAGCTACATGCGTAACAGCTTTATATATGGATATCCTGTAATAGAATCTATAAAATCAATCCTACCTATATGCGATGAATTCATTGCCGTAATAGGAAAATCGGACGATCAAACCAGAGCAGCAATTGAAACAATTGATTCTCATAAAATTAAAATAATTGATACGGTGTGGAACGATGAACTTATTACTGGAGGACAAGTATTTGCTCAGCAGGCAAACATTGGTCTGAAAGCAGCTACCGGAGATTGGGTATTTCATGTACAATCTGACGAAGTTTTCCACGAAGATGATCTTCCTGAAATTTATGACGCGATGGTTAACAATTTAGATGACAAGCGTGTTGAAGGGTTTGTTTTCAATTTTAATCACTTCATTGGTGACTATAAACATATTGGAACTACCAGGAAATGGCACAGGAGAGAAGTTAGAATCGTCAGAAATGTTCCTAACGTATATTCTTATAAAGACTCACAGGGTTTTCGTATTTATCCAACGCCGGCTGATTATGAAACAAAACAAAACAGCAGAAAACTAAATGTAAAGCTTCTTAAAGCAAAAATATTTCACTACTCATATTGCAGAAACCCAGAAAGTTTGGTAGGTAAGGTTAAAAGTTTTAGCAGTTACTACCAATCAAAAGAAAAAAATGAAGAGCAGTTCAAAGGCTATCACACTTTTGACTTCGAAACTGTAGCTGATATTTTAACTCAATTTACAGACAGCCATCCCAAAACTATGTTGGAAACCATAACCGCACAAGACTGGGTATTTAAACATAATCGTAATAAAATAGCACTATCTCCACGCCGCTTATTTTTACATCGTATTGAGCAATTAATTGGCTGGCGGATCGGAGAGTATAAAAACTATAAGATTATAAGTTAGATCTTAACCAAGATTCTTGAAACTTGGTTAAGATCACTTTTTTATAGGTGCGTCTAATTCTGTACCTTTGACAAATTTTAAAGTCTTTAATGAAGATCTATTTCCGATTACTATCGTTTGCAAAACCAATAGAAAAGTACGCGATTCCATATGTACTGGTAACAATTCTTGCTATCTTCTTCAACACCTTCCTGTTCACGCTGTTGGGCCCATTACTGGAAACCATTTTTTCCGTTGGTAGAGAAGTCAGTGCAACGCCAACAACAATGGAAAAAGCATCGACATTTGATGTTATCGCCAGGTTTAGCAATTTTATAAAGCAATCAATTACGTCTAATGGAGCCGTGTACACACTTCAATTGGTATGCGGATTCATTTTGATAACGGTATTTCTCTCCAATCTCTTCCGTTACCTATCTCAACGCTTTATGGAAGATTTGAGAGTTCATACGCTCCTAAAGCTTCGAAAAGCTGTTTTCGATAACGTCATGAACCTTCATATAGGCTACTTTAGCAATGAAAAAAAGGGTGACATTATTTCTAAAGTTGCTTCTGACGTCCAAGTTGTACAGGGTACTGTTACCAGCACTTTACAAGTTGTTTTCAAAGAGCCATTACAGCTTATATTTTGGATAGCAGTATTACTTTCCATTTCAGTCAAACTAACGCTTTTCGCACTCCTGGTTATCCCAGTTTCCGGCTTTATCATTAGCAAGATTGTAAAACGACTAAAAGAACAAGCTAAGGAATCACATGAGAGTTTCGCTAAAATGATTGGATTTTTAGATGAAGCTCTGGGTGGAGTTAGAATTATTAAAGCATTCAACGCAACTCAAAGAATCAAAGACAAGTTTCATGAGGAAAACGTTTTCTATTCAAACTTAGGAAAGAAGATGGCTCGTCGCCAGCAACTAGCTTCTCCGGTATCACAAAGTTTGGGAGTACTAGTTGTCGTATTTATAGTTTTGTACGGTGGCACTATGATTCTAAGTAACGAACCGGGAAGCCTGGAACCAGCTAAATTTTTAGTCTATCTGGCTACTTTTTCACAAGTAATGCAACCAATTAAAGCGCTCTCAGAATCCTTTAGTACAATTCACTCAGGTATAGCAGCAGGAGTCAGGGTCTTAGATTTAATTGATACTAAGCAAGAGTTTCAAGATAAGGAAAACGCATTAGAGTTGGATGATTTCAGAGAATCATTCACATTTAAAGATGTACATTTCAACTATGGAGATAAGAAAGTTTTAAATAATATCAATCTCACTATTCATAAAGGAGAAAAAATAGCCCTTGTTGGTCCGTCCGGAGGAGGAAAAAGTACGTTAATGGATCTAATTCCAAGATTTTATGACCCAAAGTCTGGTGTCATTTCGATCGATAACCACGACCTAAGAGACATTACAGCAGATACTTTAAGAAGGCTTATGGGAACTGTAAACCAGGAATCTATCTTATTTAATGATAGCATTTTTAATAACATTGCTTTCGCAAAACCAGAAGCAACTGATGAAGAAGTTATCTCTGCTGCTAAAATAGCAAATGCCCATGAGTTCATAACAAATACAGAGGAAGGTTATGATACTAACATTGGTGATAGAGGCAATAAACTGTCGGGAGGTCAAAAACAAAGAATATGTATTGCAAGAGCGGTATTGGCTAACCCCCCGATAATGTTGTTAGATGAGGCAACTTCTGCATTGGACACAGAATCAGAAAAACTAGTTCAAGATGCCTTAAACAGATTAATGGAAAACAGGACGTCTATAATTATTGCACACCGCCTGAGCACTATCCAGCATGCTGATAAGATTCTGGTCATTGACAAGGGACAAATTACAGAGTCCGGCACACACTCTGAACTACTCCAAAAAAATGGGCTTTACAGAAAGCTGATTGATATGCAATCCTTTATGGATTAATAATTTTATAAAAACTATGAGGATCGCGTTGGATTGTGAACGAATGAAATATGCCCACACCGGACTATTTGAATATTGTCTACAACTGGGAAATGCGTTAAAGCGACTAAAGGCATCTGATGATGAAATCTCTTTCTATCTGAATCCATCACTTCAGCAATACTTCGAAACTGGCGATAGTTTCATCAATCAGAATAGTTTACAAAAGTTTATATTTCCCAAAGTAAATAATATTGACGTCTGGCATACCACATACCAGCTCTCCAGATATATTCCAAAAAGTGAAAAAATAAAGCTGGTGTTAACCATTCATGATTTAAACTTCCTGCACGAAGAAAAATCTGCTGCAAAGGTTAATAAATATCTGCGCAAGCATCAACAGAATATTGATTTATGTGATCACATTGTCGCGATATCTCATTTCACAAAAGCTGAAATTCTACAGCATCTTAAGGTGGGTGATAAGCCAATTACCGTTATTTATAATGGTTGTGCAGAACCAATTCTTACTTTGGATCACAAACCAAACTATATTCCAGATAAACCGTTCCTATTCGCTTTGGGTACAGTCAATTCCAAGAAAAACTTTCATGTGTTAATCCCATTGTTAGAAAACAATGATTATGACCTAATTATTGCCGGAAAACCTGACCCAAAATATGTTGATAAGATTTTGGAAGAGGCGAAAAGGTTGGAGGTAGAAGATAGAGTTTATGTATTAGGAGCAATTACTGAAACCGATAAATATTGGTATTATCAACACTGTAGAGCATTCCTATTCCCATCTATTGCCGAGGGCTTCGGCATTCCACCCATTGAAGCAATGAAGTTTGGCAAGCCTGTATTCTTATCGACCGCCACCTCCCTGCCAGAGATTGGCGGGTCAGCTGCTTACTACTTTACCAATTTCAAGCCAACACAAATGCAGGAGCAATTTGCGCTGGGCATGTCTGACTATATTCAACATCAACCAGCAGATACCATTATTAGGCATGCTGAGCAATTTAATTGGTCAGATAGTGCGAAATCTTATTTAGAGGTTTACAAAACTGTGCTAAATGGTTAAAAAGTACCTAGCCTCTGTTGTCATTGTTACTTTTAACGCCCAAAACACGCTTCAAACATGTTTGAATAGCATATATGATCAAGAGACAAATTCCATTGAAATCATTGTTATTGATGGAGCCAGCACGGATGATACGACGTCAATCCTAAAGGAAAATAATTCTAGGATCGCATTTTGGAAGAGTGAACCTGACAATGGAATTTATGACGCTATGAATAAAGCATTGTCTTATATTTCAGCAGAACATGTAATCTTCTTAGGTGCAGACGATTGCATGTTGCCAGATTTTTCAGTGATGTTGACCGCACTAAACGACAAGCAAGTGATATATTACGCCAACGTATTATACAAAGGGAAACCTCAATCGGGCCATCTAAGGCCTTATTATCAGGCAAAACTTGGCATTTTCCATCAGTCAATAATCTATCCGGCGAGCATATTTAAAAAATACAAATACAATATCAAATACAAGATTGCTGCGGATTATCACCTAAACATGCGACTTTTTAAAGATCCAGTTTATACTTTTGAATACAAAAACTATATCATAGTAGATTATAATGACACCGGTATCTCTGCGATTTCAAAAGATAAGCCTTTCGAACATGATAAAAGTAAAATTATCCTTTATAATTTTGGCTTTAAAATCTGGGCAAGATATATATTTCGCTTATTTAAGTCAAGATTTAAACCTGGCAATAAATGAATAAGGCAGCAATCGTTATTCCATTTTACAAAGACAGCCTAACGGCGAATGAAAAAATATCGCTCGATCAAGGATTTAGAATATTAGGAAATCATCCGATTATAGCAATGAAACCTGAGTCGTTAGACCTTTCGTTTGTTGACTGTGTTGATTTTAGCCGAGTTATCTCCTTTGACAATAAATACTTTAAAGATATCCATGGCTATAATGAATTAATGCTCTCCAGCGAATTTTATAAAAAATTCATGGCTTACGAATATATTCTGATATACCAATTGGACGCATTTGTCTTCTCCGACCAATTACTACGTTGGTGTAGCCAAAACTATGATTACATCGGCGCGCCCTGGCTCTACTCAGAAAACAACTCTTTCTTGCATTTGATTTATACTTTCAAAAGCTTCTTGTTTGGAACATTTAATTGGCAAATCAACGGCGTACCCAAAAAAAAGCAATTCTATAATAAAGTTGGCAATGGCGGTTTCTCTCTCAGGAGAGTCCAGAGATTCCATGACCTGAGTATCAAATTCTCAGACCTAGCAGCCCAATACCTAGATAAGCAAAAGCTCGAATTCAATGAAGATATCTTCTGGTCGATTGCAATTAACCGAACAAAAAAGAATTTACATATCCCAAAATATAGAACCGCGTTGAAGTTTGCTTTTGAAACACTTCCAGAAAGAGCTTACAAGTTAAATCAACATCAACTTCCTTTCGGATGCCATGCCTGGGAGAAGGAATTGGATTTCTGGAAACCTCATATGCAAAAGTTTATCTCAAAAAAATAGTTTATGGACAACTATACTGTAAAGTCTCCGGTGCTGTTTTTAATATTCAACCGACCGGATACTACTGCACAGGTTTTTAATAAGATCAGAGAGGTAAAACCCTCCATATTATACCTGGCGGCAGATGGCGCAAGAGCTAACCTACCTGATGAAGAGTTAAGATGTAAGCAGGCAAGAAAAATTATCAATCAAATCGACTGGGAATGTGAAGTTAAAACTCTTTTTAGAACCGAGAACCAAGGATGCCGCCTTGCTGTGTCTTCTGCAATTACCTGGTTTTTTGAGCAGGAAGAGGAAGGTATAATTTTAGAAGACGACTGCCTTCCGTCCACAAGTTTTTTCCATTTCTGTGATGAAATGCTGAAGAGATATAGGTATGACACCAGAGTAAGGCACATCTCCGGTACTAATCTTCAATCTCAACAACAATGGGCAGAAGCCAGCTATTATTTTCACGAAAGCACCATTATCTGGGGTTGGGCAAGTTGGCGCAGGGTTTGGAAGGATTATGATAGCGAACTTACCAGATATACCCTTCCAGAGGTAGAAAGCCGCATCAATAAAATATTTGATGACCAATTCTTAGCTCAACAGTGGCTCGAAATTTTCAAGGCTTTAAAACAAAAGCAGATTGATACCTGGGACTATCAACTTGCGTTCCTGAATTATTTTAACCATGGTCTTTCAATAAGCCCCAACAGGAATTTAGTGAGCAACATAGGATTCAGACCAGATGCCACCCATACTCCCGATCCAAACAATCAGTTCGCCAACCTTAAAACATCGGAACTCGGGCAACTCATTCATCCAAAATACATACTACCCGAGAAACAGATTGACTACAATATTTTTGCAAAAGAATTTAAACTAGAAGAGCGCAGCAAAAAACATTACTCAATACGGAGAAGATTCAAACGCTGGATAAAAGGCAAATAGCTTTATTTAGCTTTTAATTTTTTTAATGCCCAGCTAGCTAAGGAAGGTACAGGTCTTTTAAGTGCAAGGTAATCTCCATTGACAGCACCAATGTAGGATACAACTGCCAAAGTTTTCTCTACTTTACCATTGAATAATAGAAGAAACATTTTCTTTAATATTTTAACATTAAATTTCTCTGGACGAACGAGGTGAGACTCAATGCGCTCCAGTTCCTCTGGAAAAACCTCTGATAAACAGGTGCTGTAACAAACGCTGGTACCATAGGTTAATCTTTTTAAGTATTCGAACTTAGTTCGCTTTGCCGGAACAATGTGCGTTATGGACAAACTCGGAGCGACCCCCGCCGACGCCCCCTTGCTAATCAGAAAAAATACCATTTGCGTATCCCCACCGCTACTAAGTTCGTTGCCTTTCCGATCTGAGAGTGTAAAAATACCAGCCTTAACCCCTTCAATATATTCCAGGCAATAGTCTTTGCGGATAGATAGTCCAGTACCAAAAGGATAGCATGATTGCCACGAACGCTGGTTAGAATACGTGATGTTACTCTCATGTCGATCTTGAAACGCCTGCTTTGATTCGTTTAACAAATGTGGTTCAACTGCAGATAAGAAATCTATATCTATATTTCCTGGCCCCCAGGCACCAACATGAGGATAGCTAATGTGCAGAAAATTTAAAGCCCTTAAATAGTCGGCTTCTGGCTCATTGTCATCATCAAAAAAAATAATTTCTTTACCCTTTGACTCAAGTATACCGGCCATTCTAGCATGATTAAGTCCTTGTTTTGTGACAGTAATTATCTTTGAATTAGAAACGTTTTCAATAAAAGATTGAATGTATCCGCTTTCGGAAATTCGTGTTTTACTGTTATTATCTACCAAAATGACTTCTGTCCTGAAATCATCTAGGTCCAAGGCCTTCACAGCATTCAAACAGCGCTGAAATACCACCTGATCCGGATTGTATGTGCAGATAATAATCGAATAGTCAACTTCGTTATTTAAAGACATCGTATATTTGAATTTGCTTCGAAGATAACATCCTATAATTAAAATGCCAAAGGTCTCTGTCATAATCCCTAATTACAATCACTCGAAATACTTGCAACAAAGAATAGAATCTGTTCTCGTGCAATCTTATCAGGATTTTGAGTTAATTATATTAGATGATGAGTCTACCGATGACAGTACAACTGTAATAGAATCGTATCGCAATCATCCTAGAGTCAGCAAAATCATCTTAAATGAAGTAAATAGTGGCAGTACATTTAAGCAATGGGAAAAGGGTATAAATGCCGCAAAAGGTGACCTTATCTGGATTGCCGAAAGTGACGATTGGTGTGAACCCACATTATTGGAAGAGCTAATTACTAGTTTCCATAAAGATCCGAATTGTACCTTTAGTTATTGCCAGTCTCATTGTATTCTTGATGCTAATGTAATCAGTTGGACCTCTCATCATCCTTTTCTAAATGAAGGTATGGATGGTACTGAATTCATTAAAAAGTATATGCTGAGAAACAATGCAGTTTACAATGCAAGTATGGTTTTATGGAAAAAAGAGATATATAATAAGATATCACGCAATTTTTTAAACTACCGCTTTTGCGGTGATTGGCTCTTTTGGGTGGAATTAGCCAAGCTTGGAAACGTCCATATTTGTGGAAAAACTTTAAATTATTTCAGAAAGCATGACAAGGATTTAAGTACACACGCCTATGGAACGGGATTATACTTATTAGAATTAATGTCCGTACTCAATGCTATTTCAAATCAGAATCTAATTGATTCCAAGGCCTATAACTTCGGGTTTAAGCATCATTACAGAACCTATTGGATTGAATATAAAAATATTGACTCAAACCTTCTATCACAAATTCAGGCTTTATACAGAAACCCACTTTCAGGAAAAACCTGCTATTATAAAAATTTGGTAAAAGCGATATTCAGGATTTCAATAATAGGTTTCTTTAAACGTGCTTCGGCAGAATAACGAATATTTCTCACTTCTTAAGCTCCAATCCGTTTTATCCATTAATTTATAAACAAAATCGGCAATCAAACTAAGTCTGATTGCCGATATATTTTAGATATAATTCTTTTACAACTTACGTTTTACTTCTACTTGTTCATAAGCTTCAACGATATCTCCAACTTCAATGTTGTTAAAGTTGTGGATGTTCAATCCGCACTCGTAACCTCTCGAAACTTCTTTAACATCATCCTTATAACGTTTCAATGAAGCCAGCTCACCTGTATAAACTACTACCCCATCTCTTACTATACGGATCTTACTGTTACGGGTAATTGTTCCATCTAATACCATACAACCTGCAATTGTACCAACTTTAGTGATTTTGAACGTATCTCTAATCTCAACGTTAGCTGTGATCTTCTCTTCAAACTCTGGAGCCAACATACCTTCCATAGCCGCTTTGATCTCATTGATCGCATCGTAGATGATCGAATATAAACGAATATCTATTTGCTCTGCCTCAGCTAGCTTACGCGCACCTGGGGAAGGACGAACCTGGAAACCGATAATGATCGCATCAGAAGCTGATGCCAGCAATACATCAGATTCAGAGATCTGTCCAACTGCTTTACTGATCACATTGATCTGTATTCCAGGAGTTGAAAGTTTCAACAATGAATCTGATAGAGCTTCAATCGACCCATCCACATCACCCTTAACAATCAAGTTAAGCTCTTTAAAGTTACCAATCGCTAAACGACGACCTATCTCATCTAAAGTAATGTGTTTCTGAGTTCTAAGACCCTGCTCACGCATAAGTTGTAGACGTTTGTTCGCAATCTCTCTCGCTTCAACCTCATTCTCCATTGCGTTGAACCTGTCGCCAGCAGTAGGCGCACCCTGCATACCCAACACCTGAACCGGAACCGAAGGTCCCGCTTGATCTACCTTTTGACCACGTTCGTTAAACAATGCTTTAACACGTCCGCTATAACTACCAGCCAAAATAGGATCACCAACTTTTAACGTACCTGCCTGTACCAGAACTGTAGTCACAATACCACGTCCTTTATCTAGTGTAGCCTCAATAACACTACCCGTAGCACGTTTCGAAGGATTTGCTTTCAAATCAAGCAACTCTGCTTCTAACAAAACTTTTTCTAAAAGCAATTCTACATTCAGACCGCTTTTACCAGATATCTCTTGCGACTGGAAGTTACCTCCCCAATCCTCAACAAGGATGTTCATGACAGAAAGCTGTTCACGTATTTTCTCTGAGTTTGCACCCGGTTTATCAATTTTAGTAAATGCAAATACTAAAGGAACACCAGCAGCTTGCGCATGACTGATCGCCTCTTTTGTTTGTGGCATCACTGCATCATCCGCAGCAATAACAATGATCGCGATATCTGCAACCTTTGCACCACGTGCACGCATTGCAGTAAAGGCCTCGTGACCCGGAGTATCTAAGAAAGTTACTTTTTTACCAGTCGGCGTAGTCACCATATATGCACCAATGTGCTGAGTAATTCCACCAGCCTCACCAGCAACAACATTCGCCTTACGGATGTAATCCAGTAGAGATGTCTTACCATGATCGACGTGACCCATGATCGTTACAACAGGTGCCCTATCTTCTAAAGTTTCCGCTAAATCCTCTTCTTCTATGATACTATCACTTTCATCATCAGGTTTCACGAATTGTATTTCGTAACCAAACTCATCAGCAACGATAGTTAAAGTCTCCGCATCCAAACGTTGATTGATGGAAACAAACATACCAAGACTCATACAAGTACCTATGATCTTTGTAACTGGCACATCCATCATCGAAGCCAACTCATTTGCCGTAACAAACTCCGTTACCTTTAGTACTTTAGACTGAAGCTCTTGCTCCATTGCAGCCTCCTCAGCAGATAACGCAACATCATCACGTTTACCACGACGAAGTTTTGCACGTTGAGCAAACTTACCAGACTTACCGGCTCCACTTAAACGTGCAAGTGTAGCTTTGATCTGATCTTGTATTTCTTTTTCAGTTGGTTCTTCCTTCGGACCGCCGCCTGGTGATCCTGGTTTACTATTTCTGAAGTTTGGCCTGTTGGCCGTATTATTAGTATTGTTCCTGAAATCAGGTCTGTTTACAAAGGTTGGAGCAGGCCTTGCAGGTGTAGCTTGTCCTGGCGTATGAACTTGTGGCGTTGCGCCTGTTGTCGGGCCGTTAGCTGGACCTCCAGGTGTTTTCTTACGCTTACGCTTTCTTTTTGCTTCAGCACTTTCGCCTGAAGAAGCAACAGGTGATGATTTACGATCAGGCGTTACTGGCAAAGTAATTTTACCAATGATATTTGGACCCGAAAGTTTTACAGATCTTGCTTTAATAACCTCATTGTCATCGGCTTTTGGTGTCTCTACAATAGGGGGAGCAACGGGAGTTGCAAGAACTACAGTAGCAACAGGAGCTGGTGGTGTAGCCTTAACTACCGGGGCAGCAAGTGGCTTCTCCTCAACTTTAGGTTCTTCTTCAACCTTAGCTTCTACAATCGGCTCAGGTTTTACTTCAGCAACTAAAGTTTCAACTGGCTTTTCCTCCTTGACAACTTGTGGCTCTGGAGCCTTAACTTCTAACTTAGCAGGTTGTGGCTCCACAATCTCTTCTTTATTAACCGTGCGAGATTTAGAATTTAGATCATCTAAATTAATCTTGCCAACAATTTTTACACCTGGCAAAGCACTGTCATCAGCTTTCGGTGTTTCAGCTTCTACAGTTGCAACAGGAGTTGCTACAGGTGCTGCCGGTTTTGCAGGCGCTTCCTCTCTAACTTTCTCAGCAGGAGGGCTGTAAGAATTTAGGTTTTTAATTAAAATGCCTTCATTCTCGAATTCTACATTTTTTCTAGGTGCTTCAGCAACTTTTTCAGTCACTTCTGGTTCATCACGACGTATTTTACCAATAACAATCTGATTAGCTTCCTCTTTTACAATCTTATCACCTTGAAACTCCTTCAGAAGCGCATCATACATGTCGCGAGAGAGCTTGGTAGTGGGTTTATTCTCTACAGAAAAGCCTTTCTTTTCCAGAAAGTCAACAGCCGTAGCAATACCTACGTTAAGTTCCTTAACTGCTTTGAATAAAATTATTGGTTTGTCGTCTGACATTGATTATCCTATTTTTCTTTAATTCTTATACAAAAGTAACGTTTATTCTTGTTTATTTCATGTCTAAACAGCCAGTTTTTGCGTTATTCAAACTCTGATTTTAAAATACTCATTACCTCTTTTATTGTTTCTTCTTCTAAATCGGTACGTTTAACCAGCTCATCTATAGATAGTGCCAGCACACTTTTAGCAGTATCACATCCGATGGCTTTAAGCTCATCAATGATCCAGCTATCGATTTCATCTGAGAATTCTTCGATATCGACATCTTCGTCTTCTTCTCCAGCCTCACGATAAACATCGATTTCATAACCTGTCAATTTGCCTGCCAGTTTAATGTTATGTCCACCGCGGCCAATAGCCAATGAAACCTGATCTGGCTTCAAATAAACCGCAGCATGTTTTGTTTCGTCATCTAATTTAATAGAAGTGATTTTTGCAGGGCTCAGGGCTCTAGTAATATATAAGGAAACATTATTTGTGAAATTGATCACATCAATGTTTTCGTTTTTAAGTTCTCTTACAATACCATGAATACGCGAGCCTTTCATACCAACACAAGCACCTACCGGATCAATCCTGTCATCGTAAGATTCAACAGCAACCTTTGCTCTTTCACCAGGTTCGCGAACAATCTTTTTGATAGTGATTAAACCATCAAAAATCTCTGGAACCTCAATTTCAAACAAGCGTTGTAAAAATTCTGGAGCTATTCTAGAGATAATAATTTTAGGCGTACTGTTCACCATATCCACCTTAAGAATTACCGCACGAACGGTATCTCCCTTTTTGAAGTAATCCGCCGGAATCTGCTCATTTTTAGGCATCATCAACTCGTTACCTTCATCATCAAGAACAAGTGTTTCCTTTTTCCAAACCTGGTAAACTTCACCAGTTACAATTTCACCAACCCTGTCTTTATATTTCTTAAAGATCTCATCTTTTTCGAGCTCTAAAACTTTAGAAACCAAGGTTTGGCGGGCAGCTAAAATAGCTCTCCTACCAAAGCTCTCCAATGTGATCTGCTCAATGTAGTCGTCACCAACTTCCATATCTGCGTCCAATTGTTTTACTTCTTTAAGTTCAATCTCCAGATCATCATCCTCAGAAAATCCATCCTCCATAACTTTTCTTGTACGCCAGATTTCTAAATCCCCGTTATCTGGATTTACAATTACGTCACAATTCTCATCGGTGCCATATTTCTTACGCAGCATGCTACGAAAAACTTCTTCCAATACACTGATCACCGTCGGACGGTCGATGTTCTTGAAGTCCTTAAACTCCTGAAATGAATCGATTAAATTAATATTGCTCATTTTTATTTAAATGAAATTAAAACCTTTGTTTCTGTTATATCACTAAAGTCTATGTTGGTTTCTACCAATTGAACTTTTTTGCCTTTCTCTTTTACCTTAGCTTCAATCAGAATTCCCTGATCAGTAACTGAAAGTAATTTTCCTTCTTTTGCTTCTCCGTTTGATAGCTTGATACCAACCTCACGACCAATGTTTTTATCGTACTGTCTTTTCAATTTTAAAGGCTCTCCAACTCCTGGTGATGAAACTTCAAGATTGTAAGCTTTGTCAATCGTATTCTCTTCTTCCAAATGGAAACCAACATGCCTGCTAATTGCAGCGCAATCCTGGATGTTGATTCCTTCATCGCCATCAACATGAATAATAAGCTTGTTATTTGGCAACATTCTTACTTCCACCAAAAACAGTTCTGGCCTATCCGAGATCTTCTCTTCAATTAACTCTATAACTCTCTTTTCTATCTGCATAACCAATTTGCAAATAACAGAAAAGAGGGGACATCTGCCCCCTCTAACCCACTATTATGCAGCAAATATAAGAAAAAATTTTATAATTTAAAAACGCAACCTTACATTAGGGTTTAAAGGTTAAACTGATTAGTAACCTATAACAAATCAATAGTGAATCTGGAAACTGTGTACTAGGTGCATTCAACGTGAGCACTAGCTACCTATTGCTTCCGCCACACTTTAAACGAGAACTGCAATGGCAACCCTTTCTGTAAAAAATATCCTTGCGGGATTGAAGGGCGAACAGTTACCTGAATGTCTTAATCCGGAAGTATATAGATAACTTTCAGACGGGTCAGCTTCTTATCTCAGAGGTAGCAACTAGGGGACTACAAGGTAGCTTGTTGGGCGAAACCCCCCTTAAACCCAGCGAACATGCTCTTAGTCCCCTATTTATCCTCAGTCAAGGCTAGACTTGATAGTTACTCCCATGAATAACTGTAAAACTACCTTATTAATGATTTTTGAGTCGGCTTAACGCCGAGGCTAAGCTGCCCCTTTGCAATCTGCTTCGCATCGCCAAACTTTGTATTTATATGGCTGATCACCAGATATTCCCGCCCTTTAGCAAAGGGTTGATCAGGTGTAAAAGTTATCGCTGTATCTGAAACGGCATAATCCCCGGGTATAAGTTCTTCCCGAATAGTACTGTCATTTTCAGAAGGAGTTTGCAACACCGCTATCAATTCTTTGAAAATAGAATCCTGAGGTTTTAGCTGCCGCAATCTTAACAGACCGGGCCTATCTATATCACTGATAACAACAGCACTGCTATCTTTAGAAAATGCAATGGAAAGTGGCTTGCTATTTGATGATGCACATCCAAGAAAAGATGTCGTCATTAACGCCAGCGATAATCTATTAATATTTTTGAGCATACCACTAAATTAACATTATGAGACTGATTATTGAAATTTTATTAATGGGATTAGCTGTATTTCTTGGCGCCCGACTAGTGCCAGGTGTTGTTGTTGACGGCTATGGAAATGCCATTATTGCCGCGTTACTAATCGCTCTTGCAAACGCAACGATTGGCTTTATTCTTAGATTGCTCACTTTTCCTGTTAACTTTTTAACGTTAGGGTTGATGTCTTTCGTGATCACCGTATTGATGATCATGCTGGTTTCAAACATTATGAGTGGATTCAGTACTTCAGGCTTCTGGGCTTCCGCTTTTCTGGCTATTGTAGTTGCGATAATTAAAGCGATATTCGGACTTGTGCTTGGATCAAATAAGGACTAGTTACCGGAGGATATCTCTAGAAATCACGAGTTTCTGAATTTCTGAAGTGCCCTCATAAATCTGCGTAATTTTCGCATCGCGCATCAGGCGTTCTACATGGTATTCCTTTACAAAGCCGTAACCACCGTGGATTTGAACAGCTTCAACAGTGACATCCATTGCTACTTTAGAAGCATAAAGCTTGGCCATTGAGCCAGCAAGGGTATAAGACAAGCCTTGATCTTTAAGCCATGCAGCCTTGTAAACAAGCAGGCGGGCAGCCTCAATATTGGTTGCCATATCTGCGAGCTTGAAGGCTACTGCCTGATGTTCTGAAATGGGTTTACCAAAAGATTTACGCTCTTTAGAATAGGAAAGGGCCATTTCATAAGCTCCAGCAGCTATGCCAAGTGCCTGCGCAGCGATACCAATTCTACCCCCTTCTAATGTTTTCATGGCAAAGGTAAAACCGAAACCATTCTCTCCAATTCTATTTTCCTTTGGAACTCTGACATCGTTAAACATAAGCGAATGCGTATCTGAACCTCTGATCCCCAGCTTATTTTCTTTAGGTCCGATGGTAAAGCCGGTTGCACCCTTTTCTACAATGAATGCATTGATACCTTTATGTTTCAGGGCCCGGTCGGTTTGTGCAATAACGAGATAAGTTGAAGCTGTACTGCCGTTTGTAATCCAGTTTTTAGTCCCGTTTAACAGGTAGTAATCGCCCTTATCTTCCGCTGTAGTTTGTTGTGAAGTTGCATCTGAACCTGCTTCAGGTTCAGACAAACAAAAGGCACCTATTTGTGCTCCTGATGCCAAAGGTTTTAAATACTTCTCCTTTTGCGCTTCAGAGCCGTAAGCTTCTAACCCATAACATACCAAAGAATTGTTTACAGATACGACTACTGAAGCTGATGCATCAATCTTTGATAATTCCTCCATAACAAGTACGTAAGACATCGCATCCATACCGCTACCGTGATATTTCTCGGAAACCATCATTCCCAAAAACCCAAGTTCTCCAAGTTTTTGAACTTGTTCGGTAGGAAATTTCTGATGCTCGTCTCTTTCTATAACTCCCGGCTTAAGTTCGTTCTGCGCGAAATCTCTTGCAGCCTGCTGGATCATCAATTGTTCTTCAGTTAATTGAAATAGCATATTTAAATTGGTTAAATAATAAGTTATTTCAAAGCTAAAGAATCTGAGGCAAATTACTATGGTTGCATAGTAATTTCTTTTGGAAGAGCTTTACAGCTATTTTAGAAGATGATTGTTGTCATCCGGGAATACCAAAACTGGATGGTAAAGCTTTGCTTCCTGGATTGGAAGCGAGCCGTAAGACATAATAATGAGGATATCACCTACCTGTACTTTGCGTGCAGTAGCGCCATTCAAGCAAACTGTTCCCGTGCCTCTCTCGCCTTTGATAACATAGGTTTCAAACCGTTCGCCATTGTTATTGTTCACAATTTGAACCTTCTCGTTAGCTATAATCTTTGCCGCATCCATCAAATCTTCATCGATGGTGATGCTCCCCACGTAGTTGAGTTCCGCTTGTGTTACTTTAACGCGGTGTATTTTCGATTTTAATATCTCGATAATCATGCTTCAAAGTTAATTAAAAAAGTAGCATATTATCAATCAGACGGGTCTGCCCCACTTTGGCCGCCACTAATGCAACCAGGTTTGGCTGGCTTTTTTGGCTGGCAGGCTGTAGTGTTTCGCCATTTGCGATAGTAAAGTAATCCAACTCCACCCCAGGAACTGCATTGAACATTGCTTTAGCGTTCGTTAGTAGTGTAGCAATTGATTCCCTTTGAAAATTATCCCTTATATAGAATAAAGCAGCGCTTAATACCAATGAATGCTGTCTGTCTTCAGCAGTTAGGTTAATATTTCTTGAGCTCATTGCAAGCCCGTCGTCCTCTCTAATTATAGGACAGGAAATAAGCTCAACCGACATTTTAAAATGATCTACCATATGGCGAATCATCAGCACTTGCTGGAAATCTTTTTCGCCAAACAAAGCAATATCCGGACTTACAGCATCAAAAAGTTTTTTTACAATTTGAGTAACACCTTGATAATGACCCTTACGAAACTCCCCTTCAAGAACAAACTCGGCGGGTCCCAAATCAATGTGCCAGTCCTCTTGTGTAGGATACATCTCCTTTACTGGAGGCATAAATACAATATTACATCCGGCATCTTTCAGCATTTGGATGTCGTGTTCAAGAGGTCTGGGATATTTTTCCAGATCTTTAGGATCGGTAAATTGAGTGGGGTTTACGAAGATGCTACAAACAACCAGGTCGGTATGCTGTTGAGCCTCTTTAATCAGCGAGACGTGACCTTTGTGCAAAGCACCCATTGTTGGCACTAAAGCTATTTTCTGTTTCGCCAATTTAATTGGACTGAGCAGCGACTTTAACGCCGCAATAGTATGTATAACTTTCAAACCAGCAAGTAAAATTTCAAGTCGGTAAAGTTGGTTATTTCTACATTCCTAACAAAACATCTTGCGTATTATATTGATAAATGTTATAATTATGCGTACCTTTGCCCCTTGATAATCTTTTCTTTAACATAAATTTTTATTTACGAATATGGAGATGGCAAAAACGAAGCTACTGATTGTTACACACGAGATGTCGCCTTTCCTTGAACTCACAAAGATTTCAGAAATTACCCGTCAGTTACCACAGGCAATGCAGGATAAAGGATTTGAGATCCGCATTCTTATGCCAAGATTTGGTAATATTAACGAGCGAAGGAATAGGTTACATGAGGTGATTCGCCTTTCTGGAATGAACATTATCATCAACGATAATGACAATCCATTAATAATTAAGGTTGCCTCAATTCCAGCTGCTCGTATGCAAGTATATTTTCTGGATAATGAGGACTATTTTCAGCGCAAATATGTTTTTAGAGATAAAGACAATAAGTTCTATGCAGATAACGATGAAAGAACTATTTTCTTTTGCAAAGGTGCCTTGGAAACCGTTAAAAAACTTGGCTGGTCTCCAGACATTGTTCATTGCCATGGCTGGATGACATCCTTAGTTCCTGCTTACATTAAAACTACCTACAAGAACGATCCAACTTTCAAAAATTCTAAAGTAGTATATTCTGTATATGAAGACTGCTTTACAGAAACAATGAATACGGATCTCTATAAAAAAGCAGTGATGAATTCTATGACTGTTGAGGATACAAAAGTATTCGAAAAAGCAGATTGTAATTCACTACATATCGGAGCTATAACTTACTCTGACGCAGTCGTTTTAGCTGATGAAAACCTTAATTCTGATGTGTTAAAATTTGTTAAAGATTCTAATAAACCAACTTTAGCTTTTAATTTAACCGACAATTTCGAGAACTTCTACAATTTATACGAAGAAATCTCGACTGAAGAATTGGTTTCAATAGCATAAAACTCAGGTACTAAAATATGAAATTTATAAAACTAGACTTATTGACCCTGTTGATAGGTCTTTTTCTTTTGTCGTCATGCAAAGACGCTAATACAATCGGTTTTGAACTCGATCCCAGCCTAGCAATTAAAGGAGTTTTAAATAGTAGCGTGGCCGTTAAATCAGTTACTATCAAAGATGATGAGACCAGTACCGTATCACAGGGCAGACAACCTTTGGGCTACATAAATGGTGATCCAATTTTTGGAAACACAGAAGCAAATCTTGCATTTGCTGTTTCCTTGCCATCGAACGGATATAGTTTTGGAACCAATCCAATCATTGACTCAGCTGTCCTGGTTCTTCCTTACAGCAGGATTACAGACGCTGTGACTGCAAAAATAGTAAATGAGTTCTATGGCGATACTGCAACTTCAGTGTATAGCTTTAGGGTACATCAATTGAAAGACGATATTAGTTTACAAAATAACTTTCAAACAAACCGGGAATTTGCAGTGGAAACGCCCGTTATAGGTACTTTTACAGCTAAGATTATGCCCAACACTAATGTTAAAGTGACTGATATTGTAGTTGGAAAGCCAGATAGTATAAGAACAATTGTTCCGGAGATTAGGATTAAGCTTGACAATACCTTTATTCAAACTCGAATCCTGTCACTTGACTCGGTAACGCGTGCTAAAAACTCTAGGTTCGGAGCTGCTTTCAAAGGATTAAGAATAAGCGTAGACAAGGCAACATCTACAGGTAAGGGTGGTATTATTCTTTTAGATTTTGCAGGATCAAATGCGAATTTGCAACTTTACTATAAAAAGAACATTACCAACTCGGTAAGTAAGGATACGGTTGGGGTAAGTTTCCCTATTTCTATCTCGAGCGGCCCCATTGCTGCAAACATCAAACACGATTATACTGGCACTCCAGTTCAAACACAATTATCCGCGCCTAATCCAGCTACACCTTACAATGTAACTTACTTACAAGGCCTTTCGGGATTAAGAAACAAGATCTCTTTCCCTGATCTTACTGCTTTTGTTAACTCTGTAAAGGCTGGAAATACTGCATCAAGAATTATTATTAATCGTGCAGAACTCGTAGTGAATGTAGCTAATGGTACAGATGTTCTGCCTTATACCCCGGCGAGAAAGCTTATTCTTTATAGAAATGACATTGCCGGAAACCGATTAAACCTTATAGATTACTCTACACCGACCAATAACACCAATCCGAAATATGTAGGTGCTGATCGAGCAATAAACGGCTTTTATGACGTATCAAAAAAACGATACCTTTTTGTTCTGACAAGTTATCTTCAAAATTTGATAGATGGGGATACTGAAGACTTTGGAACATTCTTATCAGTTTCAAGTTTCGATGCAACCACGCTAACTCCGTCTATACTCACTGCTGGAAGATCTGTAATTAATACCACAAACCCAAGCTCTGGCAATAGCGCAATTAAGCTGAACATCTATTACACAAAAGTTAACTAGATAATTTAAATTACTATACATTTATATCCTCCGAGAGTTCTTAATTTCGGAGGATTATTTTTTTTAACCTAATAATATATGTGTGGAATAGTTGGCTACATAGGCCACAGAGAAGCTTGGCCGTTGATTATTAAAGGACTAAAACGACTTGAATACAGAGGATACGATAGTGCAGGAATTGCACTTATTGACCACAATAATTTAAATATATATAAAAAGGCTGGGAAGGTTTCTGAACTTGAAGGCTTTGCAGAGGATAAAAATCTAGGCGGCACAATTGGAATTGGCCATACAAGATGGGCAACTCATGGCGCTCCGTCAGATAGAAACTCTCATCCCCATACTTCTGGAAATGGTAAGCTTAGCATTATACATAACGGCATCATCGAGAATTATGCTACCATAAAAGAAGAATTGGTATTAAGAGGTCATGAGTTTAAAAGCGACACGGACACCGAGGTTTTAATACATTTGATAGAAGAGATTTACAAAAGTGAAGGAAATGACCTTTTAGAAGCGGTAAGACTGGCACTTAAGGAAGTTAACGGTGCTTATGCAATAGTTGTGATGGATGAAGATCAGCCAGACCAGCTTATCGCAGCAAGAAAAGGTAGTCCAATGGTGATCGGTGTTGGTGAAGGAGAGTATTTTATAGCATCAGACGCAACACCGATAGTTGAATATACAAAGAATGTTATCTACCTAAATGATAACGAGATCGCTTTTATCAAAAGGGATGACCTCTTAATAAAAAGGTTAGATAACGTGGTTCAGACGCCTTATATACAAGAGCTCGAACTAAAGCTAGAGATGCTGGAAAAAGGTGGCTATGAACACTTTATGCTTAAAGAGATCAACGAGCAGCCGAGATCTGTCCGCGACTGTTTAAGAGGCAGGATTTATCCTAACGAAGGCCGTGTACAATTAGGTGGAATTAGTGAGTATGCACATAAGTTGAAAAATGTTGACAGGATAATTATTGTAGCATGTGGTACTTCTTGGCATGCGGGTCTGGTTGGTGAATATCTTATCGAAGAATACGCGAGAATCCCTGTGGAAGTAGAATATGCTTCTGAATTTAGGTATAGAAACCCTATTATAACTGAGAAGGATGTTGTAATCGCGATATCTCAATCTGGTGAAACGGCAGATACTATAGCTGCTATCGAGATGGCGAAAGAAAAGGGAGCAACTATATTTGGTGTATGTAACGTTGTTGGGTCATCTATTCCAAGAACAACTCACGCTGGAGTGTATACGCATGCAGGCCCCGAGATTGGTGTTGCATCCACTAAAGCATTTACCGCCCAGGTTACTGTACTGACCCTTATCGCATTCCATTTAGCACAACAAAGAGGAACTGTAACTACTTCCAAACTTGCTGAATTGTTAACTGAATTAGACAATATTCCATCGAAAATAGAAAAGGCCCTTGAGTCTGATTTGTTAATTAAAGAGATCGCGGCTAAGTTCAAGGATTCACGTAATTGCTTGTTTTTAGGAAGAGGAAGCGGATTCCCAGTTGCCTTGGAAGGCGCCTTAAAGCTAAAAGAGATTTCTTACATTCACGCTGAAGGATACCCTGCTGCTGAAATGAAACATGGCCCAATTGCTTTGATTGACGAAGAGATGCCTGTAGTAGTTATAGCGACTAAAAACTCTTCCTACGAAAAGGTGATCAGCAATATTCAGGAAGTTAAAGCCAGAAAAGGTATTGTGCTGGCAATCGTCACTGAAGGTGATGTTGACGTTAGAAAAATGGTTGATTACTGTATTGAGATCCCGGATGCAAGCGAAGCGTTTTTACCATTGCTGGCGACAATCCCACTTCAGTTACTTTCTTATCATATTGCTGTAATGAGAGGATGTAATGTGGATCAACCGAGAAATTTAGCGAAGTCTGTTACGGTAGAATAGTTTCGGATTGGTTATTTAAAGAAAGGCTCATGTCGCAAACATGAGCCTTTTTGTATTAAAAAGGTAGGTCTCCGGAAGGATCAACATCCAGATAATCACCTTCACTTTTTGGGGTGCTGTTATCTGTCGTTACAGGTGTGTTCTCGAAATCGCTTTTCCTTCCTAAAATTGTGAAGTTTTCTGCAACTACTTCTGTCACATATTTTTTTACTTTTTCTCTATCCTCGAATGAGCGAGTCCTAAGCTTGCCTTCTATGTAAACGAGTTTCCCTTTCTGCAAATACTTTGACGCCACCTCTGCAAGACCTCTCCATAAGACAATGTTATGCCATTCCGTTTGCTCAACCCGCTTACCGTCCTTATTGTAAGTCTCTGAGGTGGCTAAAGGAAAACTGGCGACTGTTACACCTCCATCCAAATGCCTGACTTCTGGATCCTTACCTAAATGGCCTACTAAAATAACTTTGTTAATACCTGACATGAATTGTAGTTTATAATTGGTTAGTTTGATAAAAGTCCATAAAATTAGCTATAACCTTTGGCTGGGGTAATTGTTCGAAATCATGGAATGACACCCATTTGACGGCTGCAACCTTACTAAAGTTAACTATATAATTATCTAAAGCAAAAAAATCAACATATATAGTTTGGTGCGTCAATAAATGCTTTTTATGCAATAGGTGAGTTAGTTTTACCTTTTCTCCAAAAATCAATTTGGCTTCATCGAGAAAAGTTGACCAAAGTTCATCGTATGGGGTAGTTGTTTCGATAAGTGGAAAGTCAAACATTTGTTGCCAAATATCTCCTTCAGTTCTCTGATGAATTAAAATATTGTCTTGTTGTGTTGCTACAAAATAATTAAAATATCGAATTCGTTTCACTAACTTTTTAACTTTTACAGGAAGCACATTCACTAGTTCGCGATTATTGGCTACACAGCCTGATTGCAGAGGACAATTTGGACACGACGGAGACTTCGGCTTGCATTGCAATGCTCCAAATTCCATAATGGCTTGATTATAGAGTGAAGGTAGCTGTCCTTCGATCAGCTGTTGGGCGAGGTTTCCAAATTCCTTTTTACCATTCGTAGTGTTTATCGGCGTAGAGATTCCAAAATACCGAGCTAACACGCGGAACACATTACCATCTAGAACCGCCTTCTTTTCATCAGATGAAAAAGACGAGATTGCCGCAGCAGTATAGTCCCCTATACCTTTCAAAAGAATTAAAACGCTATAGTTAGAAGGAAAAATTCCGTTGTAAAGTTCCAACACCTGCTTCGCGGTAAATAACATATTCCTGCCACGCGAATAATATCCTAGACCCTGCCAAAGCTTCAAGATCTCAGTTTCACTAGCATTTGCGAAATCTTCGACAGTAGGATAAGCCTCATGAAAGGCATGAAAATAGGGTAGTCCCTGCTCAACTCTTGTTTGCTGAAGAATAACTTCCGAAAGCCAAATTACGTAAGGATCTTTAGTATTTCGCCAAGGAAGATTACGTTTATTTATAGCATACCAATTAACGATTTCATGCTGAAAACTCATAAGGACAAAAATACGACGTTATAAAATTGTTTTTAAGCAAAACTTGCAATATCCTGATATATGACGAACAAATAAATCATCTTTTATTTTCCTATCTCATTAAAAAGCAATACTTTTGCAACCCCAAATCAGTTATAATAGTAATAATCACAATAAATTAAATAAAGTAAAATATGACTAAGGCAGATATTATTTCAGAAATATCAACGAAAACAGGAATTGAAAAAGTAGATGTACAGGAAACCGTTGAAGCATTTTTTAAAGTGATCAAGACTAGCATGATCAGTGGACAGAATGTTTATGTAAGAGGTTTTGGGAGTTTTGTTGTTAAGAAGAGAGCACAAAAAACTGCTAGAAATATCTCTAAAAACACTGCAATAATTATTCCAGAGCATTTTGTTCCAAGCTTTAAACCAGCTAAAGTTTTTGTTGACAAAGTGAAAAGCAATTCTAAAATAGTAAGCATAGAGGCTTAATCAATTATGCTAAACAGTATCCGTTCAAAACAAATAATAGCGATAGGAGCAGTAATGCTACTTATAGGTTTTTTGTTTACACGTGATATTAAAGGTTTAGTGAAACCAAAAGGAGAAACGACAAAAGGGCCTGCTGTCAGAGCTGGATTGAAATCTGAAATACCAGCCGATATTGATCTTTTACAAGTTTCTACAGCTGCAAAAAACTCGCTTGGAGGTAATATAGCTACAGAAATAACTAGTTTGGAACAAGTCTATAACTCTGCATCTGAAAGTGAAAAGGGCTTTGCGGCTAAAGCGCTTGCTAAGAAGTGGGATTCGGTTGACCAGGACGTACCTAGTGCTTTATATTTGGAAATTCTTGCTGGCAAAGAACGATCAATAACAAATTGGTTAGCCGCTGGTGATAGGTTCGTAAAGGCTTTTGACAACACGCGCGATAGTGTTTTACAGTCAGCGCTGTTGCAAAGAGCTAATACATCTTATAAAAAAGCCTTAGCGATTGATTCTTCAAGTATTGATGCGAAAACAGGATTAGGCATCACTATAGTGGATGGCATGGGAATGCCAATGCAAGGTATAGCGATGTTGCTGGACGTAGTTAAGAAAGATCCAAAAAACCTTAAGGCTAACATGAGTCTTGGCACATTTGCAATTAAATCGGGACAGTTTGACAAGGCAATTACACGTTTCAATGAGATCATTGCCATTAAACCATCACCCGATGCTTATTTCTATCTTGCTACGGCCTATGAGAATTTGAGCAGAAACGAGGAAGCAATTGACGCCTATGGTAAAAGTAAAAATCTTGCAGGCAACCCTACATTGTCGAAGTTCATTGATGATAAGATCATTGAACTGAAAAGTAAACGTTAATAAACAGATTTATAAAAAATATTTAAAATTCAAAGCTATGCCAAGTGGTAAAAAAAGAAAGAGACATAAAATGGCTACTCACAAACGTAAAAAACGTCTTAGAAAAAATAGACATAAGAAAAAATAGTTTTTCTTAGTATAATGCATCAATAATTAGGGGTATAAATATTTATATCCCTAATTCCTGATTGCATAGTTTTTTGTGTTTTTGTCCATGTGTTAATTAGGCGTTAAAAGCCTTTAATTCTGTAGCTTTTGGTAAAAGAACTAATTATAGATTCCTCTCCTCTGGGAGTGACCATCGCTTTAGTTGAAGACAAACAACTTGTAGAACTTCATAAGGAACAGATCAACAACAACTACGCCGTTGGCGATATTTATTTAGGCCGCATTAAAAAAATTATGCCCGGCCTGAATGCTGCTTTTGTAGATGTTGGTTATGAAAAAGATGCTTTTTTGCATTATTTTGATCTGGGACCACAAGTTCAGTCTTTAATAAAGCTCACGAAAATTAAGCGTAATGGCTCTGTTAACGGCACCTTATTGGATAATTTCAAATTAGAAGGTGATATTAATAAAGCTGGTAAAATTTCTGAAGTAGTAAGTAAGAATCTAGTGCTTCCTGTTCAGATCGCCAAAGAGCCAATTTCAACGAAAGGCCCAAGGTTAAGTTCTGATCTGTCTATCGCAGGTCGCTACATTGTCTTAGTCCCCTTCTCAAATGTAATATCCATTTCAAAAAAGATCAAAAGCAATACGGAACGTAATCGCTTAAAAAAGATTATAGAAAGTATTAAGCCTAAGAACTTTGGTGTCATTATCAGAACTGTTTCTGAGAGTAAAGGTGTTGCTGAGCTTCAAAAAGACCTTTTGGATTCAGTTGCTAAGTGGGAAAGTTTCATCAAAAAATTACCCGAAGCTGAGCCCTCAAAACGTGTTTGGGGAGAAATGGATCGTACATCCACATTAATCCGTGATATTTTAAGTACGGATTTTACTAATGTTTATGTAAACGACCCGAATCTCTTTGAAGACATTCGTTCATACGTTCACGAGATCTCTCCTGAGATGGAAAAAATTGTGAAACTTTACAAGCACAAAGAGCATATCTTCGAGCATTTCAGCATTGAAAAACAAATCAAAAACTCTTTTGGTAAAACGGTAAATCTAGCTGGAGGAGCATATCTTGTTGTTGAGCATACCGAAGCCTTGCATGTTGTTGATGTAAATAGTGGTAACAGAACAGCAAGTAAAGAGAATCAGGAAGAAAATGCTTTACAAGTAAACAGAGAAGCCGCCAAAGAAATTGCCAGACAGCTGAGGCTACGAGACATGGGTGGTATAGTCGTAATCGATTTTATCGATATGCATAAGCCTGTTAACCGTAAAATTTTGTTCGACTATCTAAAGGACCTCATGCTTTTAGACCGTGCCAAGCATACCATACTGCCGCCAAGTAAATTTGGATTAGTTCAAATTACCCGCCAGCGTGTTAGACCGGAAATGAACATTGTTACAAGTGAAAAATGCCCTACTTGCGATGGTACGGGAGAAATAAAGGCTAGTATTGTTTTAATGGATGACATTGAAAACAATCTAAACTATATTTTGCAGGAGCAAAATGAAAAAAACATTACGCTTTGTGTGCACCCTTACATCGAAGCGTTTATTAAAAAAGGAATTATTTCTCTGCAATGGAAATGGTTCTTCAAGTTTGGCCAGAGAATTAAGATACGCGCTGTCTCTTCATATAACCTTACTGAGTTTCACTTTCTTTCGGCTAAGGACGAAGAAATCAAGTTGTAAATAATAACAATCGCTAGGCCTGATCTTATACAAGATCAGGCCTTTTTATATAGTTTTATATTGGAATTTAAAACTAAATTAGTTTCTCAAAACGGCAATTAACATCATATAAATTGGCTAAAAGTAAATCAGCGTATTTCTGTCAAAGTTGCGGATATGAGTCTCCGAAATGGTTAGGTAAATGTCCTTCTTGCGGCCAGTGGAACACATTGGTTGAAGAATTAGTCGAGAAATCTAGCCCAAAAGTCCCATCTTGGAAATCAGTCGGAGCTTCACTTCGGGTTAATAAGCCCTCGAAACTCGAAGAAATTCATTCCACCAAAGAGGAAAGAACGCTTACCGGCGATATGGAATTAGACCGTGTTCTTGGGGGAGGATTAGTTGCCGGCTCAGTAATCTTAATTGGGGGTGAACCTGGAATAGGTAAGTCCACACTAATGTTGCAACTAGCCTTAAATATTGTCGGAAAGAGGATCATTTATATTTCCGGGGAAGAAAGTGAACATCAGATAAAGATGCGGGCAGAACGGATAACAACTGATCCGAAGGCAGACTGTTTTATATTGACAGAAACATCTACCCAAAATATCTTTAAACAGCTAGAAGAGCTGGAGCCAGATTTGGTAATAGTAGACTCCATTCAAACACTCCACTCAGCTCATATTGAATCAACACCAGGTAGTGTATCTCAAATTAGGGAATGTGCTGCTGAACTGCTAAAATTTGCGAAAGAAACTGACACGCCGGTATTTCTTATTGGACATATTACAAAAGATGGAACCATTGCCGGGCCCAAAATCCTTGAGCACATGGTTGATACCGTTCTGCAATTTGAAGGCGACAGGCATCATGTTTATCGAATATTAAGGTCTATAAAAAATAGGTTTGGGGCGGCAGCTGAATTAGGAATATACGCAATGGATGGCACAGGTCTTCGGCAAGTATCCAATCCTTCAGAAATTCTCCTGTCACAACGCGAAGAAGAATTAAGTGGCATTGCGATATCTGCCACTTTAGAAGGCTCAAGGCCTATGTTAATCGAAACCCAGGCATTGGTCAGTACTGCAGCTTACGGAACACCCCAGAGATCTGCAAATGGCTTCGACACCAAACGGATGAACATGTTGCTGGCAGTATTAGAAAAACGATGCGGTTTCAAGCTAAGTACAAGAGACGTATTTCTAAATATTGCGGGTGGGATAAAAGTGGAAGATCCTGCGATCGACCTCGCAATTGTCGCGGCGATTGTTTCTTCCCATGAAGAGGTATTCATCTCTTCAAAAACATGTTTTGCTGCCGAAGTAGGGCTCTCAGGTGAAGTAAGGGCTGTTAATCGAATTGAGCAAAGAATTTTAGAAGCTGAAAAGCTCGGATTCGAAAAGATTTTTATCTCCACCTTTAATATGAAAGCTCTTTCCAGACAAAAGTTCAATATTGAAATAAAAGAAGTTAACAAAATCGATGACGTTTTTTCGGATCTGTTTGGGTAAACTAAAGGAGAATAGGCAACAAAACTACTCGAAAAGAGAAATTATTTCTACAGACCATATTGATTAGTCCTACAAAGATAAGATATAACAAATTGTTTATCAATAGGTTGCAAAAATAAATATGCTACAATATATATGGCTTATAGATTGTCTTAATATTATCGTTGTCAGCCATTTATGATTGACGACTAACAATAGGGATGATTATCCTCGTTATCGTAAGATGGCGAGGATTTTTTATGCCGTAACAATACCAATTAATAGAAATTTAAATATTTTTGTTTCGTTAATACATGATCTAATACTCCTAAATTACAATATAATGAAATTAAAAGCCATAATATTTAGTCTTGCTTTCTTTCTAATCACTTTTGGCTCATTTGCTCAAAAGACAAAGTCTGTAAATCCAACTACTTTCGGTGAAGGTGTTAAACCAGGAAAGAAGCTCCCAGTGGAAGAAATGGAAGCTGCGATGGGTAATAAAAAAACTGCCGATTTACAAATTACTGGAGAGGTGGTTGAAGTATGTAAGAAAAAAGGATGCTGGATGTCGCTAAAAATGCCACAAGGAGAGACCATCCGCATCACGTTTAAAGATTATGGATTTTTCATGCCAATGGATATAGTTGGAAAAAAAGTAGCACTTGATGGCATTGCAAAAAAACAAATAATTTCAGCCGAAACTTTACGTCACTATGCTGAGGATGCCCATCAATCCACAGAAGAAATCGCGAGAATCACTAACCCTAAAAAAGAACTTACATTTGAAGCAAAAGGAGTTGTAATTTTGAATTAACTGGAGAGATTCTCCTTTTAATATTGATTGATGACCCTGTTCTCTCCGGAACAGGGTCTTTTTGACAAAATCCGCCACAACACTCGTAGATTTCTAATATTTCAATATATTAGTATGAACCATTTATCAAACTCATTATCTATGATCATCGCAATTATCGTCCTCAGTGTAATATTTCTGATTGGAATAGGCTTTTACAACTCCTTGATTGGAAAAAAAAATCAGATAACAAATGCATTTTCCAGCATCGATGTCATGCTTAAAAAACGTTTCGATCTGCTACCGAATCTGATCGAGACCGTAAAACAATATATGCAGCATGAATCTGCTACCCTCTCTAGAATCGTTGAGCTCAGAAGTCAGGCTACTGCAAGGAGTCTTAATACTAACGAAAAAATTGAGTTAGACAAGCAGGTAAGTTCTGGAGTTAGAGGGCTAATGCTCACCGTGGAAAATTACCCTGATTTGAAAGCTGACCAGAACTTTAACAACCTTTAAAGCACTTGGACAGAAAGCGAAGAACAAATTGCTGCAGCTAGAAGAACTTACAATGCCTCGGTGACTGACTACAACGATGCAATCATGGTCCTTCCAGGAAGCCTGTTAGCTGGCATTCTTAACTATCAACCAATTAATGTGTTTTCTAACATAGACGAGGAACGTAAAAACGTGAGTGCAAAAGACTTTTTCAATAGCTAATGGACGCCGTTGTTAAAAATGTATTACTTCATGATACTTTAAACGAATTAGAAACTCTGAGAAAGGAAGTTTCCGCTGGGAGAATTAAAAGTTACTTTTTAATATTTGTTGGCATTGGAGTCGTATTGATCGCATTTGCTCTGTCATTCTTAGTTATTTACGCTGCCATCGTCGGTGGCATAATTTTGTTGGTAGGCCTGTATTTCTCAAAAAAGGCCGGTGATAAATTCAGCCACTACCGACACGATTTTAAACAACGTGTTATTGGACAGCCCTAAAAACTATTGATGAATCCATGGAACTGGAATACAATAAAGGTCTTTCTGAAACAGATTTCATTAATTCTCAACTTTTTTCTCAGTGCCCAGATCGGTATGAAGCCCAAGACCAAGTTTATGGAACTGCTGGAAAAACCAGGTTCTCATTTTCTGAGGTGCATGCCGAATACAAAACGGTTACGCAAACTAAAAACGGCATACAAGAGCATTGGCACACTATTCTTAAAGGAATTGTATTTAAAGCAGACTTTAACAAGAATTTCAATTACGTTATCGTAATTCGGCCAAAAGACATAGTTGCGGCAATCGGAGCATGGATATCCGAAAAGATCCCGATATTTTCCAGTTCAGGAAAAGAGGTAATAAAGTTGGAAAATATTGCTTTTTGCGAAGCATTTGTTACCTATTCCACTGATCAGGTAGAAACAAGATATATTCTCACTCCCAGCATGATGGAACGCCTCTGCGAGTTAAACAATAAAACAAGAGATACCGTTTCCATATCATTTACAGAATCGTACCTCTATATCGCATTTCCCTTGTCAAAAGACTACTTTGAGCCACCTGTATTTAAAAGCTTAATGGATAGCAAATTTCTTGAAGAGGACCTGCAAATAATCCGTTTCATGTACAACATTATTGCAGAACTTGATCTCAACACAAGAATCTGGACTAAGAAATAAAAAAAAAGTTCCTTTCGGAACTTTCAATAACTATTTCGATAGATACATCGATTTGTCTTTATATAACTTTCTAAAGTATGGGTCTTCCAGATCTTTGATAAATCTAATAGATTCTCCCGTAGACTTCATTTCAGGGCCAAGCTCCTTAATTACTTCAGGAAACTTATCAAAAGAGAATACCGGTTCCTTGATTGCATAACCTTCTAGCTTCCTAACAATATTGAAATCTTTCAGCTTATTCACTCCTAACATTACTTTAGCCGCAATATTAATGTAAGGAACATCATAAGCTTTAGCAATGAAAGGAACAGTCCTTGAAGCTCTCGGATTCGCTTCAATCACATACACTTTCTCATCTTTTACAGCGAACTGAATATTCAATAGTCCAATAACGTTCAATGCTCTCGCGATCTTTTTAGAATAAGTCTCCATGTCGTTGATTACCTTTTCAGATAAGCTAAACGGTGGAAGAACTGCAAATGAATCACCTGAGTGAATACCTGCAGGCTCAATGTGTTCCATCAAACCAACGATGTGTACATCTTCGCCATCAGAAATGGAGTCAGACTCAGTCTCCTCTGCCCTATCAAGGAAATGATCAATCAAAACCCTGTTTCCAGGAAGGTCACCAAGTAATTTTACAACCGCTTTTTCAAGATCCTCATCGTTGATGACAATGCTCATCCCTTGTCCACCTAGAACATAGCTTGGTCTAACCAACACCGGGTAACCAACTTGATTGGCTACAACAATTGCTTCTTCAGCGTTTTCAGCTACACCATATCTGGGGTAAGGTATACCCAGCTCTTTTAACAGATCAGAGAAACGGCCCCTATCTTCAGCAACATCCATATCATTATAAGAAGTACCGATGATCTTGATTCCTCTTTCATGAAGCTTTTCTGCCATTTTTAAAGCCGTTTGTCCACCAAGCTGAACGATAACCCCTACAGGATTCTCAAGCTCAATGATTTCGCGAACATGCTCCCAGAATACGGGCTCGAAGTATAACTTGTCTGCCATGTTGAAATCCGTAGAAACCGTCTCAGGGTTACAATTGATCATGATTGCCTCAAAACCACTTTCCTTAGCAGCCAAAAGACCATGAACACAAGAGTAATCAAATTCAATCCCTTGCCCAATTCGGTTAGGGCCTGAGCCTAATACTATGATTTTCTTTCTATCTGATGGAATAGACTCATTCTCCTCCTCAAACGTTGAATAGAAATATGGGGTCTGCGCAGCAAATTCTGCAGCACAAGTATCAACCATTTTATAAACCCTGCTTATCCCTAAAGATTTTCTTCGGTCGTACACTTCATCTTCCGTCACATTGCCCAACAGGTAAGCAATCTGAATATCAGAAAATCCTTTTTGCTTAAGGGTAAAGAGAAAGTCCTTTGGAATATTATTTAATGAATAACGTTTAACCTCGGTTTCTAATGAAACAAGCTCTTGAATTTGCGTAAGAAACCATTTATCTATGCGCGTTACCTTACGGATAGATTCTAACGGCACCCCCATGCTCATCGCATCCTTAATTAGAAACAAACGATTCCAACTTGCATGCTCGAGGCCGTACATAATTTCATCAATGCTCCTATTGTGTTTTCCATCAGCACCCAGACCTGCTCTGCCAATCTCTAAACTCTGACAAGCTTTCTGTAATGCTTCAATAAAACTGCGACCAATTGCCATCACCTCGCCAACAGATTTCATCTGCAGACCCAGCTCCATGTTGGCACCTTTAAACTTATCAAAGTTCCATCTTGGCACCTTTACAATCACATAATCAATAGTAGGCTCGAAGTAAGCAGAAGTAGTTTTGGTAATTTGATTTTCTATCTCATCAAGATTATAACCAATTGCTAGCTTTGAAGCAATTTTAGCAATCGGGTAACCCGTTGCTTTACTTGCTAACGCTGATGAGCGAGAAACCCTTGGGTTAATCTCAATCGCAATGATCTCATCGTTATCAGGGTTTACTGAGAACTGAACGTTACAACCTCCAGCGAAATTACCAATTGCACGCATCATTTTAATAGCCTGATTACGCATATCCTGATAACAACGATCTGACAATGTCATAGCAGGCGCTACAGTAATGGAATCTCCAGTATGAATACCCATTGGGTCAAAATTCTCAATCGAACAGATAATAATCACGTTGTCATTGTTGTCTCTCAATAGCTCCAACTCAAACTCTTTCCAGCCTATAACCGCCTGTTCTACCAAAACCTCGTGGGTCGGAGAAGCTTCCAGACCACGTTTCAAAGCCTGATCAAACTCTTCTTTCTTATGAACAAATCCACCTCCTGAACCACCAAGGGTATAAGATGGGCGAATGACTAAAGGATATCCTATTTCTTGTGCTGCTTCTTTACCTTCAAGAAAAGAGTTCGCAATCCTAGAATTAGCTACGCCAATACCTATGTCAATCATCAGCTGACGGAATGCTTCTCTATTCTCAGTTTTCTCAATTGCCGCAACATCAACACCAATTACCCTCACGCCGTGCTTTTCCCAAACACCACGTTCTTCCGCCTCTTTGCAAAGATTTAAAGCAGTTTGTCCGCCCATAGTAGGCAAAACAGCATCAATTTTTCTTTCAATTAGTATCTGCTCAATGGAATCAACGGTCAGCGGTCTCAGATAAACATGGTCTGCTATCACCTTGTCTGTCATGATCGTTGCAGGATTCGAATTGATAATTGATACTTCAATTCCTTCTTCTTTCAAAGATAAAGCGGCTTGCGACCCTGCGTAATCAAATTCACAGGCTTGGCCAATGATAATTGGTCCAGATCCGATAATTAATACTGAGCGTATGGAGGTGTCTTTTGGCATAAAATGATCTATTTAAAGACGGAATTGCCTGTGAGAATACACTGATCTTTTAGTATAGATCACCGACTCTTCTGTCGGGATGCAAAGTTAAGCTTTTGAACATTATAAATTAGGTATTTTTTCAAAAAGCAAAAAATACATCCAACTGCTTACATACAAGTAACCGCGTCCTATTGGAACAAGATTTGTAATAATGTTTCCATGAGAAAAACATTTCCAATACTAATCGCATTAATCATCGCCATCTCAGGATGTGCGACAGTTCAATCTATTATAAAATCAACCTTTCCTTATACTGCAACAATCGTCATCCCTGCATCAACGAAGGCCAGTACCACCACCTCCGCTAAGTCGTCGGCAACCAGCATTGACCAGGTATTTGGTAACCAAAATGGAACCAATTACATAAAAGATGTTCGCATCGCATCAGCTAAATTAACCGCATACAATCCAACTAATACTAGTCTGGGGATGTTTAAATCCATTAAACTATACATCTATAGTGGCAGTAGCGGCGAAATCCTTGTTGCATCCAGAACAGAAGTACAGGAAAATATTGGTTCAGACCTTGTTCTGGACATTGACAATTCCCGTTTTCTAGACACCTATGTTCAGGGTAGTAGTATCAGCTTAAGACTTGAATATGTACTGAGAAATAACACGACTGCCGATGTCAGTATCAAAACTTCCTTAAGTTTTACCTCAGTACCCAAAACACAACAATAAACCGCTACTTGACAAAAAGATTAACTAGGCAGCTATTGCGATTAACTTCCCGTTGATTACATTTGAAACATGATTCAAAGCGTGTCTGACAGTTTTCAGCAATTCTTTATACAAACTGGCATACTGGAATGGTTCGGCGTTTTCACGGGCATATTATGTGTGTGGCTTGCGGCCAAGAATAACATTTACAATTGGCCCATTGCGGTTATTAGTGTAGTGATCTACATATTCATCTTTTTTGAGTCTAAACTGTACGCGGATATGGGCCTACAGTTTTACTTCCTTGCAATGAACTTCTATGGCTGGTACTTCTGGAGTAAAAATAAGAACAATCAAACAGCGGAAAGATCCGTCAGTATGATCACTAAAAAAGAAGTTGTATTGTCTGCTATTGGTATCATCTCTTTCACTGCAATCCTTGGATTTATACTACACAAAAATACTGATGCATCCTTTCCCTTTATAGATAGCTTTTGTACCGCCTGCAGCTTGATCGCCCAAATTTTTTTAGCAAGAAAGGTGTTACAAAACTGGTTGATCTGGATATTTGTTGACATCATATATGTGGGTGTGTACTTATCAAAAGACCTATATGCAACAGCATTTATGTATGCACTTTACGTTTATATAGCAACTGTTGGTTACCTGGCATGGAGAAGAACTTATCGTGAGCAAACAAATTAAAAAGATCGCTATTGTTGGTCCGGAAAGCACCGGAAAATCTACCATTACTCAACAACTTGCTAAACATTACAACACGCTATGGGTTCCTGAATATGCGCGCTATTATTGCGCAGCGCTTAAAGAACCTTGCAATCTTCAGGATGAAGTGAATATGTTCCATGGGCAACTCGCATTAGAAGATTCTATTTTAGCAATCGCAGAGAAAAACCTCATATTTTGCGATACTACCTTTATTACCGTTAAGATCTGGAGCGATGAGGTGTTCGGCGAAACTCCAGAAATCGTATTGGAGGCCTTACCAATTCACAATTACGACCTGTATCTGTTGATGGACATCGACCTTCCCTGGCAGGAAGATCCCTTAAGAGACTTTCCCCATAAGCGGGAACATTTCATGGACATATGGCACAAAGAGCTACAATTGCTTCAGGCAAATTATGTAGTCATAGGCGGCATTGAAAACCGTTTGGAGAATGCCATTAAGGCTGTTGATGATTTTAAATAAAAATTCTATACTTTTGCCACATCAAAAGGGGGGTGCCTTGTTTTTTTACGAAAACACAAAAACAGGCTGAGAACATACCCATTATATTCGAGAGGATATATGAACCTGATCCGGATAATGCCGGTGTAGGGATTGGAGTTATGGAGTTTAACTGGGCTGTAAGTGCCCCTTACTTACAGTGGTTTTACTTAACAAGAAACAATGAAAAGATTAATGATCATGGCATTTGCTGTGTTTATGCTGCCGCTGATGTCCTTAGCGCAATTTTCCGTATCGGGCAAAATTTCCGATAAATCCGCAAACATCCTATCGGGTGCAACCGTAAAACTTAACGGTAAAACAACTAAAACCAACACAGACGGAAACTATCGATTTACCAATGTAAAAGCAGGTAACTATATGTTAACGCTAAGCTATGTAGGTTACCAATCCCTTAAAAAGTCCATCAACCTAAGTGCAGATCAAAAGCTTGACTTTGAATTGTCACCTTCCACATTTCTCGCAGATGAGGTGATCGTTAGGGCTACAAGAGCAAGTGAGAAATCACCCACAACCTACAAAAACATTGGTAAGACAGAGCTAGAGCAGAATAACTTCGGACAAGACCTTCCCTTTATTTTAAACAACACCCCCGGTGTTGTCGTAACTTCAGATGCTGGTGCGGGAGTTGGCTATACCGGAATCAGAATTAGAGGTAGTGATGCCAGCAGGGTAAACGTGACCATCAACGGCATCCCGTATAACGATAGTGAAAGTCAGGGAACCTACTGGGTAAACATGCCCGACTTTGCTTCTTCGGTAGATAATATCCAGCTCCAACGGGGTGTAGGTACATCTACCAATGGTGCCGGTGCCTTTGGTGGAAGTTTAAACATTCAAACCGCTTCCCCTTCTGAGAATACCTACGCAGAGCTGAACAATACTTTCGGCTCTTTCAATACGTTGAAAAATACCCTGAAAATTGGAACAGGCTTAATTAACAACATTTGGAGTTTTGACGGTCGTTTGTCTAGAATCAAATCAGATGGCTTCATCGATCGTGCTGCTTCAGATCTTCAATCCTACTTTCTATCCGGTGCTTACCACGGCAAAAGCGACCTGTTGAGAGTAAACATCTTTGCGGGAAAAGAGCAGACCTACCAAGCATGGAATGGTGTTCCGGAATCCCGGCTAAATGGCAACACTGCAGAAATGCAGGCTTACATCGACAGAAACTATCTGGAAGAAGCAGATGCCCAGCATCTGCTAACTTCTAATAGCAGAACTTACAATTCCTTTACCTACAGAGATCAGAACGACAACTATAAGCAAGCACACTATCAGGCGATTTACGCAAGACAGCTGAACGACCAGTTATCTTTCAATGCCGCTTTACACTATACAAATGGTGAAGGCTATTTCGAAGAATACAAAAATAAAGACAGGTTAAGCAAGTACGGCTTGCCAAATATTATTCAGGGTGGCGTAACTATTAACCGTTCCAATCTGGTGCGCAGGCGCTGGTTAGACAATGATTTCTACGGTACCACCTTTGCCTTAAATTATAATCCTCAATCAACGGTAAACTTCACTTTAGGCGGAGCATACAATGAATACAGAGGAAAGCATTTCGGACAAATTACCTGGGCAGAGTACGCTTCTACAGGAGACAACTTCCGTCATTATTATGATGGAATAGGAAACAAAGACGACTTTAATATTTACGGAAAAATAAACTACAGTCCTGTCGAGAAACTGACCCTATTCGGCGATGTTCAGTATAGAAGGGTAAACTATGACATCTCCGGAACGGATAAAAACCTGAAGACGCTAGCCTTTAACAACAAATATGATTTCTTCAATCCTAAGTTTGGGGCAACATATTCCTTAAATGAGCAGAGCAATATCTACACTTCATTTAGCGTGGCGAATAAAGAGCCAAACAGAGACGATTTCACCAACATCAAAACAGGCTTATTGCCAAAATCTGAAAGCTTGAATAACGTCGAATTGGGTTATCGGTTCAAGAATCAAGACTTCAATATAGGAGCAAACGTTTATGGCATGTTCTATAAAGACCAACTAATCTTCACTGGTGAGATCAATGAATTCGCCGACGCTTACCGTCAGAATGTAGACAAAAGTTACCGTGCAGGTCTGGAGCTTGATGCATCTTATACCATTAGCACTAAGTTCGCCATTAATGCCAATGCGGCCTTAAGCAAAAACAAGATTAAAGACTATGTAGACTATGTCTCTGAGTATGATGATAATGGCGATGTGGTCAATCTCCTTACTACAAACTACAAAAACCCAGACATCTCCTTCTCTCCAGCATCTGTATTATTTGGGGAGCTTATTTACAAACCATTAACAGGTTTTGCGGTGGCTTTCCAAAGCAAGTATGTGAGCAAACAATACATGGACAACACCCAGAATAGCAGCCGCCAATTGGACGCATATTGGGTAAACAACGCCAGATTGGGTTATGATTTCGCTTTTAAAGGTGTTAAAAATCTGAACCTTGGATTGCTGGTAAACAACCTGTTCAACAAAATGTATGAGAGTAATGGTTATACGTATAGCTATGCCTACCAGGGAACAGTGACTGCAGAAAACTTTTATTTCCCGCAGGCAGGAACAAATTTCCTACTTTCGCTTAACATCAAATTCTAAATACATGAAGAAGTTCATTGAAAAGCTGCAGTTTATCACCCATGATATTGAACAACACACGCACATAGAGCAAGCAAGAATTGCTTGTGAGGCAGGTGCCAAATGGATCCAATACAGGTGCTTAACTAAAGGCGATGATGACCTTCTAAAAGACATCAATGTGATTGCTGAAATCTGTGACGATTGGGGAGCTACTCTGATCGTTACAGATCACATTCACCTGAATGGAAAAGCAGATATCCAGGGTTTTCATATAGAAGATATGGATGCTGATTTCACAGAGCTAAGAACAACACTTGGTGAGGCAGTAACTATTGGGGGATCTGCAAATACCGTTGATGGTCTCCTCCGACTTGCCAATGAAGGCGCCGACTATGCCGGCTTTGGTCCATTTAAAGTGACCACAACGAAACCAAACAACGCTCCTTTATTGGGAATTGAAGGTTACGAAAATGCAGTTATCATATTGAAAAATCAGAATATTAAAATGCCATTTTTAGCTGTCGGAGGTATTAAACTAGAAGATTTAGAGGCTATAATGGCAACTGGTGTATTTGGCGTTGCAGCATCTTCAGCCATCAACCAGGCTGAAAACATGAGAGATGCATACCTTGACTTCTACGACAAAGTCATATTTTAACTTATCTTCGCAACTGATTTACTGATCACCTACCTTTGCGCAAATTCTCTGCAAATTGGATACTATAGACCCGATAGAAAAACCAGATCCGTACGCGGCGCTTCGTTACCCCGAATTCAGATCCTATCTAGGCATGCGTTTTTTCTTTACATTCGCTTACCAAATGCAAGCTGTAATCATCGGCTTTCACATCTATCACCTGACAAAAGACCCATTGGCACTTGGCTTCGTCGGCCTTTGCGAAGCGATCCCGGCAATCAGCATTGCACTATATGGAGGATATGTGGCAGATAAATCAGAAAAAAGAGGGCTCCTGTTAAAGATCTTTTCTGGTGTATTTCTTTGCTCACTGGTGATGCTCATCGTGACTACCAAGCAAATGCAAGTGTACGTTCCAACGAGTTCAATCATCCCGATCATGTACCTGATGGTGTTCGGAATAGGTATTGCTAGAGGCTTTTTTAGTCCTGCTACCTTTTCCCTGATGGCACAAATCATCCCTAAAAAATTATATCCCAATTCTAGCACCTGGAACAGCTCGAGTTGGCAGGCCGCATCTATACTAGGACCCGCGGTAGGTGGATTAATATATGGGTTTTATGGAATCACAGCAACTTATGTGGTAATAGTTACCTTCATACTGATTGCGTTGATATGCATCTTCTTCTTGAAACCACATGAACCGACTTTTATCCCGAAACAAAGTATCGTTACCAGTTTAACCGAAGGCGTTAAGTTCGTGTTTAAAAGTAAAATGATGCTGGGTGCAATGAGCTTAGACCTCTTCTCCGTGTTCTTCGGTGGCGCTGTTGCACTCCTACCTGTGTTTGCAAATGACATATTAAAGGTAGGTTCAGAAGGCTTAGGATTTATGCGTGCGGCTGCATCAAGCGGCGCAGTAATTACGATGTTGGCCATGACCCGCTTCTCGCCAATGAATAAACCCTGGAGGAACCTGATCATTGCTGTGATTGGTTTTGGAACAAGCATCATCTGTTACGGACTATCCAAAAGCTTTTACCTCACATTGTTTTTCTTGTTTATGGAAGGCGCATTCGACAGCATCAGCGTAATCATACGCTCTACCATCATGCAGTTACTAACTCCTGATGAAATGCGTGGGCGTGTCTCTGCGGTTAACAGTATGTTTATCGGTTCTTCCAATGAAATCGGTGCTTTCGAGTCTGGGTTAACAGCTAAACTGATGAGAACAGTGCCAGCAGTTGTATTTGGTGGAAGCATGACAATCCTCATTGCGGGAATCACTTACTTCAAGACCAAAGAGCTTACAAAACTGAGCCTACAGGAAATTAATGAGCAGACAGCCTAACTAAACGCTCTCCCGCTCACCAATCTGTTGCCTCCACATAGCGTAGTATAAGCCGTTTCCAATCACTAACTCGTCGTGTGTACCTTGTTCTATCACATTACCTTTCTCCAGCACATAAATCCTGTCTGCATGCTTTATGGTCGACAACCTATGCGCGATCAAAATGGTGATATGATCCGTCAAGTCTGATACATCTCTGATCGTTGCAGTAATTTCTTCCTCGGTCAATGAATCCAAGGAGGAGGTCGCCTCATCAAATACCAGGATATCAGGATTACGAAGCAAAGCTCTTGCAATAGATAAACGTTGCTTTTCACCACCAGAAACCTTTACACCACCTTCTCCAATAACGGTGTCCAAACCCTTTTCTGCTCTAGCAAGCAGGTTCTGACAAGCGGCCTGATTGAGTACTTTCAAACACTCTTCATCACTGGCACCTGGTCTAACAAACTGAAGATTCTCCCGGATCGTACCTGAAAACAACTGTGTATCTTGTGTCACGAAACCTATTTTCTCTCTCAAAAGATCCAAGTCAATATTTTTACTACTTACACCGTTGTACTTAATGTCACCGGATTTAGCATTATACAGGCCCACCAGTAATTTAACAAGGGTCGTTTTGCCGGAGCCTGAAGGGCCTACAAACGCTACGGTTTCTCCTATATTGGTATGGAAACTAATACCATTAAGCGCATTAGTTGAAGCTGATTGGTGCTTAAATCCTACGTGATCAAACTCCAGCTTAGTGATTTTATCTACATGAACAGGATGATCGGGTTTCTTGTCCTTAGGCATAGACATGATTCTTGAAAAGTTGCTTATCGAAATCTCTGTTTCCCTATATACATTAATAATGTTTCCAAGCTCCTGCAAAGGACCAAAAATAAAGAAGGAGTAAATGAAAAGGGAGAAGAATTCCCCAACGCTTATACGACCAGCGAAGATCAAGTACATCATCAGAAATAGCAGACCATTCCTTAATAGGTTCACAAAAGTTCCTTGGATAAAGCTTAAGCTCCTAATGTACTTCACCTTTTTCAACTCCAGGCCCAGAATTTTAGTTGTAGTCGTATTTAGACGTCCAATTTCTTGTTGCGCCAAACCCAAGCTCTTTACCAATTCAATATTTCTAAGAGATTCTGTAGTAGAACCAGCAAGCGCTGTCGTTTCATCAACAATACTTCTTTGTACGACCTTAATCCTTTTACTTAACAGAGAACTTAAGATTCCCAATAATGGGATGAACGAGAAATAGACCACAGCAATCACCCAGTAAACTGTAATTGCATACACTGTAACGAATATTATCCCGATTAAACTCGTAAATAACACGTTTATTACTGCCTGAACCAACTTCTCTACATCCGTCCTTACCTTTTGCAGAATACCTAAGGTCTCCCCACTTCTTTGATCCTCGAAAACCTGATACGGCAATTCCAACGAGTGAGCGAGCCCATCTGAGTAAATCTTTGCACCCAGTCGCTGTGTAATAACGTTTACATAATAATCCTGAAAGGCTTTAGCAATTCTTGAAACCATGGCAGCGCCCATAGCCAATAAAATCAATACCCCTGCGCCCTTAATAAACTCTTGAGTAGTAAAACTCTTATAGTTGGTCACGTACTTGTCTATGATCAAACGGAATACGTACGGGTCCAGGAAAGAAAAAATCTGATTGATTGCGGCAAGAAAAAGCGCCAGAAGGATTAGGCTCTTATAGTTTTTTAAATAGCTAAAAAGTATTTTCATTAACTTGTTATTCGGTTATAGAAGATCAGGTGGGTGATTTCTGTTTATACGGTCATCACGTCTTTCTCTTTTGCTTCAGAATGTTTATCAACCTTAATAATGTAAGCATCAGTAATCTTTTGAACTTCTCCCTCACCAGTTTTGATTTCATCATCAGAAACGCTCTCACCTTTCAATTTTTTGATCTTTTCGTTCGCATCCTTACGGATGTTACGTACGGTGATGCGACCTCTTTCTGCTTCTTCTTTCACTTTCTTCACAAGATCTTTTCTTCTTTCTTCAGTAAGCGGCGGAACAACCAATCTGATTACTATACCATCATTTTGAGGATTGATGCCGATGTTCGCTTCCATTATCGCGCGCTCAATAGGCACTAGTAACGACTTTTCCCAAGGTTGAACAAGCAGTGTACGGGCATCGGGAGTATTAATGCTAGCTACCTGGCTTAGGGCAGTAGCGCTTCCATAATAATCAACCATAATACCATCGAGCATCCCTGCTGATGCCTTACCGGCCCGGATTTTTGTCAATTCCGATTCACAATGATTAATAGCTCTATCCATAGCGGCTTGAGCATCTTCTAACTGTTTCTTTATGAGGTCATTCATACTATATGCTGTAATATTTTATCTAACTAAGGTACCGATTTCTTCGCCATTAGCGATTTTCATGAAGTTTCCGCTCTTGTTCATATCAAACACAATGATTGGAAGCTTGTTCTCTTCACAAAGCGTAAAGGCAGTCATATCCATTACATTCAAGCTCTTATCGTACACTTCCTTGAAGGAAATCTCTTTATATTTTGTAGCCAATGGATTCTTCTCAGGATCTGCAGTATAAATCCCATCTACACGAGTTCCTTTTAAGACAACATCTGCTTTAATTTCAATTGCACGCAACGCAGCTGCCGAATCGGTAGTAAAATACGGATTCCCAGTTCCAGCACCAAAGATCACAACTCTTCCTTTTTCTAAGTGACGAACGGCTCTTCTACGAATAAAGGGTTCACAAATTTGCTCCATCTTAATCGCGGTAAGCAATCTTGTCTTCAACCCAACTTTTTCAAGGGCATCCTGTAAAGCCATACTGTTGATTACGGTAGCAAGCATTCCCATATAGTCAGCTTGCGCACGATCCATACCTGATTTCTCAGCACTAAGACCTCTGAAGATGTTCCCCCCACCAATAACAATTGCAATTTGGAGGCCTTTATCATGAACAGCTTTGATGTCTTCTGCGTACTTGCGTACCATCTCATTATCAATTCCGTATTGCTTATCGCCCATCAGCGATTCGCCACTTAACTTTAACAGGATCCGTTTATACTTCATGGCCTCAAAAATAGCTATTTGTTTTAATTTATAGTGCTCAAATGTTCAGCGCCATTCACAAAAACCTTCTGCAAGCTTAAATTTTGATCTAAAAACAAAAGGTTAGCTATCCTCCCAACACTTAAACTACCATATTTTTCCTCTATCCCCATTAGTCGGGCAGGATTTATTGTTGCCATAGCCAAGGCCTCCGGCAACGAAATACCACAGTGCGAAACACAGTTTTGAACCGCTTTTAGCATCGTAATGTTTGAACCCGATAGTGTACCGTCTGGTGTAATAAATTTATCTCCATTCAACTGATGCTGATAAGGTCCGACATTACAAGTCGTAACTGCATCAGTAATTAGAAACAACCGCTCACCCATTAACCGGTGGCTAAGCTTAACCATTTCGAAATCAACGTGCCGACCGTCCGCAATGATACTGGCCATTGCAGTATCATGATTTAATACCGCGACAGGCAAATTTGGCGCACGGTGGTGTATCGAAGGCATGGCATTGAACAAGTGGGTAGTTGTACTGAAACCGCGACTATAAGCCAAAGAAGCCTGCTCAAATGTAGCGTCGCTGTGGCCAAGGGATAGCACCACATCCTGTTGCTGCAAATAGTCTAGCACATCATCATCCTGAAGTTCAGCAGCAATTGTCATCATCTTGACTACCCCCTCTGCACTTTCTATTAACAGTTTCACTTCTTCAAGCGTCGCCTTCTTTATATAAGCCTCGATATGAGCACCCCTGCGCTTAGGATTTAGATACGGCCCTTCCAGATGAAGACCAAGGAAGCCTTTGGCATGCCTTCTATATGCTCTAGCCGCTGCAATAGATGCTGCTACTATTTCGGGGGCATTAGTAGCCACACAAGCAAGAAATCCTGTAGTTCCTTTACTGGAAAGATCATCATCCATCTGAGCCAGTGTTTCAGCAGTAGGGTAGGCCGAAAATAGGTTGCCTCCACTTCCATAAATCTGAAGATCTAAAAGCCCCGGTGTAACAAAGCACCCTTTCGCATCTATAACCTCCGCGTCTTCTGGTGGGGAAACATTTCCCACATCAACGATAACATCCTCCTGAATCAGGATGGTCTGATTATTTAGCAGCATCTTATCAATAAAAAACTTACAATTTATAATCGCAATCATAAAAGTAAATATAATAAAAAAGGTCCCTTACCAATGGCAAGGAACCTCTTATATCTAAACTAAAATCCTAAAATTAAGATCCCAATTGTACGCGTTTGAATGAAGTAACGGTCAAACCTTTAGCAGTATCATCTAAGAACTTACGAACATCTTTCGAAGAATCTTTAACGAATTCCTGATTCAACAAAGTACTGTCTTTGTAGAATTTGTTCAATTTACCAGCTGCTATTTTTTCAACCATTGCTTCTGGTTTACCTTCAGCACGGATCACTTCTTTAGCGATTTCAGTTTCACGTTCGATAGTAGTGGCATCAACGCCATCTTTATCTAAGGCAACCGGATTCATTGCAGCAATTTGCATTGCAACATCTTTACCCGCATCCTCAACACCTGCAACATCCTGGTTCAAAGCCACCAACACACCCAAACGGTAGTTGCCATGGATGTAAGGAACGACTTTTTCGCCTGATATAGTTTCAAATTTAGAGATACCAATTTTCTCACCGATTTTACCTGTGTATTCAATGATTACATCAGAAACCTTATGACCATCAACTTCTAAAGCCAAAAGCTCTTCTAAAGTAGCCGGGTTTTTCTCGATAGCTAAATCTGTAAATTTATGAGCCAAAGCAACAAAATCAGCATTTTTAGCAACAAAATCAGTCTCACAGTTCAATTCAACGACAACACCACGCTTACCATCAGCAGTTGCTTTAGCAATAACAACGCCTTCGTTAGAATCACGATCCTGACGAGAAGCCGCTACTTTAGCACCTTTCTTACGTAAATAATCAACGGCTGCTTCAAAGTCTCCGTTTGCTTCCACTAATGCTTTTTTGCAGTCCATCATACCGGCACCGGTTTGTTGGCGTAATTTATTTACATCTGCAGCAGTAATTTGTACTGACATTTTAGTTTTCTTTTTAAGTTATGATTTAAAAATTATGGGTTGTACAGTATTGTTGTAAGTAAACCCTTCAACGCACCATACAACCCAAATTATACTATTTTAAGCTTCTTCGCTAGTACCTTCTTCTGTGGTATCAGCCTCAACTTTTTTTCTTCTTGAACCAGGAGCAGCAGCTTCCGGAGCATCAGCAGCAGCTTTAGCAGCTACAGCTTCCTTTTCAGTTTCTTCGTCCTTCTCACGTTTACGCTCGTCCAGACCTTCTTCAATTGCTTTGATAATGATATCAGTAATTAAAGAGATAGATTTAGTAGCGTCATCATTCGCAGGAATTGGAAAATCGATGTTTGAAGGATCAGAGTTAGTATCTACCATTGCGAAAGTTGGAATGTTTAATTTCAACGCCTCACTAACAGCGATGTGTTCCTTTTTAACGTCAATTAAAAAGATAGCAGCTGGTAAACGGTTAAGATCCGAGATACCACCTAATAAGCTTTCCAATTTGATACGCTCACGTTGGATCATTAAACGCTCCTTTTTAGAAAGGATTGAATAAGTACCGTCTTTAGTCATCTTATCGATGGTTACCATCTTCTTGATTGACTTACGTACAGTAGCAAAGTTAGTTAACATACCACCTAACCAACGCTCAGTTACGAAAGGCATATTTACTTTTTTAGCTTGCTCAGCAACGATTTCTTTAGCTTGTTTCTTAGTCGCTACAAATAGGATCTTACGCCCAGATTTCACGATCTGTTTGATCGCCGAAGCAGCTTCTTCAGTTTTAGTTAAAGTTTTATTTAAATCTATAATGTGGATACCATTGCGCTCCATGAATATGTAAGGCGCCATTTTTGGGTTCCATTTACGGGTAAGGTGACCAAAGTGTACACCTGCATCCAATAAGTCTTGATATGTAGTTCTTGCCATTGTTTTGTCTCCTTAAGATTAACGTTTACTGAATTGGAATTTCTTACGTGCTTTCTTGCGTCCTGGTTTCTTACGCTCAACCATACGCATATCACGGGTCATTAACCCTTTAGCGCGTAATGCTGGTTTTTTCTCAGCATCTAATTCAACAATAGCTTTAGCAATAGCTAAACGAACAGCTTCTGCCTGACCTTTAACACCACCACCTGCAACATTTACTTTAACATCATACTGACCAACTAGTTCTGAAACTGTGAACGATTGATTAACAATGTATTGTAATGGCAATGTTGGGAAATATTCTTTGTGATCTTTACCGTTAACGGTAATAATGCCGCTGCCTTCTTTTAAATAGATACGAGCAACAGCAGTCTTTCTTCTTCCTGAAGTATTAGTAACTGACATTTCTTCTTTAATTAAAGTGTAATGGTTTTTGGTGATTGTGCTGCATGAGGATGTTCTGTCCCTGCATAAACATAAAGGTTGGTGTACAATTTAGCACCAAGTTTAGTTTTAGGTAACATACCACGTACCGCTTTCTCGATAACACGTTTTGGATGTTTAGCCATTAACTCTTTAGGAGAAATGAAACGCTGACCACCTGGGTAACCCGTGTAAGAAGTATAGATCTTCTCTGCGAATTTGTTTCCGGTCAACTTAATCTTGTCTGCATTGATAACGATCACATTATCGCCGCAGTCTACGTGTGGGGTGTACTCAGGCTTGTTTTTACCACGGATGATCATTGCGATCTTCGATGACAAGCGCCCCAAAATCTCGCCTTGTGCGTCAACAACAACCCACTGTTTGTTAACAGTTTTTGCATTGGCAGAGACAGTTTTGTAACTTAACGTATTCACTTGCTTGTATTTAATTTGTTAAACAATTATTTATTCCCCATATTTTTAGGGACTGCAAAGATAGCGTAATATCTGTTATTGTCAAATAGTTGGCGAAAAAATCTTAAGATCTATATTTGTTATGGCAATGCTTTGATGACAGTCTATTTTAGGCTCTGACCCAGTAAGGATAGTAACGTCCTTTTAGGTAAATATGACCTCAATAGAATATAACTCGTAGTTAACCAGGATTTCACAGGGGCATTCTCCCTGTTACGTCCCTGTTACCTCCCTGTTATGTCCCTGTTATCTGCCCATAATTACAAACCAGATCTATACTCCAACTAAACTCTGGGTTATTCTTAGAGTAATTAAAAAGCAATTTACAGTTTTTATAGGATTGATACTTCCATTTTTAAGATACAATTATCAGCTACTATTTGAGCATAACCAAACCGCCTAAAACAACTTCATCACCCAACCTCGTAATTAAATAAAAAGCAATTCCATTTAATATTAAATTATCAATAAATAAACTTACGTTTATGTAGGATTATTATAAATTAAAAATTCACCATAATAGTTTATTTATTGGGCAAGAAAGAGACAAACTTCCCCAAATGATAACAATACTTGGGAACCCATTTTTCCTAACCACCTGTCAATAAAATATATAACTATTGGATAGGCAATTGCAGTGACCAAATCACCAAAAGCACTTTAAAATCACCAAACTATGATTAAAAAATTCCTCATCATCGCGTCCATCGCATCGGTTTCCTTGGCCTCTTGTAAAAAACCAGCTATCGAACCCCCGATTGAACCCGCTAAAACGACCAACGCAATATTAGCGCCTGTAGGATTTAAATGGGAAAACTCCAGAAACTTAAACCTCAGCATCAGCATTGCGGAGAATAAGTTCCCCGGCAAGCTGTATGTGGTAGCGATATATACATCCGATGGCGTAGCCGGAGGCAAACTCTTGGCAAAAGGATCATTGACAGTCATAACAAGATTTAAGACTAAGCTATACCTCTCAAACCAAGTAACAGAGCTTTACATCGTCTGTATGGCACCAGACAAAACAATCACAACAAGAAATATAAAGGCAGGCACTGCAGATCTGGACATTAATATGGGTGCTTAGTTCAAATCAGTATTAAATCAACATCATGAAATTTTCAAGTTTCGCAGCAATCGCTGCACTATTACTTATATCTTCCATTAACGCGACTTTTGGACAATATGCACCCTCAATCGATGATGCACAAAGCTTTGCTGTTTTAGCCTCATCTACCGTTACAAATAATGGCAGCACCGTGATCAATGGAAATGCTGGAGTTAGCCCTGGTAGCGCGATTACTGGCTTTCTACCTGCTGAAACCATTTCAGGCGCGAAATTTTCCAGCGCATTGTCGCAGGCAGGAACAGCTCAGAAAGATGCACAACTGCACATTGATAAATTAGCAACTTTTACTATTCCTGTAGAAAACGACTTAACAGGCAAGGACCTTGGTTCTCTAACATTAAAACCAGGAACCTATAGTTTCCCTTCCTCTGTTGGGATTACAGGAACCCTTACCTTAGATGACGGCGGAGACCCAAACGCAGTGTTTGTATTCAAAATAGGTTCAACACTCACTACAGCCGCCCGCTCTAAAGTAATCATGAAAAGCGGTGGTAAAGGGGGGCCAAACGTATTTTGGTATGTCGGCTCATCGGCTACTATTGGGACCTACAGCACGTTTGTAGGAAATATTATTGCTACCGCGAGCATTGCCATGATGACCGGCGCGACTACAACTGGCAAATTAACTGCCTTGACTGGTGCGGTAAATATAGATATCAATATAGCTCTTGATTTGTCAAAAGAATTGGCAGACAGAGATGGAGATGGTATTCCAGACTTGATGGACGATTTTCCGGACGATGCTGATAAAGCTTTTAAAAGTTTTTCTTCTTTAGGGGAAGGTTCAACAATAGGTTTTGAAGATCAATGGCCTGTTAGAGGCGACTTCGATATAAACGACCTTGTAATAACGTCTAAATACACCGTTATCACGAATGCTAAAAACATAGTTGTTCAGGTGATCGGAAATTATATGTTACAGGCTGCAGGTGGTTCAATTGACAACGGTTTTGGCGTCATGTTCCCGTTAGACCGATCCGAAGTAGTTAAGATTGAAGGCGCGGTCTTAGAAGAGAACCAAAGTAAAGCCGTAATTATACTTTTTGAAAACATGCACAAAGAAATGGCAAATGGGAATACAGAACCCGGTAAACCACAGTCGGAGGCAAAAGAATACACGGTTAAGTTCGACATAAACAAGGGTCCACTTTTAGAAGATTTCGGGCTGGAATTCAATCCCTTTATATTTTATAAAGTAGGTAAATCCAGGCACGAAGTTCATATGGCTGGCAATGCCCCTACAGACCTCATCGACAAAAGTCTTTTTGGAACTAGCGACGATAGTAGTGATCCGGCTACTGGGCGTTATTATGTAACAAAAACTGGACTTCCTTATGCTATTGCAGTACCGGCAAGCAAATTTCAATATCCTATTGAAGGAAAAGATGTAACACTCGCTTACCTACACTTTGCGGAATGGGCAGCCAGTGGTGGAAAATCTTTTGCAGATTGGTATGACAACGTAAGCAAGGGTTATAGAAATCCAGAATTCATATACAGCAAATAACTTCAACTTATTATTGATTTTCAACATCTGTAATTTTCTCTTGTACGTAGATTATGGTATCAAAACTAAAATACTTAGAAATTTTATGAAAAAAATTATTTTATCTGTTGTTGCCATAGCAGCTTTGGCATTCACAACACCAACATTCGCACAGAAAAATCCAATGGTCGGCGGTGCAGCAATGTATGCTACTAAAGACATTGTAGATAACGCTGTAAATTCAAAAGACCATACCACATTAGTAGCTGCAGTAAAGGCAGCAGGTCTTGTGGAGACATTAAAATCTGCGGGTCCATTCACTGTTTTTGCACCTACAAATGCTGCATTCAAAAAACTTCCTGCAGGAACCGTTGAAACAATATTAAAGCCAGAGAATAAAGCGACACTGACAAAAATTCTTACTTACCATGTTGTTGCTGGCAAAATGACTTCTAAAGACATTGCCAAAGCGATTAAAGCTGGAAACGGAAAAGCGGTGTTTACAACCGTTGCTGGTGGAAAACTTACAGCTTCAATGAACGGTAAAAAATTAATCTTAACAGATGAAAAGGGCGGCAAATCTACCGTTACTATTGCTGATGTTATGCAAAAAAATGGAGTAATACACGTTATCGACACCGTTGTAATGCCCAAATAACATTAACCTGCCTACAAATCTTGTCAAAAAGGTTTGCTGATAGATAGCTGGTGTACTGAAAAGTTGCCGGCTTTTTTTTATTCGAGCTATTGGGGTTATTAAGCTCTAGAACCTGGTGTAGACTGCAACCTGTAGTATATTATTGTTTATATGTCCCCTCAGGCTTTTTACCGCTTGATTCATATATCCCGCTTCAATATCTATCTTCTTCTGAATCCTGTAACCCAAGGCAAGGTAAGCTCTGTTCTGATCGAAGAGATTATTATTTACAACTCCTTTGTTTTGAACATTCAGAAATATTTCATTCTGCACCCCTGCAAAAAAACCTTTCTCAAATACTGCAGCATCCTTTTTTAATGGAATAAGGAATCTAACAAAATAGCGAAGTCTTTGAGAGAAGACGTCATCTTCAGAAATCTTCTCTATAAAACGTTGTTCCAATCTAAAACGATGGCTTACACTTATGCTTTGAATCTTTTGAGTGTGAATAAATTGTTCCCATGAGCGATTTTCCGTGAGTGTTTCTGCTCCTGAAGTATAAGTTTGAGTGAATAAATACCCGAGCGTTAAATTGTTGGTGCTATTGAAAAAATAAATCAACCCAGGTCTGATTAATAGGTTTCTAACATTATTGAACTCATCCGAAGACCTTAATTGTAGATCAAAATGCACTCCCCACCTGGCGTTGAACTTTGTGCTGTTCATCAAAAAAAGCCAGCCTGTATTTTGATGAACAGTTTGTGCTTTCGATACACTGACTAGTGCGAATACTAGTAGGAGAGTTGAAATTATTTTACGCATATGTATAGGGTCTTTTAATATCAACAAAAATAATAGATTAGTCGGATTCTGATCTACATAATACAAAAGAAGCGTTTACTGATTAATGGTTCTACCGATGCGAAGCACTAAGATAAAATGCGTAAGTATACTGATAATAAACAAACTAGTAAATGTAATATAGAACCAGGTATTTCCAAAGTAATGGTAATTAAGTGAAGAAATAACGATGTGACTTACCCATAAGATCATAAACCCGGCAAAGAAGATATTCGTTGCCCCCATAACAAAATGAACGCTTTTGAAAGGCTCATCTTTCTTCAGGTGTTTCAACACCACAGCGTTGAAAACGATTACTACCATTATCCCAATCATAGCGAAGGATGTGCTATTGAGCAGATAAAGAAGGAAATAAGCTATCGCAAAAGCGATGTTCAAGTAGGATAGTTTCTTTACCATTTTAATAATTATAGTCAAAGACAGAACTATTCACCATCGTTTTTGTTTTACCTTCATAGATAAAACAGATCATGAAAAAAGAAACGAAAATAATTGCAGGAGTATTAGCAGGAGCAGCACTAGGCGTTGCAGTAGCACTAATTCTATCATCAGATAAAGAAGGAGACTTAAAAGAGAAAGTTACAGACTGGTTCTGCGATCTTTTAGATTCTTCAAAAGATAAGTTTGCTGATGTATCTGATAAAGTTAAAGATTCAATCTCAGGCTTAAGAGGATAAGTCGAACTGAATGAAAATCGCTTTCCAAGGTGCAGCGCGCGCTGTTACTGGTAGTAACACCTCATAACCCTTAACAATAACACTCAAATTTTACTGGATTGCGGAATGTTCCAGGGAATGGGCGAAGTAACTGACATTACTCAACAGTTGTTTTGGCTTTGAACCCAAGAGCATTACGCATCTTGTTCTTTCCCATGCACACATAGACCACTGTGGGTTGATCCCCTGGATCTTGAACGTATACTGCTAATGGATTCAGCGTTGGTAGAACCAAAGATCTACTATATGCTTTAAACGGACTGGAGCTTAAGCACAGACTGCCAGATGTTCCGGTATATGTATACAGTACTCTTTCCATTAAAGTTATCGAAATCCTACGAAATCATCCTGAAGTTTACAATAGTGCAGTTCAAAGTCTGCTGAAAATTGATAAAGACATCTTTAACTTCAAAGGGCTAACATTCATCGAAAGCGCAGAAGACTCTAAAGCGCTTAATAATGATCCTAGACCCTCCGTAATCATCTCAGCTTCGGGAATGACAGATGGAGGTAGGATTAGGCATCACATTAAGAACAATATCGGGAATAAGAAGAATACAATTTTGATGGTTGGCTATGCAGAGCCGAGATCCCTTGGCGGCAAGCTATTGGCAGGTAACAAATCCGTGCGCATTTTTAGAGAAGATCACGACGTTGCAGCCGAAGTCAAGCAGTTATTTCTCGTCCATGGAGAATATGAGGTGCAGCAGAACTTTGCCGTTAAGCTCAGAGAAAAAGGCTTTAAGCACATTGAAATTCCGGAGTACCATCAGGAGTTTGAAATATAAATTATCTTTGCTTTCATGGATGTTTTCGGTGAAGCCTTAAAAGATCAATTTTCAAAGCCACCTTCAGAAACACTCTGGGTACATAACAATTACGATGAACCGGAAGAAATGCCGGTTGATGTTTACTTTCGCGATGAACGCGAGATGCCCGACCTGGAACTGAAAGCGCTATCGTTATGTAGGGGGAAAGTACTTGATGTAGGAGCTGGTGTAGGTAGCCATGCGCTCATATTACAAAGCAGGGGATTTGATGTTGTAGGCATGGATATTTCTGCTTCGGCTGTAACCATCATGAAGCAGCGCGGACTTAAAAAAGCAATCGAAGGTAACATTATCAAATACGGCGGCGACACATATGACACCTTGCTTTTCATGATGAACGGCATTGGATTGACTGGAACAATCGCCGGCTTAACGTCTTTTCTTAAATCGGTAAAATCATTACTTAAGCCTGATGGACAGCTCATATTCGACAGCTCAGATTTATCGTATCTATACCAGGAAGTGGCTTTTCCAGTAAAAGGCTACTATGGCGAAGTAAGTTTCAGGTACGAGTATAAAAGCGTTAAGGGAGCATGGTTTAAATGGATATACGTTGACCAGCAGACACTAAAGAGCCTCGCTAAAAAGCAAGGCTGGATTGTTGAAATCGTATTTGAAGACGATCAGGACCAGTACTTAGCTAAGCTTTCTCTTCCCAAATAACTGCAATATTGATGATGGTCTGAACTGCCTTTTCCATATCCTGTACTGAAGCCCATTCCTGTTTACCATGGAACGCGTGTTCGCCCGCAAAAATATTCGGACAAGGCAAACCCAGGAACGACAACCTCGAACCATCAGTTCCGCCGCGAATACTTTGACGTTTAGGTTTAATACCGGCGCGCTCGATTGCCTGCACCCCTATTTCCATAATCTCGGGGTTTTGATCCAAGACTTTCTTCATGTTTCTATATTGTTCCGTGATCTTAAGTTCGTAAGTTGAGTTAGGGAAGTCTTCGATAATATTCTGCACTGTAGCATCTAGGAATTCGCCATTGGCCTGTAACTGTTCGTCATCAAAGGCCCTGATAATAAACCTCGCTTCTGCCTGTTCCACACTACCGGACAAACTAACCGGATGTATAAACCCTTCTCGATCTTCCGTAGACTCTGGAGAAAGGCAATCAGTAGGTAAGGCACTGATTACATCTGAAAGTATCTTGATCGCACTTTCCATTTTATCTTTGGCAAAGCCAGGATGCGCACTTACGCCATTGATTGTCAAAACAGCTCCATCAGCAGAGAAGGTCTCATCTTCTATAGAACCCAAAGTTTCACCATCTACGGTATAGGCGAAATCAGCACCTAGCTTTTTGAGATCCACTTTATCTACCCCTCTTCCAATTTCTTCATCTGGAGTAAAAAGAATCTTTATAGTTCCATGTTTTACCTCAGGATTAGCCATCAGAAAAGCAGCGGCTTCCATGATTTCTGTCAGTCCAGATTTATTATCCGCACCTAGAAGAGTAGTGCCGCTGGCGGTAACGATATCATTGCCGATTTGATCTTTAAGATCAGGATGATCAATCATTTTTAAAATAATGGTATTGTCATCCGGCAATACTAGATCTTGTCCTTGATAATTGCTATGGATAATTGGCTTTACATGCTGTCCACTACAATCCGGAGAAGTATCCATGTGGGAGCAGAAGCAAATGACTGGAACGGTTTTGTTTGAATTTGAGGGAATTGTAGCATATACATAACCATATTCATCCAGATGCGCATCCTTAATTTCAAGGTTAAGCAGTTCTTCAACTAATACCTTACCAAGGTCTTTTTGCTTGGCTGTGGAAGGAATAGCGTTTGATAGCGGGTCAGATTGTGTATCAATCTGTACGTACTTGATGAAGCGTTTTTGGAGGGAATTAGTTTTATTTTGATAATTTAGCATAGTCTCGTAAAAAAGCAAAGTTATATAAAGATCCATGAAAAAAGTCAGCACTCTATTTATTGCCTTATTGCTTTGCACAAACGTCATGGCACAATCCAACTTTTATAAATTAAGTATCGGAGGTGGTATTGGCTATACCCATTCCTTTACCGATGTTCAGAAGCATGACTTCGATCTGGCTGGTTACGGGACGTTGGACTATTATTTTACACCATTTGTTAGCTTTGGCGGTGAATTGCAAAAGGGCCAGATTGTGGGGGGAAGCGTTCAAACAGATCCTTATGAGCGGCAATTTGTAAATTCCTATACCTCCGCCACTGTAAATGGGAAACTAGCCCTAGGTGCGTTTATAAATTATAACAGGAGCTCTTTCTCAAATTTTGCCAAGTATTTGTATGTTGGCGCAGGAGCGGGGGTGATTCACAATAAGATGAGGAGCGTTGCACGATTCCAGGAAAGCACCGGCTATAAGTTTCCGGGTAACGACTATTCCAATAATATCACTTTCCCATTTGATCTAGGCCTGAATATTTATTTTCGGAGCTATTCTGGAATTCCCAGACTAGCGGTGAACATTAATCTTCAAACCAACGTAACTGTTGGCGAAGGTCTTGACGGTTATGATGATTCCTCTGTTAGGTTTAAAAATAGCAATCCTGATATATATAACTATTACAGCGTAGGCATTAAATACCACTTCGGTCCGGTTGGTGTATCTCGAAAAAGCCTTTATTAACGCATGAATTCAATGAGACGTTTAATCACTTTATTAATGCTACTAATGGCTATTGAAACTTCAGCACAGATAACGCCCTACGAAACCAGTGGTAAAAAGGAAACAGCCACATACGATCAGGCAATAGCATACTATACCTTGCTAGCCAAAACTTATCCGCAAGCCAAATTACTCAGCTACGGAAGTACTGATTTTGGAAAACCATTGCATGTGCTGGTCCTCTCCAAAGATAAAGTATTTGAACCCGCTGCTGTAAAAAAAGCAGATAAAATAGTATTGCTAATTAACAATGGTATTCACCCGGGAGAACCAGAAGGAATCGATGCCAGTATGATGCTAGCCAGAGACCTTCTGAAAGATAAACTGCTGCCTAAAAATGTGGTGATCTGCATCATTCCAGTTTACAATATCGATGGTAGCTTTAACCGTACGGCTACCTCGCGCGCAAATCAAAATGGACCTACCGATTATGGATTTAGGGGCAATTCAAAAAATTACGACTTGAACAGAGATTTCATTAAATCTGACTCTAAAAATTCTTTGGCATTCCAACAAATCTTTAATACCTGGCAGCCCGAGATATTTGTAGACACCCATACTAGTAATGGCGCAGATTACCAGTATACCATGACACTGATTCCCACACATAAGGATAAGATGAACCCTATTCTTTCAAATTATCTTAGCAAGACAATGCTGCCATCTCTATACGAGAAAATGGCCGCTGTTGGATATGAGATGACACCTTACGTGAATTCTATAGAGGAAACTCCCGACCAGGGGATTACTGGCTTTCTGGAGTCGCCCCGCTACTCTACCGGTTACACAACTTTACATAACACCATTGGCTTTATGCCAGAAACACATATGTTAAAGGATTATGACAAACGTGTGGATGCAACTTGCAAACTATTGAAAATCTACGTAGCTATCGTAAAGCGGGATTCTAAACTTATAGCTGAGAATAAAAAGATAGCAGATACAGATGTAGCGAAGCAAAAGGAATTCCCACTGGACTGGAAGCTAAATACCAAGGATTTCGAAACATTCGACTTTAAAGGTTACGCAGCAAAGTACAAACCTAGTGAAGTGAGTGGTTTAGATAGGCTTTACTATGATAGAAATGAACCTTATACTAAAACCATAAAATATTGGAACACCTTTGAAGCGTCAACGACCATAACTAAACCAGTGGCCTACATTATTCCCCAAGCCTGGTCTAAAGTAGTACAGCTTTTAAAATTAAATAATGTGAAAGTTTCCACATTGGCAAGTGATCAAAAGATCGAAGCTGAACTATATTATATTGCAGACTATAAGACTGGTACCAGACCATACGAAGGTCATTATTTGCATTCGGCAGTGAAACTAAACTCGGTGAAGGAATCCTTACAATACTACAAGGGTGATTTCGTAATATACGTAGACCAACCTACAAATAGGTATGTAGTAGAAACCCTGGAACCTCAGGCAATGGATTCTTTCTTCAACTGGAACTTTTTCGATTCCATATTGAGCATGAAAGAACATTTCTCTGCATACGTTTTCGAAGACACCGCAGCAGAGTTACTCAGAAAAGATTCCTCACTTAAAGAGAAACTAGAGGAAGAAAAGGCAAGAAATCCTGTGCTTGCAAAAAGCGCGGATGCTCAACTCGACTTCATTTACAAGAATTCTGCTTACTTTGAAAAAACTTATAGCCGATATCCTATAGCCCGCATGCTGGAGAATATTAAACTAAACCTTAAATAATGGATTATATAAATAATACCCCAGTAGCTTCATTCATCTTTATCTTTACAATTGTTACCAGCATTTACGCGTTCAACGACAATAGCCTTTTTGGCAAATTCGTTTTAAGTCCTTATAATGTGTCTCGCCGTCACAAAGTCTATACATTAATTACGAGTGGCTTTATACATGCAGATTGGATGCACCTGATTTTTAATATGCTAACCTTCTTTTCTTTTGGCTTTGCGTTGGAAAGCATGATCGGCTCTGTGAATTTCGCTATCCTATATTTTGTAAGTTTAGTGGCAAGTGATCTTCCCACCGTATTCAGGCATAAAAATGATTTGTGGTATAATAGCCTTGGGGCTTCTGGGGCTGTAAGTGCAGTCATCTTTAGTTTTATCCTATTTCAACCATTCTCAAAGATGTACATCATGCCAATACCTTTTGGAATATGGGCGCTTGCTTTTGGCCCTTTATATTTAATTTACTGCGCTTATGCCTCCAAACAATCGAGAGATAACATTAACCATGATGCCCACCTTTATGGCGCACTATCAGGTATGATCTTAACTGTACTCTTAATGCCCGGTGTGATCCCGTTTTTTATTAAACAGGTAATGAGCAAAATCGGCTAAGTAGTTGGCGGTAAAGATGGTGGGTTGAAATAACTGATTGGGTTTGTTGGGTCCTTAATAATCTCAAACAAAGTATGTCCCCATGGCTTCCAGAAATCCTGAAGAACTTGAGCATAGGTTTTGTGTTGCCAATGGTCAAACAAAGCTTTATTAACTGTACCTCTTAGTGGCATGGCATCGATATAGATTGATCCCTCCACAGGTAAAATGGTATATTCTGGTAGCCTGTTAAATAAATAGGCCGAATAGTAGAATCTAGCGGTAAGCTCTTCGATCTGTTGTGCAGTTAAAGGCTTATTTTGAATCTGTTCTAAGATCTCTTCGTGGTATATTTTGTTGGTCCCATTATCCTGCAGAACCGCAATGATGGCGAAGTCTTTCAATTTTAGGGAAAAGGTAAGCGTATTGATCTCGTCTCTGAAACTGAAGGGCGTGTTTTTATCTTCCAGCGGAACTACGATTATAGACCAAGGTTTAAAATCTTCAAACTCTACGTTGGTATAGATGCCCTGGATCATGGTATGGAGGTTGCCGAATTTGTGCATCAATCCTTGTGACATATTGATGCCATCTTCACTAATCTGTTGTTGCTTTACTGCGGCATGCATCTCAACATATAACAACCCGTACATAAACTTACCAATCCAGCGGAAAAGATCAACCTCTTCCAACTTAGAGACTCCAACATAACCCGCCGTAAATGCAGCTTCGATAATGGCTTCCAAGGGATTAATAAAGCGCTCCAGAACTTCTTCATTGCATGGAACCGTCAATGAATTGTAGCTACGAATACTTTCATCAAGAAGCTTGATCTGTTCTTCTCCACTAAAATTAGCCACTTCCAATAACCACTTAGGAAGAATAGGGATCTCTATTACTGGGGAACTAAAAGTATCCCCACTTAAAAAGCAGTTCTGGTACTTAAAATCAAAGTTTTGGAAGGGCTGGTATATTGTGCTATTCATTACTAGAGCAATATTAGGTATATTATTTTTACATTGGTTACAGCCCCTATTTTTTTAACTTTAGCATTACGGAAACACGTTTTTACTATGCTAGCAGTTTACACTCCATACCTATTGGAATTAAAACATTCCTTTTCTATCGCCAAATTCTCCAGAACGAATACTCCGATTATTCTATTAAAACTCAGTTACGAAGGTTATGAAGGTTTTGGCGAGGCATCAATGGTCCCATACATGGGAGAAAGTATTGAAACTGCAGGGCTTTTTTTGCAAAAGGTAGCCTGGAGTAGATTCAAATTTCCATTTGACTTTGAAGAGATTAACGAATATTTAGATGGCCTTGGTGCCTACCAACCTGCAGTGAAAGCAGCTATTGATATTGCTTTGAATGACCTTAACGGAAAGATGCTTGAAAAAACATGCATGAGTGTCTATGGTTCTGATCCGCTGAAAATGCCTCTTACGTCTTACACGATAGGGATTGATACACCAGAAGTGATGCGTGAAAAGGTGGCTTATGCGAAAGACTTTAAAGTATTAAAGATAAAACTTGGCCGCGATAATGATAAGGAACTCATCAACACAATCAGATCGGTCAGTGACCTTCCACTCTACGTGGATGCAAATCAAGGATGGACGGACAAGGCGCAAGCGATCGACATGATCTACTGGCTGCATGATAATGGCGTCCTGTTGATCGAGCAACCCATGGATAAAAATGACAGAGAGGGCAATGCCTGGTTAACAGGCAGAAGTCCAATACCAATTTTAGCAGATGAGGCTGTGCAACGACTCGCAGACATGGATTCCTTGGTAGGGGCCTACCATGGAATAAACATCAAAATAATGAAAAGTACAGGAATGTATGAAGCACATCAGATGATCTTAAAGGCGCGCTCATTTGGCATGAAAATATTGATTGGATGTATGAGCGAAACTTCTTGCGCAACGTTGGCCGGGATAGCGCTCGCTCCACTATGCGACTGGTCAGATCTGGATGGGCCATGGCTCACAACGAACAACCCTTTTAAAGACCCGAAAATGTCAGACGGAAAATATATCCCAACAACACTTCCAGGGCTCGGACTAGAGGGAATTCCTACAACTCTTTTTCCTTATTCTTAAGCGAACTTCTAATGTCCTTTATCAGCTGGATCTTCACATAAAGAAAAAATGCAGCTGTTGCGACAAATAAAGCTGTAACCAGATAGCTATGATTCTTGAAGGCCCAAAATATCCCACAAATGGATACAATTAGTCCAAGATTATAAAAAACATTTAATGCGATCTTTCTCTTCATGACTAATAAACCTGCATATCTGGATCAAAAGCACTTTGCCATGCAAGTATTCCCCCTTTAAGGTTATATAGATTTTTTAAGCCAAACTGCTGTTCCAATTGCATTATTGCGGCAGCACTTCTTTTACCACTTTTGCACTGAATAATTACAGGCTTATCTTTCTCGATTTTGTCGGCCTCAATTAAAATGCCTCCTAAAGGGATATTTACACCATTTATATTGGAGGTCTCGTACTCAAAAGTCTCTCTAACATCAATCAACTGAAAATCTTCGTTGTTGTCTATTTTCTTTTTAAGCTCTTCGACAGTTATTTCCTTTATCATATCATTTTGATTTCTGTAAAGATAAGGATTCCGGGGCTAATCTGTAACAACTAAGTGGATCAGGCGTTTAATAGAAGGTCTTCTGCTAAATTTGGGAATCAATCATGAATTCAATATCGCGTTTCTTTTGGTTTTGTTCTGGTGTACACATTCCAACCCTGGAAAAGCATCCTACAGAGCAGAATAAATATTTTGGTATCGGGGCTACGATATTTTTTACAGGCTTGTTCGCAACGTTGTCAGGAGGTTACGCAATGTATTTTGTCTTTAAGGGCGGTACTGGAGCTTGGTTTTTTGCCGTTCTTTTCGGGTTGATCTGGGGACTTGCCATTTTTAATATGGACAGATACATTGTGTCGAGCATAAACAAAAGTGCCAGTACGGACAAACAAATCCTTCAAGCTACTCCGAGGATTCTTCTTGCGATAATGATTGGGATGGTCATCTCTCGTCCTCTTGAATTAAAGATTTTCGATAAAGAGATCAGAGCGCGCTTAAAGGTAAGCTATCTAAATAATCAACGCTCAAAAATCGATACCCTAAACCTCGCCTTTGGCAACAAATACAAGATTGAGATCGGTAAATTAAACGAAACTAAGATCCAACGGGATTCCTTGGAAAGCGCCATAAAATCTGATCGTCAGAAGCTAAACTTCGAGATCTTTGGAAATAAAACTACGGAGACTTCAGGGGTTCTGGGTTACGGCCCCTATGCAAAAAGGAAAGAACTGGAGCTCCAACAACGTCAGAAGGATTTAGACACCCTGTCTTTAGAGCTAAGAAGACGTGAAGGCTTTGTTCTAGACCGCAAACAGTTCGATGGACTGATGAATGAAAAACTATTTACTGACAAAACATTGGATAGCCTTGCCTCTGTTGCAGGCTTCGCAGATAGAAACTGGGCATTGGGACAATTAAGTTTCAATACCAATGGTACAAGGGATACCAATACCGCTTTGGCCATTACATTCATTGGCCTGCTGTTTGTCTTTTTCGAATGCTTACCGGTATTTGTAAAGTTGATGAGCGGAAGGGGGCCATACGACCATTCTATTGAAAATACGGAAGACTCACAAATCCACGAATCTAATAAAGATAGAGATTACGACGTGACTGTAATCGACGGGGTACACGACACCCGAGTTTCCTCAGAAATAACCCAGCGTATAAACAAATTTAATTCTACATACTAGTTACTTAACAAATGAAAAAAATCACCTATCTGGTGCTGTTACTTTTTGTCAGTCATCAAACATACGCACAAACTATCGAACAGATTATCTCCAAAGAATACGTAGAAAGACTTATAAAAACATTGAGTAGCGACGATATGCAAGGCCGTGCAACCTTCACACCAGGCATTGACAAAGCTGCAAAGTTCATTGAATCGGAGTTCAAGAGTATTGGATTAAAACCACTGACTGACGAAAACGGGCTAAGACAATCGTTCTCAAAAATTCAACTAAAACCATCTGAGACAAAGGTTACAATAAATGGCAAGCTAATCAATCCTAGCAACGTCATGGTATCTGGAAATACATCAGAAAGCCTATCATTTGATCAGTCAAGTAACACGCCTGTGGTCAATTTCGATGCATCAAAGTCCTTCATGGAACAATTCAGACCAATATCTCGTAGTGGGAAGAAACAAATTGTCATGGTTAACCCAAGCTTAGCAGACGACTTCAACAGGATCAAAGTCCGCTTGGATCAGGGAAGCATTGTAGATCAAAAGAACATCAACAGCAATCCGAATGTTATCGTATTCATTTTGGACGAGTCAACGTCGGTTACAGACTATAAGATCGAGCTGAAGAACACACTTCTTAATATGCCATTATTTAATGTGGCAGGAATGATTCCCGGTAAGTCAAAGGCAAAAGAAATTGTGGTTTTCTCGGGCCATTACGACCATCTTGGGATAATCAAGTCTGTTGAGCAAGATAGTATTGCTAATGGGGCTGATGATGATGCATCCGGAATTACCGGCATGATTGCGCTAGCTAAATATTACAAAAAGTTAAACAACAATGAACGCACACTGGTCTTTGTTGCCTTTACCGCCGAAGAAATAGGTGGTTATGGATCGCAGTACTTTTCTTCGAAGCTGAATCCAGACAATGTCACTGCCATGTTTAATATTGAGATGATTGGAAAAGACAGCAAGTTTGGTCCAAATACAGCTTATATCACCGGTTTTGAAAAGTCTGATTTTGGAGCCATTCTACAAAAAAATCTTAAAGGCACTGAGTTCACTTTCCATCCGGATCCTTATCCTTCTCAACAATTATTCTACAGAAGCGACAACGCTACTTTAGCTGCACTTGGCGTTCCTGCCCATACCATCAGCACTGTTCAGATTGACGGAGACAAACTTTACCATACCGTTAAAGATGAATTTAGCTCATTAGATGTAAACAATATCCTATCAACGATAAGAGGAATAGCAAAAAGCGCTGTCACGATCGTGAAAGGAAGTGATACGCCGATGAGAATTCCAAAACTTAGCAATTAAAATTAATTAGATGGCTTTTTCCATCACATAGTCATTCATAAAGAAACCGCCGCCAATATCGAGGTCGACGGTTTCTTTTATTTGGAAACCTGCGTGCTTATAAAAATCGACAGCTTTATTACTTCTGTTAACGTTTAATTCCAGAGAAACTCCTCCTTCATTCTTGGCGATGCTGTAGACTTCATTCATCAATAGTTTGCCTAAACCTTTGCCATGAGCTGATGGAAGCACATACAGCTTGTGAAGTTTGTAAACATTTTTATCAGCATCTGTCAATGAAAAACTCATGAAACCGATGTCATTCTGGTTTTCTGAAGCAATTAAAAAAGTATGACCTTCCTGCAATTGCGAAAGGAGCATACCTTTATTGTACATTTTATCGAGCATGTATTCAATTTGTTTTAGTGTGAGAATACTGCCGTAGGTATCGTACCAGGTATTGTTAGCGATATGCTGGATAACCTCAACATCTTCTTCTTTTGCTTTTCTTAAAATAATCATAAAGTTTCGCTAACAAATAAGTACGGAAAGCTGAATGTAAATTCTACAAAGCCATCATGGGCGACCTCAAATTCGCCTTCTTTAATCGTCAACAGATTGGTATGCGCAAATTCCATAGCTCCAAAGACATTGAATATTGTTCCAGATGGCTTCCAGACTTTGAAACCAGATTTTATCGCATAAGCCTTCTGCGTTTCCGTAAAAACAACAATATTTATTTGTGGAATATAGTTTTGCAGAGTGTGAAATTCAGCACTTCCATCAATCAAATTAACCGCTGGATACCCTTCTGTAATTAAATAATCCAGAACTGAGATCATATCGTTGTTGCCGGTATTGATTAGCCTGGTATTTTCTTGAAAACTATGGGATTCTATTGGGTTTACAACTATATCAACCTTGAGTCCAAGACTAAGAACCTTCTCAAATTCAGAGGAGCTAACGATCAATGAAGGACTCCACTCTAGTAGCTGACCAAGATATTCTTCATCAAAATTACCCAGACAGTGTATATATAAAGCGGGCTCCTGCTTTTCGCGAACGATGTGGTGTGAGGACATATAACGAAGATAGTGAGTTCGTCCTTATTTTACGCCTTCCTTTTCTCCATTTAGAAACTTGATAGTTTTACCTCCTCTGCCCGAAGCATTGAATACCCTGAATGATAGATTTTTTGCATCTGCAACTGGTTCCACATACAGTTTACTGCTTTTACCGGGCTCAGTGCCATCTGTTGTGTAGCGTATCTCAAAACCAGGGAGCTGCACGTTTGCCAAGACCTTACCCTCTTCCATAATCAGACCCGGCATAGGAATTCTATAGCGGAAACCACCAGCATAGGAATCTAATCTTGGAAGTTCTTTCTTAGCAATCACATTGAGAAATTCTGACCATGCATATTGATAGGATGAAGAAACCTTTTTAACATCAGTTTGCGTTGCCCAATCTGGAGTGGGTGACCAGCTGCGTTCGGCAAGACCCAATAATTTAGGCAACATCAAATATTCCAGCTGACCCTCGGTAGTTATTATCTCGCTCCACAACGGCGCCTGCAACCCAATAATATTGCGTTTACCCTTCTCCGTTAAAACCTCTTTATTGGCAGGCTGATCAAGCTTAAAAGGATTAAAGCGGAACAATTTATCTACGTCAACAAAACCACCCCAATATTGTCCGGGCTCCTCAAAATTTTTATTGTAGGCAAGGTCAATATACATATTGGTTACGTTTGTCAATATAACTTTGTATCCGGCATTCGCAAGCTTATACGCAAGGTCTTCATTAGGATTTAGGTTATTCCATACGTTTGCGTGGAAGTTTTCCCCGGCAAACCGTGGGTCCAAAACCATTTGCTTTTGCCCATTTACCATCTCTTTCTTTAAACCGATTTCTTCCCATCCTGAAAGAAACAAGTTTCTCGCTTTCAATATTCTGTTGACGTTTTTAAAGTAGTAATTCCAAACCTCATCGACAGATGTTACGCTGGCATCTATTTTCAAGAGATTAGCTACGGCAGGAGACTTTTCCCAAACGCCTGCTGGCACTTCATCACCACCAAAGTGTATGGTGTTTAATGGGGCGCCTGCTTCTTTATAAACAGCGATCATTTCGTCTGCCAGCTTCTCAATAAACTTATAGACTGAGGGTAGTGCCGGATTTATTACGTTATCGTTCCAGCCCTGGACAGATCTATACACTGAAGCGTCATTTAGATCACGCAATAAATATTGTTCAGCACCGGTCTTATCTCCAGATTTAAGCAATTTTTCATAGCGGGCATCCATAGATTTTATTGCTGCACGGGCGTGTCCTGGGGTCTCAAACTCCGGAATAACTTCCACATGTCGTATTGTTGCATATTCCAATATCTCGAGATAATCAGCTCTTGTTAAAAAGCCGCTTCCTGAATTGGCGTTAACAGTCGGTCCCGATCCATAAGAAGGTATCAGGTTTTCCTGTTCATTAAGTGTGTGGCCTCTCTTGGAGCCAACATCAGTCAGCTCAGGTAAACCTGGAATCTCTATCCTCCAGCCTTCATCATCATTAAGGTGCAAATGGAGCACATTTAGCTTGTAAAACGAGATCATTTCAATGACCTTAAGTATTGCCTTTTTACCCTGAAAGTTACGGGCAATATCCATCATAAAGGCACGGTGAGGAAAGCGTGGTGCATCACTGACTGATATTCCAGGGATCGCTATAGCATCCTGTTTAGTCGACCAGATTGAGATGGGAAATAGGTTCTTTAAGGATTGAATTCCATAAAACAAACCTTCTTTGCCAGAAGCTCCTATTATAATCTCATTTGAAGTAACCTGTAGTTTATATGCCTCTTTAGACGGTAAAGAAAGCTTTTGTAAAATAATTACGTTTTGCTTTTCCGTAGTCCCAGGTAGCGGCTTGAAGGTAAAAAGCTTTTCAAACTCGTCATTTAGGTACGCTGCCTCGGGGCCAAATGCTGGGTCGGTGATTATCTTCGTCAGTTTATTCAGATTGAAAATATCTTTAGTATTCTTGATGCTCGAAGGACTAGGGAATATAGGTGGCAATAATGATAGAGGAATGTCTTCGATCTCGTCATTCTCCTGATAATTTTTTTCCGCAATCAATTGCTGTTGTCTGCTGTAGTCTATAGCCGTTAGCGCTTCATAAATTACAGGAATCGCGTTGGAAGGCCTGGAACTAAATACGACATAAAATCCTCTCGGGAAATCGGTTCTCTTGATAAGGTCTCTTGAGAGTAATGGAATAACTATAGATTTACCTGATCCCAATCCCTTGAATATCCTCTCCGGTCTAGCTTTAAAGAAATCCCCATTGATCAGCTCAACCTTAACTGAGCCTCCTGTTTCATTAAGACTTTTAAGGTTTGGTGCATTAAAATAAAGCGTCCATCCGCTTGCGGGAAAAAACTCTTTACTAATATTGGTCAAGGTCAATTTTGAATAGGTTTCCTTTGTTTCCTTATAATTATTCTCCACCGTTTCCCAGCTTACTTTCAGGCCTCTGGCATCAAAAGATGATCGCTTTTGGGAATAGGAAACTTTGGTTAAAATTAAAACAAGGATAAAAAGCAGGGACTTTTTCATAGTTAAGAATTACCTCAGCAAGGTATTAAATTTTTAAACGAATGTTTCTTTTCTCCATCAGCCCGATTCACAGCACTATCGAAATAGCATATACCAACGATTTCAACAAACTTAGCGCTCTGGTTCTAAAAAGCTTATTTCGATAGTCTACTGTAAATAGCTGGTTCATAGACCTCTGCCTATCTCAAAACTAATAAAATTAATATGGAACTTTAAAAATAAATTAATAAGATTAAATAAGATATTTAAATAAACAATTAAGTTTGTCTAGTTAGCAGAAAAATCACTAGTTAAGGGTAATTCTTTTTATTAAAGTTAACAGTCTTTATAAACCTAATGCATATTTTTGCATCTTTATTTAAATCCATCAGAGTGTTTAACACCAACAAGAAGAACTCAAAGCTGTACGCTGAAATTATTCAGCAACTTTATTATGGCACTGTAATGTCATGCGCAGAGTTGAGCTCCAAAATAGATAAAAGTATACCACTGGTTACCAAGTCGCTAAACCATTTAATTGAAATGGGATTGGTAATTGAACAAGGCTACGCTCCGTCAAGCGGGGGAAGGAGACCATTAATGTATGCCGTAAAATCCGATAGGCTATTTATAGTTACAGTCGCAATGGATCAGCTTTCTACACGAATAGTTACGGTTGATCTTCTCAACAATTATATTACACCTGTAGAAATTTTTGAGCTTAAGCTTTTAAATAACGTTAACTCTCTAGCCTCACTCACGAAGATAATCGTAGATCATATTGCAAAACATAGCCTTGATAAAGAAAAGTTAATTGGCGTGGGTATCGGAATGCCAGGCTTTGTCAATATTAATGAAGGCGTTAATCATACGTATTTAGACGCCGCTGAAGAGAGCTTAACAGGACATATCTCTGATGCGATCGGTTTACCTGTTTTTATCGACAACGACAGCAGTCTCATCGCACTTTCCGAACTCAAATTTGGGGTGGCTAAAGATATTAAAGATGTGATGGTTATTAATTTAAGCTGGGGTATTGGTCTCGGTATGATTATTAACGGACAACTCTTCAGAGGCCATTCAGGTTTCGCAGGGGAATTTAGTCACATTCCAATTACGGAAGAAGGTGCACTATGCTCCTGTGGTAAGCAAGGCTGTCTTGAAGCCGAAGCTTCTCTACTTGCAGTAGCAGAAAAGGCTTTGGAAGGAATTAAAAGCGGCCGTATCTCCAGCTTTCGGGGATTTGATGAAAGATCGAAGGTTGACGCAGGAGATGCTTTGATGGATGTGGCAAACAAGGGGGATCAATTTGCTATAGAATTGCTTTCAGAAGCTGGATACAAAATTGGTCGCGGTCTTTCCATTCTTATACACATCATGAATCCTAAGGCCATAGTAATAAGCGGAAGAGGTGTTAAAGTTGGGAGACTACTTCTGGCTCCTATCCAGCAAGCCCTAAATAAATATTGTATTCCCAGGCTTTCTAGTGAAACAGATATAATTATCTCCGAAATTGGATTTGATGCAGAGCTGATTGGTGCCGCGATTCTTGTAATGGAAAATTTCCATAAAGAGAAACACCAACCAGCTTCAGTTCACTAATTTCCTACCTTGTTGAAATTAATATAATCCACACTAATAAGGTCATTATTTGGCTTTGCATCCTTAATAAAAATAAAATACAAATCATGCTTTCCAGTAACCGCAGTCAAAGGAGCAGTAAGCGTTTTGTAGTTGTCCCAATTACCAGTTGGTTTGAACTCTATTTTACTGACTACCTCGCCTTTCGGAGAATCCATCCGAACTTCTATCAAACCCGACTGATTTAAAGAGGCGTAAAAGTAACTTAAGCTACCGATACCTTTAAGATCAATACCCCTGAAAACAAAATAAGACTTATTGTGAATACTTCCCACATTAGTGCTGCTTTTGTTAGCATTTTTGATTAAGTCTGCATCTTCAGCCTGAACTTTTGCCGGCCGTAGCACAATAGTCTCCTTTTTAGTCAAAGGAGTAATTGCTCCTCCATTGTCAGTGTAGGATGCTGATAGCACATATCTACCTTGGTCTTGCAATGCAGTGTGCTTGTTCAGCGCAACGATTCCTTGCTGAGGCAAAGACGTATTGTCTTTTGTAATACCTAAGGATAATATATATTTCACAATCTCTGTGGCATCATCATTCGAGATCTGCGGATGTGCACTCATCGAGTGTTCTCCCCAAACACCACCACCACCAACGATGATCTTATTCGCTAATTTAGCCACGGCAGTTTTCTGCCCTTGATAACGCTTGGCAACCTGCAGGAAGGAGGGGCCTACAGATTTAGCATTCACCTGATGACAAGCTTTGCAATCACTTTTTGCGATTAACGCTTGTCCGAAATTATAGCTGGGCGTAATTTCTTGGTGTCCAACTAAAGACGTATTGCTTTCTACTTTTGCAATAAAATCAAGATTAACTTTTACCTTCTTTGGATCAATAACTTTATCCTCATTATCCTTCACAACAACTTTATAATTGAGATTCTGAACACCCGGGAAAAAGAATGAACTGTTATTAGGTGTACTGATGGTTACATCCGGAAATGTATTACCTACTTTAACCTGTACATTGTCTTTTGCTACCAAACCCGCCGCATCTCTAACTTCCAATCTCACGTTATAGATTCCATTCTCAGTAAAGGTATGTGTTGGGTTTTGCACTACAGAACCAACCGTCTTTCCATCAAAATACCATTGATAGCTCAACTTATCTTCATCGTCATTGTCATAACTTTTAGAGCTGAATGCTACTTTATAAGGGGCTAAGCCCACTGTATCTTTAGCTATAAGTTTCGCCACCGGAGCTCTGTTCCCACCATTGTAATCTATTCGAACCAGTCGGGCATCTACATTATCAATGCCATATACAGCACCATACTCTAACATATAAAAAGTGCCATCCGGACCAATCTCAATATCAACCGGACGTCTAAAATCCCCATTTGTTTCCATGAAGGGTTCCATACGTTTGTAATCTTGATTCTCATCCATCCTTAATACGAACACCCAGTTCCGCATCCAATCATAAACAAACAACCCTTTGTCATAATATTCAGGAAACTTCGTGCCTGAACTCAACTTTGCGTCAAAGTGATACATCGGTCCACCCATGGCGCAGCGGCCGCTTTGACCCAGCATAGGAAACTGATCAGAGCGATTATATGGATACCATACCATAGGTTTATGCGGAGCAGGAAGCTTTTTAAGTCCGGTGTTATATGGCGAGTTATTAACCGGGCCACTTACATCAAAAGGTGCACCGACTACTTTGGTGGCAAAATCGTACTGCATATACGGCTTGTTGTCTCCAACAAAATAAGGCCAGCCGAAGTTTCCTGCCAACTTAGCCTGGTTAAATTCATCATAACCTCTAGGTCCTTGCTTTCCATCAGTTCCAGAATCCGGACCAACTTCTCCCCAGTAGACCGTAGACGTTTCCGGATCTACAGAAATGCGATAGGGATTTCTACAACCCATAACATAAATTTCTGGGCGGGTTAGTGTCATGCCCTTTGGAAACAGGTTTCCTTCCGGAATCGTATAGCTACCGTCTGCTTCCGGATGTATGCGTAGTATTTTTCCCCTAAGGTCATTCGTGTTGGCAGCAGATCGTTCCGCTGTATAGTTTACCCGGTTAGCCATTCGATCGATAGGGGCGAAACCTTCAGACTCGAAGGGTACCGTATTGTCTCCGGTAGAAATAAAAAGGTTACCATGCTTGTCCCAGGCCATAGACCCACCTGTATGCGCACTTACTTCAGCCTCGATAGGAATCTCGATAATCACTTTTTCGGACTTTAGATCAAGCTGATTATCTTTGCTTATTTTAAATCTCGAAATATGTTGTCTGAGCTTGTCGTTTGGCCCAGCTGTATTGAAGAAATATAAATAATTGTTAGTAGCAAAATTCGGATCAATTGTCATACCAAGTAGCCCATTCAGGTACTTATCGACTGCTGTGACAGGGAATTTATATACAAGAGTTGTTTTTTTATCCTCTGGGTTGAAAACATAAAAGTTTCCCGCTCTTTCAATAAAGAAGACGCGCCCATCTGGGGCAACAGCAAGCTCCATTGGTTCATTCAAGTCGTCTGATAAAATAGTTTTAGTAAAACGGTTGTCTTCCGGTTTCTTAACCGCGTAGGCCTTCGAATAGTCTAGTAACGTATTATTTCCAATTGCATATTTGATTCCAGCAAGCAAATGATTCAAGAAAAGTGGCTCTTTATATGTTTCATCAGTATGGCCTCCACCTGTATAAAATGCGCGACCACCATCATAATCATGGTACCATGCTATCGGATGATTGTCTCCATTCTCTCCACCCTCATAAGTGGTTTCGTCCAACCTCGCCAAGACTTTGAGGTCTTCCTGAATACTTTTATAATTATACCATTCATCAGTTCTTTCCCACCTTTTCGGCAAGCCTTTAGTCAGTATATGAGTGGTATCTTTCACTTCTATCGTTGCCTTGCGGACGTTTGGATTACCTGGGTGACTTAAAAAATACGCTCCAACCAACCTGTTATACCATGGCCAGTCATACTCTGTATCCGCCGCAGCGTGAATCCCAACAAAACCTCCGCCGGCTTCAACATATCTTTCGAATGCAACTTGCTGATCAGAGTTCAAAATGTTGCCCGTTGTGCTCAAAAATATTACAGTTCTGTAATTCTTTAGACTATCGTCCACAAAGTATTTGGCATCTTTAGTAGTATCGACCTGAAATTTATTTTCGACACCAAGCTTCATTATCGCCTTAATGCCTTCTGGAATAGAAGAATGGTAGAAGCCTTTAGTCTTTGAAAACACTAATATTCTGGCGGCTTTCATCGTTTGAGGATTTGATTCGTTATTAGCAGCGGCTGATTTTGGAGCAACGGCTTTACAGGCGTAAAGCGCGATTGAGATACATATGGCAAAGAATATACCAGCGTATATTTTTGCATATCTGAATTGAAACATACAGGTTTTATTTAGTTGTGTTATTGCAAATCTAATGAATTTTCAGTCCTTTTTCAAGTTGCACCTTATGACTAATCAGTTATTGTTCTGAAGGTTAAATTGATCCTTGGCTTGGACACAAGCCTTGTTGGTGGCAATCTATGTAACCAATGAGATTGGGTCTCCCCCTTCATCACCAAAAGACTCCCATTTTCCAGCGTCAACGATACTGTTTCTTTAGTTATTTTATGCTTAAGACAAAACTTACGCTCGGAGCCAAAACTGAGCGATCCAATTGCGCCATTCCTTTTAAGATCTTTTTCCCCGTCGCTATGCCATGCCATTCCCTCATCGCCGTTATGGTATAAGTTCAGAAGGCATGAGTTGAATGTTTCACCTGTTTTATGCTCAATCAATACTTTCAGTTCTAATAGTTCAGGAGTCCATACTAGGGCCTGCTTTGTAGTTTTGGAATACGTGTATTTGAACTCGCTTTCGCCATACCAGGCTACCTTTCTCTTCGTAAAGATGTGCTTGCCAAAAATAACGGCTTCATCAGGTTTCCAGGCAATGGTTTCCATCAACTTCTGCAAATAAATATTTGAGTGAGCTAAGGACATTACTTTTCCATAATAATTAACGACACCATCTTTTGGGAGCAGGTTTTCATCCTCAATTGAGCCCATGTGGAACAAATCTATCATGAGCCAAATTTAAGATTCTAATGGAACATAAAGAGCGACAAGCGTACCTTTTCCGGGCTCAGAAGAGATGTCGACAGTTCCCTTCAAATACTCTATTCTGATTTGTATATTCTTTAAGCCAATGCCGTTAGAAAAATCTTTACTGCTTTGATCAAAACCAATACCATTATCTTCAATCATAACACTGATCTCGTTATCCTCCCCCCGTGGATATTTAAGCATTTCAGAAAGCAATCTAGCTTGCGAAGCATATCCCGTCACTTTTTTTATACCTTGAGTACTTGCCTTTGTCAGCAGTTTCGCTAAACAATCTATCTGAGCCTGTTGTTGGGCAAAAATAAATGCGGGGAAAACTCCAAGCAAAACGAGCAAGCGTATTTTAAGCATTAACTACATGAATTACTGATGATTATTTAATCTATCCCAATCACTAAATATAGTATTTTTAGCTTTTTGACGAACGCCGTTATTATTTGCTAACAAGCAATAGCTCCTATTAGCTACTTCGCCTCAGGATACCAGTTGCGCAACCTTACCTCAATGTTTTTATCACCAGCATTTACCAGACTTTTAAACTTGTTTACATCTTGTCCGCGATAGTGGTAGGGATAAACAACTTGAGGTTTGAAAGCCAGTACACCTTCCGCAGCAGAATTCACGTCCATTGTATAGGGTAGGTTCATACAAACAAAGGCGATATCAATATTTTTCAAAGCGCGCATTTCCGGGGTATCGGCTGTATCTCCGGAAATGTAAATCGTTTTGCCTCCTATTACTAAAATATACCCGTTGCCTCGTCCTTTAGTATGGTTGTTAGCATTTGGTGCTCCCGGAAGATTGTACATTGGAACCGCAGCGATAGACATTCCCAATTGCATAATCTTATCGCCATTATTTAAGATTACGAGCTTCTGCTTATCCAACGTAGCAGGTAGTTTGTCAGCCACAGCCTGAGGGACTATAAACACAGCCTTATTGGTATTAATTGCCTGAATGGTTTTAAGATCAAAGTGATCACCATGGATGTCAGTAATTAGAATAATATCTGGGGCAGCTAGTCCTTTAAAAGCTTCCGCGCCACCAGTTGGATCTACATAAATATTCTTTTTTTGGTAAGTCAAGACTAAGGTCGCATGCGTAATCGGTTGGATCACAAGCTCTCCACCTTTAACTTTAACTTTTTCCGGAGTTACCATTTGTGCCTGGCTGGCCGATATTCCTGCCAACAACAATAAAATCAAAGCATGTTTAAGTTTCATAAAAAATTATTTAAGACTAAATGTATATTTATATACCATCATATGCAATGATTGTTTGCTTTGGCAATTAATATTAATTACTCAACTTTACTTTTACCTAAGATATGACCAGATCAACTCCTTTACCTTTTCTAGGATTTATCCCGCTTTTGCTACTCCTTATAGGAATTAAACCGGCTTATTCACAATTCAAGAATAGCAAAAAAGACGTTTGGATGCTAACTTATTTTCGTCAGCGCTACCCAACAAGAATAGAGATCAATGAAAAGGGCGAAACAATAGAGGTCCCATTACCAGACCCCATGTTAATTGCAAAGCTGCATATCGCACTGTCCATAGATGGGAGGAATTGGACCCCTTTGAACGACAATAAACCTATTTGGGACCAGTTTGTTCGTGACCAGTTTATAAGCCGCGGGTCAGATGGATTATGGCGATTGGTAGCAACAGGTGGGAGTCGTGATGCGGATGCCCGTAAAAAATATGGTCCAAGTTGCACCTTCGCAACTTCAAAAGATTTGATTCATTGGCAATTTGAGCAATCTCTTTACCTCATGAAAGAGGTGAAAAATGAATCTGGCAACCTGGTTAACAACATTTGGGCACCAGAGTTTTATTACGAAGAAGCGACAAAGGAATACACGCTATTCTGGTCTTCTACATTCGAGGATGCCGGTTGGAAAAAAAGTAGACTTTGGTATTCAAAAACCAGAGACTGGAAGACATTTACAACAGCGAAAGTACTGTTCAACCCTCCATATTCAGTAATTGACGGCACGTTAATAAAGAATGGTAAAATATATTATCTATTTCATAAAGAAGAAGAATTCGGGATTAAAACAGGAGAGCGAAGGGGAATAAGAGTAGCGACTTCTAATAAAATTGAAGGTCCTTACCAAATCTATAGCGGCCCATTAAATAAGGGACAGATCGCACCGACAATAACAGAGGGTCCAAGTGTGATGAAAGACCCTTTCACATCAGGATGGCTATTACTATACGACTATCCCATGGCTGATAGGTATGGAATCTCTAGATCAAAAGACCTAATGAACTGGAAAATTATAGAGAAGATTTCTATACCGCCAGATGCCCGCCACGGTAGTGTTTCAAAACTTACAGCCGGTGAGGCGGAAGCATTAAGAAAAGCCTTCCCGAGTTCGGGATAGATAAGTTTGATGGCTAATATAAAGAATATTGAAATTTATTTAAAATAAAAGCAAAAGCTAGCAGGGAATTCTGCTGGCTTTTTTTACTTTTAGAACAGCTTAGCCGAAAGAACTGCCAGAGCTAATTTGGATTGAAATTTGTTGCTCGGTCTGAGCATATAGTTAAAGTGATAAAAAGAATATGATAATAATAAACAACTTTGAAGAGTATGAGTCGCATCTAGGAAAGGAAATAGGTCTTTCCCAATGGCATACGATTGACCAGAATCAAATTAATCAATTTGCTGACGCCACATTGGATCACCAATGGATTCACGTTAATAAAGAGAAAGCAGAACGTGAAGGACCGTTTAAAGCAACTATTGCCCACGGCTATCTAACATTATCTTTGATTCCCTATTTATGGAAACAGATTGCGGAAGTGCGCAATATCAAAATGGAGATCAATTACGGAATTGAGAACTTTAAATTCGGGCAACCCGTTTTAGTTGATAATGAAGTACAGCTAAAGGCAAAACTTAAAGCTATCGCAAACCTAAGAGGAACTACCAAAGTTGTAATTGAAGCAACATTAAATATCAAAGACCAAAAGAAACCTGCCTATACGGGTGATGTTGTTTTCTTATACCACTTTATTTAGGAGATTCCGCTTTGTTTCTGTAATAAAAAAGGCCTCGAACCCGATGACGAAATAGAGAGAAAAAATCTACATCAACAAATGAAACCAGCAATCCCCTCTGTTAACCAGAGAGACCTGATCCATAACCGTAATCTTAAACAAGGTGCATCCCTTCATAAGTTAGGATGTCATGGTCAGTGGGATGAGCATTCATGGACAAGTTCTTGTCCAGTTTTTATGAAGTGCTTCTTTTAGGTTAGCCTGGAATTTATTAAAATTCTCCTTCTTCTTAATTCATTTGCTATTTACTACAATTTCGCCGGGTTTAGCACTTACTTTTCCTGATGACCACGTTCTTCCGCTATTCTTTGCTCGCTTTGTAAATATAAAACTTCTTGTCTCTTAAAGGTTGTCCTTTGATTACCAAACATTCCCCTTTTTTATCCCTGGTTTGTTTTATTGAAAAAGGCTCAGCGGTAGTTTCTGACTTATAAAATGCCAACTTCAGTCGATCGATATGCGTATCAGCATCAACTTTCCATTTTTTGTTCAGATACCAGAAGTATGCGGAAACGTTCCTTGACGATCCTAAAATCTTACCATCTAATCTAATATGAGTTGGATTCAATTGTTTGTAAGGAATCACCTGTTGAAGATAGAATTCATTAAAACTTTGGTATTCTGGAATTACGTTATTTGTACTCATAAATCATTTTGGGCAATTTACATGATTTACTGTTATTGCGCTAGTTTTCAAACCACATACTTCTTCCTATGGCATTCTTCTATTGCAGAACTAATGTCGGACATTGAAAAATTTGCGAATTATGAACTCAATTACTATCCTGATCTTTTGAAGATTGCCCTGATACATTAACAGTTTGAAACCATTCACCCATTTCTGGATGGAAATGGTGGGGTTGGAAGATTAATGATCTTTTTGTACCTTGTTTCTAAGGGAATCCCAAAACAACCAATATTATACTTATCTGATTTCCTGCAACTTAATAGAAGCCTCTATTATGACCATTTAATGGATATAAGGCTAAAAGGTGATATCACCAAATGGTTTAAAGATACGCTTACAGCCAAAACTCAGGTAAGGTACGTCGCATCCTGCATGTAGGGATACCTATCTGCCCTTTTCTATCGTTATCCCAGGCATGACATACTTTGTTATGACGAACACCAAAATAAAATCATACAAAAGGTTACTCAAGTATTAGCGTTCCTCCGACTCACCGCTTTTGTAATTGCAATAAACAATAGTGATAGTAAGAAGAATCCAATAAATAAACCAACGCTGTTTAAAAGCACTGTATTATATCCAAGGGCATTTACATCAATAAATGGATAAGGATAAAATCCAGATAATGCACCACGAAATAAAATGTAAATCGCATAAATAAGAGGATAAATAAGCCAGGGAAAAGCATTTTTCCATCCCAATCCAGCTTTTGGCGCAAATATACACCAATACAAAATAAACAGTAAAGGAATAACCACATGGAGTAGTTCATCCGCTACTCGCTGAAACCCTTCAGGGTTCCATATTTGTCGCAAAATTAAATTGTATAATATTCCAACAACGGCAATATAAATTGTTATAGCGGTTAACGCATTTGGTCGTGAAAAAAAATTACCCCAGCGAGAATTCGGCTTCAACAAAAGAACCGTAAGACACAAAGCAACAAGAATATTAGTAAGGATGGTATAAAAACTAAAAAACCTAACGATTGTTTCTGGCACTGCTTCTACCCTATTAAGAATAATAAGATAAAATTGAAGTCCAATAGCGAACCATGTTATTGTAGCTCCAATCATTAAAAATATTTGCTTTGCTTTTGTTGTTATTTTTTTCATTTATTTTTAAGTTGAAAAAATTATCAGATGCTTGCCATTAATCGTGTATTCACACATATTTTATGAGTAGTAGATAAATGTATGTAAAGGCTTTGTATTTTACAATTAGCTTCTTAATCTCTTCCAATGCCAGTTTTTCGGCTGCTACCGGCAGTATCAAATACGGTAATCCCTCCTTGATCGGCATAGGCTTTTACTAGTTTATGTCCCTTCCATCCAAACAAGAAGATTACAGCATATACGGTTATCATTCCATGTGCTGAAATGGCAACAAAACACGACAGTATATTAATGGCCGCATACAATGCCACCAGGAAGAAATCGTAATGCTTGGTGTTTGCAGCAGGAACAAATAAGAAGCAACCCAACGCGAATAAGATTAAATCTGTTATGATTCCAATTTTATATCCATATTTTTCATTATGAAACCAGCAGGTAAAGCCATGATAAAATAAGTTAATGTTATGTGACGTAAGTACCCTGTAATTAAACTACAGCGCTATTAGCTCGTATTTCTTTCCTTTTTGTGTGGGAAAAGACATCACGTAGCCATTTTTTGTAAACTCAGTCTTAAGGCTCAGTCCTTTGACTTTTACAGGAATACCCGTTCTTATTTTGCATGTATTTCCTGCAAGCGATTTTATCTCTGCATAGGTCAATTTGTTATTACTCCAGTTCATAGACACTTCAAAACCACCTCTGGCTTTAAGTCCCTTTACCGCTCCCTGACTCCAGGTATCGGGGATGGCTGGTAGAAGATGTATTTCATTCAAATGACTTTGTATAAGCATTTCTGCTATTCCTGCTGTACCACCAAAATTACCATCAATCTGAAAGGGTGGATGTGCATCAAATAAATTAGGATAAGTACCTCCACCTTTAGACATTTCTGTTGTGGTGACGTTTGTCGCTTTTAACAATTGGCGGAGTAGTTTATAGGTATGGTTTCCATCCAGAAGTCTGGCCCAAAAATTTATCTTCCAGGCTTTACTCCAGCCTGTGCCATCATCTCCACGTACCTCTAGTGTTTTTTTTGCTGCATTCGCAAATTCAGGCGTGTTGATTGGGGATATCTGCCTTCCAGGATGAAGACCAAACAGGTGAGAAACATGGCGATGCTGTGGTTCCACGTCTTCCCAATCTTTATACCATTCCTGCAGGTTTCCTTGATGTCCGATATGGAGCGGATATAATTTCTTTTTCTTCTCTATCAGCAATTTCTGGAAATCCTGATCTGCACCAAGTTCATTTGAGGCATCAATCAGGTTAGTAAATAAATCCCAGATAATAGACATATCCATCGTAGTGGCTATAGATATGCCTGCCCTTTTGCCCTTATCATAAATAAAATCATTTTCTGGAGATGTAGAAGGTGCTGTAATCAAATATCCGTCTTTATCTTCCACCAACCAATCGAGTGTAAAAAGCGCAGCTCCTTTCATTAATGGATAGGCAGTTTCTTTGAGAAATTTTTTATCTCTTGTAAATTGGTAATGTTCCCATAAATGCTGACTTAACCAGTTTCCACCCATTGCCCAATTAGCCCACTTGGGATCTCCATGGCCTTTATCGCCAACAGGATTTGAAAGTGCCCAGATATCAGAATTGTGATGGGCTACCCAGCCATTCATATTGTAAAATTCCTTAGCTGTTGTTTTTCCAGTTTTAGCAAGACCCTTTATGAGGTCAAATAATGGTTCATGCATTTCGGATAGGTTAGTAACTTCGGCCGGCCAGTAGTTCATTTGGGTATTAATGTTGATGGTGTAATTGGAGCTCCAGGGTGCTCGCAATTCTTTATTCCAAATTCCCTGTAAATTTGCCGCTGTGCCGCCAGGCCTGGAGCTGGATATAAGCAGATAACGACCATATTGAAAATATAAGGTTTCTAATCCTGGATCTTGCGCACCTTTAGTATAACCTATTAATCGTTCATCAGTAGGCAATAAGAAATTTGTGTTGACGGGATTGTTTTTTAAGCTAAAAGTTACTCGGTTGAAATATTTATGATAATCGGATAAATGGTTTTTCAACAAGTTTGCAAACGGCTTTGGTGTTGCAGCATTCAGGTATTGCTGTGCCAGTTTACTTTCATTTTTACCTTCCAGGTCAGGAGATTTATCAAAGCCATTAAAACTAGTTGCAGCAGAAAGCAAAAGCAATACTTCCGAAGCATTTTTAACATCAATTCCATTCTCATCTGTTTGAATAGTTCCATCCTTACTCAAAGCCTTCACTCTTAACTCATAACGCATGCCATTAAATGAACCTGGTTTTTCATACTTAACCGGTTCCTTATTTGGATTATAATAGTTGGGGTCAACATTTGATGGCGCCTTACCTTTCATGACCATCTCATTTTCATTCACAACCACATTTTCATAGTTCAACAGGCTTTTGGTTCCAACTTTAAAGCTGAGTTGTTTGGGTTTATCTGCAGTAAGCCTGATGACAATAACCTGATCAGGTGCTGATACAAATACCTGACGGGTAAATGATGTTCCATCTACTTTAAACCTTGTGGTCGTAATGGCATCCTGAATATTTAAATCCCGATAATAAGATGAGGGTGAGCCATTTTTAAACTTTTGCTTAATGATCAAATCGCCAAGAGGCAAATAGGACTGAGAATATAGACCTTGCATCTTTTTGTTAAGTTCTAATGCGGCAGGATAATCCATGTTTTTTAGTAAAGCCTCTCTTACCTGAGGTAGATACGATGGCGAATTGGGATTTACATTTGTTTTAACAGGGCCACCTGACCATAGCGTACTTTCATTGAGTTGGATAATTTCTTCATCCACCTTTCCAAAGACCATCGCGCCTAAGCGGCCATTGCCCAATGGTAAAGCTTCCGTCCAGGTTGTGGCGGGTTGTTTATACCAAAGTTGCAGATTCTGTTGTGCAAATACGGTCGATATAAGCCCGTATCCCAAGAAGATAGTGATGAAGATTTTTTTTATCATGATAAAAAATTAAGGATTTATTAGTTAATTGTTATCTAAATAGTATAAAATTGTACTTAACTTGATTTTATAGGGAAGTAAGCCGTCTTTAACATTATTCAATACTTCAGCGGCAATCTGCCATCTTTTAAGGTCAAAATAACCCAATCCCTCAATTGTAGCACCTATCAAGGTTTCAGTAGCAGACGTGACCTTGCCGGCAATCTTTTGTTGGGCATGTGCAGCGGGTGGAAAAAAGAGAAATAATAAAATAATAGCCAGGTAAGGTACGAACCATCTGAAAGACCGCAGCTGTACGATATCGACAGCAGAGTGACCTCTGCTTTTAGTTAAAAAATATTTCATACGCCATATTTGGTTAATAGGTTTAAACCAGGAGTAAATTCTGATTTAAAACAAATATATGTAATTACAGAAATCGATTTCCATAATTACATTCAAAGCGTGTGTATAAATTATAAACACCTGACTATCAATGATTGATTTTTTTAGATATTATCGATATCTATTTCCATTATCTGATGTTATTCGATTTGTTATCTTTGTTTTAATTAACCTATTCATGACGAAAAAAAGAGCTACTATATACGATATCGCTTTAGAATTGGGCATTTCTCCCTCCTCCGTATCAAAAGCTTTGAACAATTATCGCGGGGCTAGCAAGAAGCTAAAAGAAATGGTTAATAAAAAAGCAATTGAATTAGATTACAAGCACAATTCAACTGCTGCAAACCTGCGCAGAGGATCATCAAAAACCATAGGTGTTATTGTGCCTCATATTAATCAGCATTTTTTTTCTGATGCCATTGCTGGAATAGAAGAAGTCTGTTTTGAAAATAACCACAACTTAATTATTTGTCAGTCACAGGAATCCTATAAAAAAGAAAGTATTTCTATTGATACACTCATCCATCAAAATGTAGATTGTATCATCATTTCCATTTCTGCAGAAACTAAATCATCAGACTATTTAGAGCAAATACGAAATAATCATATTCATTTGATCCAATTTGACAGGTATCTTGAAGATGTGGATAGCTGGAGAGTTGTCAATAACAACAAAGAAGCTAGTTATGGTGCTGTAAGTCAATTAATTAAACAAGGCTATAAGCGGATCGCATTCCTTGGGGGGCCTGAACATTTAATTGCATTTAAAAATCGTAAAGAGGGTTATCTTCAAGCTATAAGAGAAGCTGGCTTAAGCATACCCTACAACTTTATTGTTGATTGTGCATTTTCACGTGAAGAAGCTATGCATGAAGCTCTTTCTATGTTAGCCATGCCAGAACCGCCCGATGCATTTTTTAATGTATCCGATTACCAGTCCTTAGGTATTGTTAGTGCAGCGGAACAATTAGGGTTAAAAATTCCAGAACAATTGGGTGTTTTTGGATTTGCGAATGAAACTTTTACAGAACTGGTAAAACCAACTCTGTCCTCTGTGAATCAAAGAAGTAAGTATATGGGGAGAAGTGCGGCTAATGTATATTTTACCCATTTAATAAACGGAAAATCCAATCCCGAAATCAAAAAAGAAATAACTATTGAAGCGGAAATTATGCCGAGGCAAAGTTCTACAAAAAAGTAAAAACGCCGTCTTATTACCTAAACACCGATGCCAGTATTCCTAAAGCTTGGATCATTTCTTCCACTGAAGTTGCTACATTTGAACAGACATTAAGTTAAGGGAATTTGATAACTTAACATGATGTCAGGAAAAAGAAAAGCGTACCCGAAAGGCTTCAAAGTGCTGAGCGTTGAACTGAGTAATACCAGATATGATTTGACAGCTCTAGCCAAAGAATTCGACATTCAGATTGGTTCATTATTCAACTGATAAATTCTTATATACAGCCCCAATATTTTTTTTTATATTGGCTAGTAATTTTAAACGCCATGATCAAATCTAAACTCATTCTGCTCTGCCTTTTCCTATTCAATTTTTTCAACCTGAATGCACAGGAGAACCCTTTCCTCGGAGGCTGGGAGCTGACAGGCATACCTGCAGATGCAGGGTATAGTTTTCAGAAGTATTTTGATAAAAGAGGAGAGTTTTTCAATACTAGGACTGCTGGTGATAAGGTGTTTAACACACATCATGGCAAATATGTGATCAAAAGTGAGTTAGAGTACTGGGAATTCATTGCCCAAGATACAGATGATTTCATGGCGCAGGCGGCTGGTAAAACTGCCCATATCTATTATCAATTCAGCAAAGATAAAAAGCTGCTGACTCTAAAAGCTGACCCTGTTCCCGGCAATTCTGGTTGGCAGGAAACCTGGAAAAGAATAGAAGTAAGGAAGGTAGCTGTCAAACCTAAGTCTAGTTTAGAAGCTATACCACGGACTCTTGTACGATGAAAGTAGTTTCATCCAGCAGCGGGAAATCTTTAACGCACAGATAAAGTTTTAATCAGATAATATGAGCAATCTATTGGAGCTTGCAAGGCTGTTTTCTTCCATGCTGGGATGCTAAAAACAACGGATTAGGAACTTAAAATTATAATTTTTTTACCGTTTTCAAGGTTAGCAGAAAACATTAAAGTATTCCGACCGCTTAATTGTTTTCTCCTAACTGTAAAATCCTTTATGAATGCCGTTAAACTATCTCATTTAACAAAGCTGTATAGACAGAAATTAAAATGTTACCTGCACCATTATAGTATTTCGACTGCTTTTACTTATTTTCTCTTTGCTGGAAATCTTTAACAATCGCAATCTATCCGTCTTATAAAACCAAGAATAAATGTGGAGATAATGTTTTTAAACATGATAAAATAATAGTGTCCTAAACGTTTTTTTTAGGTAAAGTCCCTACCTAAGGTCAAATCTGGGATGTATTTGATAATTTTTAGAAAAGAATCCCGTGTGTGCAAGAATTAGGCATTGTTGATGGTGGTTCATCGAAGGGTTTATCTAACCATTGCTGTAGGTTTATTTTGACGAATATATTCAGCCTGATGAACGCCATAAAATTTGAGAGGTGCCATTTATATTTAGCCATCGCCTTGAGTGCTTTTAAAATGAGGATGGTAATCAGGGCGGTCCAGATTTGGATCATCACCGCGTTTTCAGTTGTTCCCACAAAGGATTTAATATGCAGATTCTGCTTAATTTCTCGGAAGAAAATTTCAATTTGCCATCTGGTTTTATAAAGCTCGCTAATTGTGTTGGCTGTCCAATAGGTAACCGAATGGCCTGTTTTATTCTATACAATATGATATGCTTTTATTCTCAAAATGGCCTAGAAGGGCGATTCCTAATAAAAAAGCACTCGATGAGTGCTTTTGGTGGTCCCGACGAGAATCGAAGAATCCCGTTCTTATATGTTAAAAGGCCTATTTTTAGAGTCTAACCATCAAATTGCTCACCAAAACTGTTTGACGTTGTTTTGGCCCCAAATGATACACTAAGATAGGGAATGTTTTTAAAAAGATGAAATAGTATTGCCACTATCGGCCTCGACCGAGATATTATTCCCTCTTCATCCTTACGAAAATGACCCGCTGTCATCATGATATTCTGCCCTAAGCAATACCTCTAAATATTCTGTTTCGGCTATGATAACCCCACCTCGCACTTAGTTGAAGCTAACAGTATCCAACACTTTTGATTTATTTCTTATAGATGATTTAAATCATTTGCCAACCACTATATTTATAAGATTATTAAGGAACTCAGATTAGCCTAGATGATTACAATCAATATAGAGAAAAATTCAAGATTAGAAGACGTAGATCTTTATCTCACGCAGCTTGAAAATGCCCGAAAATTTGATGTCGGGGCAAATGTTATGCTGCCAAAAATGCTTAACTATGGTCACTTCGGTATAGTGCCTGCTTTAATACAGTTTATTATCACTTGGTTAAGGTATGAAAAGGCGGAACGCCTGTTAATCGACATCGAAGATACATCGGAAGATAGCCTGTCTGAGCTATTCAAAAATGAATTGATTTTTCCAGTGGTTGTTTTAAACTGGAACAGAGTAGGCGTGTTTTCCAAAAATGGCATCAACCTTAAAATGCCTTTGCGAGAACTGACTAAGCTTTACGGCGATAGAATGCTCAATGGAAGGACAATCCCTGGAAACAAACTGTTGCTCACAGAATTCGACCATCTCCCAGATGATAGGCTATTACCTTGTTTTGGAAATCGGTACGAATTCATCGAGACGAAGACCCAGCTCAGAAACAGCATAGAGAAAGGAATAAGGGAAGTTTTTTATATGCACTCTGAACTTCCCAGGGCATTTGACCATGAAAAGGATCCGTTCGTAGCAATTATTTATGAACTTATGAAGAATACGTTCGAATGGGGTCGACATGATAAATTTCATGTTAGACTGGAACCTAATATCAGGGGCACACTTGTCAAGTTTATTAAAAAGAAACGCAGTACCCTGATCGAAGAATACAAATTGCACAAAGGAATGAAAGATTTTTTTTCGAGCAAGAAGCTGAAGGAAAATTCCAACAATGAACTTTATTTCATGGAAATGTCGGTATTTGACGGAGGAATAGGATTTGCTGCCAAATACCGGTCCTTGAACGAGGTCGGACATGAGATGGATGAAATCGATATCATTAAAAGGTGCTTGACAAAGCATGCTACGTCAGATCACGGGATGTACAAAGAGGAAAAGGGGCTGGGTCTCGATGAAATTCTCAAGATACTTGACGGCAGGGGCCTTATCAGGATCAAAACCGGGCACTCGTGCGTGTACCGCAATATGATCTCTCACGGATATAAGGAACTTGCCGAGTCGAAGAATATAATACTCTACGATTGGAGAAACAATACGAACGACAAGTTTACTGAGTTCAAACCCATTGAAGGCACGGTTGTGACGATCGTCTATCCAATAGCATATACCGAATTTTAAATGAACAATTTCTTTATATACAGATTTGACTACAAGGAGGTGCACAAATCAGTTTCGGCAACAGTCATATTTTGTGATCGCGACGAAATCGATCAAGATATTCTCCAAGCGGAAATCAAGCGTTTTTATGGTGCCCACTACCAGACGGACAAAATATTTGTTCTAGGTCCGGCTTATCTTTCCGATAAGCTCAACAAGATATTTATCGAGGACATCAACAGAACGTTTAAAGGCATACCCAAAAGACAAGAAACAAGTCTTGCAGAAGGACTAAAGGTCGTAACGTTTCAAAAGAATGGGAAACTAGATAATCTTGGGGGCCTCCCAAAAGGATTTGCTGACAATTTTTTGAACGAAGGCCTCCAGCAGATATTTATCAAACGTGGCGGACTGGTTTCTGCAGAGGGAGCGCACCATTTCGTTTTTCCATCTGGTAAGCATTGTGACAAATTTCTAAGGACGGGCAATATACTGCTCTATAGTTCTGAGATATATTTTATTGCATTTGCTATGCTTGGTCATTTTGACGAAGAAATCCACTCCCAGATCTACTGCGATACCTCCTCCATAAATAGCTTGGCCTTTGCGCTTGTCAATCTCAAGAACAGGTTTTTGGGCAACGACGATAAAATCCAAGTACCCATTGACAGTTTTAGTTCTTACCAAGGCCTTTACAAAAATCCGGTAACTTACATGTCCAATGCGCTCCTGCTCATTTCGGCCTCTACATCGGCAAAAATCATTACCTACATATTGGAAAGGCACCGCCTAATCGAGAGGCAGAACATCATCATCCTATTCTTTTTGGGAGATGAAACAAAATTGGCAAACATAAGAGACAAAGTAGTTTGTAATCTTACCCAATCTGTTGGGAATGTTAATGGAGTTCCTTTTTACCAGACTTATGCCGAAGGAGCCTGTGACCTCTGTGACCGTGGCTCTTATCCTGTGGAAGTTTCTGGGGACGTATTCCTTTTAGAAAAACCACATATCAATAGAATCATGATCGGTGTGAAAGATACGGAAACCTATCTGTCCAAGTTTGTGAAACAGTTTATGTCGGTGAAACGAAAGGAAAATGTCTTAAAAGTCAACTACAAAGAGAGCCAGTCGAGCAAATACGAAATATACATTGATTATTATCAGGTACTAAAAGGGGTGTCGGAAGGCAAATATCCGCACTATAGTGAGAGATTGACTAATTATATCAATCAATACATACCGAGTAGTACAAGAAAAATTATCAGTCTGAATGACAAAGCTTCTCTTCAATTGGCTGGCCTGATACAGAAGGAAATTTCGGCCAACTACCAAAATGCAGAAGTTCCTGAAGTGATAACTCAGGATGACAAAGCTTCTCTTCAATTGGCTGGCCTGATACAGAAGGAAATTTCGGCCAACTACCAAAATGCAGAAGTTCCTGAAGTGATAACTCAGGATGACATTAAGGATTTAGAGGATTGTGCCGCTGGTAGTGTCGTTGTGGTTGGATCGTGCATTTCTAATGGAAAAAATCTGCTTTATATAAGCCGAGCTTTGAGAAAATTTCATCAGCTTAGGATTGTATATTTTATCGGCATATCTCGAACTAAAAACATTAAATATCTCCATGGCCTCAAAAGTAATCTCAAGCAAGGCGCATATGGCCCCGATACCAATAGTTTCCATGAGGTAGAAACCATATTCTGTGAGAATAATTCTATAGATACTTCTTGGCTAAGCGAGTCTAATTTTCTTGCCTCTATGATTGGGTATTTCAGAAGCAAAGAAAATATCCCAGAGCAGTCGGTGGCCTACCTGGAAAAAAGGAAAGCACTATTGCAAAAAAGTGAGGGAGATGAGATGCGGGGGCTCGCTGACCAACTCTTCTTCCCTCGGCTTGTAGACAGTGGGCAAGAGGAACTCAGGATACGTAAGAATTTTGCCTTCTTTGATTTTGAGGATTATGACCAGGATGTGAGCCAGGCGGACATCTACTTTACCATGTCCAATATCATAAATACACTCAGGAATAACGAGCTTGCTCCCCCCAAAAAATCCTTACCTATAAAATGCCTGGCCCAATCCCCTTTTGTAAGAAATCTGCTGGACCCCGGAAACTTCAATAGGTTCAATGACGGCATTATACAGGCGTCAATCCTTCGGGCAGCAAAACCGGATGAACTTGCCTATCATATCGACACGGACCTTTCTTTCGAAATGTACGGCACATTTCAGACATTGATAAAATACCATACCCAAGAGCAGGGTGAGGGCCTCGTGGAATTCCTTTATGCACTTGCAACAACTAAACTTTCTTTGAAGAAAATACATCTGCAGGGCGTCATCGCTTTATTAAAGGAGAATTGCAATGAGGAGTTTATCCGCTGCTTTACAGATTACATCGAATACAAGCTTTTGATTGAACCAGAGGAAAAAAAGAGGGAATGGGAGGAAAAATTGAAAACAGCCAATGCTGAGGAGAGTGAAGTCCCTGAGGTGGGTCAGTAATTCAAATAGATCTCATTGCCCCCTCTTCGCTATTATGGACCATGACGATGGACGACTGGCTTACATAAGCGAATATAACCCGGGAGGAGCGCAGAGCGATATTAAGGAGGTATGGTAAGAATAGTCGAATTTAGCTATCCCCTAACAGAATTAACAAGATATAAAAGACTTAGATATTATCATAAGATCCAGAAATACTAACAGAGCCCGCATGTTTATCATCATCATCTCTAATTAACTCTAATTAATAATCTGCATTTACAACTTGTAAAGGATATTTATCACCAAAAACTCTAATTAAACTCTAATAGATGTAACTCTAATTACTATAACTATTAGAGTTACTTGGAGTTGCTACCTTTGAGTAGACAGCAAGTTAAGTGAATTTGGTAACTTAACAGAAATTATGTCACGAGAAAGAAAATCGTATCCTAAAGAGTTCAAGGTGATGAGCGTTGAACTAAGTAACACCCGCACAGACCAGAGTGCCCTTGCGAAAGAACTAGATATTAGTCCCGCATTGTTGTATCGTTGGCGGAAAGAGTTTTCCAATAAAAAGGACAGTAGTTTTCCTGGAAATGGGAAAATCATACTTAGTGCAGCTGAGCAAGAGTTGGCTTTGTTGAAGAAAGAATTGCGTGAAACACAAATGGAGCGCGATATCCTAAAAAAGGCCATCAGCATTTTCTCCAAGGGAGACAACAAATATTCGGGTTCATAAAGGATCACAGCAGGATATTTTTAGTTGGGAAAATGTGTTCAGTATTTAAGGTTGGCAGGGCTGGGTTTTACAAGTGGGCAACTAGCAGGCCGTCAAACAGAAGTATTGAAAATCAGATGATTGAGACCGAGGTATTGCAAGCTTTTGAGAAGAGTAAAAAGATTTATGGTAGTCCCAGGATTACCTTGGAGCTGCATAAAAAATCAATCAAGGTCTCCAGGTCCAGAGTTGCCAGGATCATGAGAAAAGCAAAGTTAAGAAGCATTGTAAAGAAGAAGTTTAAGGTTACTACAGACTCTAGCCATAAGTTCCCTGTACCAGAGAATGTACTGGATCGTAATTTTAAGCCGAGAATATTGTGTGCTGTGTGGGTTTCCGACATTACTTATATCAGGACCAGGCAAGGCTGGCTGTACTTGACTACAGTAATTGACCTGGGTGATAGAAAAATTATTGGCTGGGCACTTAGTACAACAATGAAAGCGAATGACACGGCTATCCCTGCTTTTAAAATGGCACAATCAAGACGACCAGTTACCCGGGAACTCATTTTTCATTCTGATCGTGGGGTTCTGTATGCTTGCCACGAATTCCGGTTGTTACTGGAAAAAAATCCATTAATCATTAGAAGCATGAGTAGGAAGGGCAATTGCTGGGACAACGCAGTGGCTGAGAGCTTCTTTAAAACATTGAAAGCTGAATGTGTGTACCAACACAAATTCACTGACAAAGAGCATGCAGCACGTATTGTATTTGAATATATAGAAACATGGTATAACCGTAAAAGACTACACTCTGCACTGGGATATTTGTCCCCAGAGGAATTTGCCCGAAACTTAAACAAACAGAATATTGCAGCTTAGCCGAATGTCAACTTTATTGTTGCAATTCCAGTAACAAGATGCAGATATTATAGGGATTGGGGGTTAAGCGGATGGTTATTGGTTACACACCAGCGGACACTAACATTCCACCCCATGCAAAACAGGGGTTACATTTTCCGTAGACACCAAAACGGTAACCTGTGGGGTGGAATAGTGGGAGGGCGGTTACGTAGGCCGCAAATGTGCGGGGGAAATTATTTGAAATTAACGCTTGTACATCTTTAGAATTCTTGTTTGTGGAACTGGCACATCCTCGACCTTTACATTCCTTCCAGCTTTACGGTCTAGCTTTTCCTGTAGAAATTGCATATCCTCTGCGATTTTACCATCCAAGATCTTAGCGTAGTGCTGCGTGGTAACAATGCTCGTGTGACCGAGCATTTTTGAGACCGTTTCCATGGGCACGCCGTTTGTCAGGGTAACGGTCGTGGCAAAGGTGTGTCTGGCCATATGAAAGGTGAACGTCTTCTGGATACCGCATATATCGGCTATTTCCTTTAGATAGCTGTTCATCCGTTGGTTGGTGTAAACAGGGAGCAGGGTCGATTTTAACCTGCACATTGGATGGTCACTATAGCGTTCCAAAATATCTAACGCCTCATTCAATAACGGAATCCTTGCAGGGGTATCGGTTTTATGCCTCTTTGCAAATATCCACTGCTTGCCATCGTCACCGATACCAATCTCTTCCCTGTTCAGTTTTCTGACATCTATGTAGGCAAGACCAGTATAGCAACAGAAAACAAAGATATCCCTTACCTGAGCCATGCGATCTATCTTGATTTCTTTGTTCCTGATCAGGTCAAGTTCATGTGCCCTGAGAAATTCTCTTGGGCTAGGTTTAGCGGTAAGCTTTACAAAGAGAAAAGGATTTTCGATAATCCACTTCCTGGAAAGCGCAAGCAGTATAATCTTTTTAAGGTACTTTAGATATTTATCCGCAGAAATCGGTATACATTTCCTTGTCGTCCTTAAAAAGGCACGATAACCAGTAATGAAATTGACATCGATACGCCTGATCTCGTAATCTGGTTTTCCATATTTTTCGTTGATATACTGTTTTAAATGGGCGTGCGTGCTTTTCCAGGTTCGCACGGTATTGGCACTAAAACCGTTTTCGCTACCCACTTCGTTTTCCATTTCCGTATTATGCTCTTCAAGCACCTCAAGCAACATCTTGGAGCTCGAGCCCCTACCAAGGAATTCGTCCTTCAGTTCTTCTGAAGTGTAAGATATTTCCTCTTTCTCCAGCTTACTCTGGATCGACCTGATCTTGGTCGAAACGTTTTCGATGTGGGCATTGATTTCTCGGGCTTCTTCCTTAGTGCCCCTAGCCCGCTCTTTCCGGTGGTCCCAGTTTATGGGTTCGATTTCTCTACTAATGCCGATCTCGCTTCTTTTACCGTTAACGGTAACGCGGGGGTATACTGGAACGCTTCCAGACTGATAATTGGCCCTTTTCTTTAAAAAGAAAAGAAGGTTAAATTTTACATTCATAATCTGCTCACCAAAATTGATTTAAAAAGTATAACAAAAGTCTCTTTTTGGGGCCATTTTGTCAAGATGTTCAAATTTTGAACTACTTGATTTTCAATTAATTAAAGCACTTCTGGTGAGCAGATTTGATTTTTCCATTTTGCGCTCGATTTGCGCACCAGAATACAGGGAAAAGGTGCTTAAAACGGGTATTTTCTGAAAAAATAAAAACCTGTAAATCATTCATTTACAGGTTTTTGATAGTTTTTGATGCTAAAGGTTGTGGTCCCGACGAGAATCGAACTCATATCTAAAGTTTAGGAAACTTCTATTCTATCCGTTGAACTACGGGACCAATCAATCACCAATCTAGTTATCTTTCAATTGGCTGGCGCAAATATAATAATAAAACAGCCTCATTGCCAACAAATCACTTCATCAAAAAACAGGAGAAACTGTGATCCCTTGAACGACCTACGGATAGGACAGACTTAAGGTTGTAATTTGGGCAAGTCCAATACAAGTCCAATGTAAAAGCAATGCAAGTCCAATCTGGCCCGATAATAATTGGACTTACTACTCATTTGTGTCATATTCACATTGGATATAATAATAGCACAATATAAACCGTACCATTACTCCCCTAACTAAATATATTTCATGGCAATAATTAAGAATGGCTTCACTAGAGGAAAAATCTATAATGTGACCTATAGCGTACGAAATGGAGTGCAAATTTCTAAAGGATTATCGCGAAAGCCTAAGTATGATAAATCAGCTGCAACGATAGATAGTGCAACTGTGTTTGGAAAAGCCAGTAATCTGGGTTTCTATTTTAGACTGTCTATGTATGACGCATATAATGACTTTCATGATAGCGCGATGTCCACCCGCCTAACAGGGCTGATAGTGGAAAGTTTCAAGCCAGTCTTAGACGAAACAAACCTAAATTTCATTTTTAAGCAAAATAGCTTTAAAAGATTAGAAGGGTTTGAATTCAACGTTAAATCGCCTATTCAGAACTATTTATTCGCACAGTTTATGGTCGATTACTCCGATAACAACCTGGTGAAAATTACTATACCTGAAATGAAATCTCCTAAGGAGTTTGTATTTCCTTCAGAAATTGCTAAATGTAAACTGGTCGTAACTTGTGGCCTTTTCGATTTAGAGAATGGGCTCTACAACCAAACAGAATCTCACCTTTTTGATATTCAACGAACCTACCCCACAACACTCATCCCTTCACAAGAGACAACCTTTTCTACACAACCTGGTTGCTTGTGCATAATTGCAATTTCATTGCAGTTCTACAAAACAACGTTCGCTGGTGATGTTATATTGAATAATAAGCAGTTTAATCCAAGTGCCATTCTTAGTGCACACATTACAGATGGACCAGTAGATACGGATACTCGCGAAAGGTGGGATGAAATGGATTTTAAAACTGGACGGCAACTCTTGCTGCCGCCGCCCGCTCCAGTTCATTTGTTACCGGGATCACCTGATAATACTGCCGCTTGAATGGCTCTCAATAGGCGCAACAAAAGCTAATTTACCATTTGCATCTTCAGACATCAGGATCATGCCCTGTGAAATAATCCCCTTTATTTCTCTAGGAGCAAGATTTACCACAACACTAACCTGTTGTCCGATAATATCTTCAGGAGCATAATGTTCTGCAATTCCTGAAACAACGGTGCGTTGATCGATACCTGTATCTAAGGTCAGCTTCAATAGTTTCTTGGTTTTCTCTACTTTCTCTGCTGCAATAATAGTGGCAACACGAATGTCTATTGCCGAAAACTGCTCAAACTGAATATTTTCTTTCGCAGGTTCTACGGCGGCAGGAACCGCATTGTCTGCCTTGCTTTGGTTAAGTTTATCTATTTGTGCTTGTACCGCTTCGTCTTCGATTTTTTCAAACAAAAGCACGGGCTCGTTCAACTGGTGACCGCGATGAAGCAGGTTTATACTACCGGCGTCTTCCCAAAGATGTCCGCCATAGTTCAGCATCTTCATGAGCTTGTCTGCAGTGAAGGGTAAGAATGGCTCGATCAAAATCTCAATATTCGCAGCAATTTGTAATGCGATGTTTAGGATCGTACGAACACGGTCTTCGTCAGTTTTAATTACTTTCCAAGGCTCCGTTTCCGCAAGATACTTATTCCCCAAACGAGCAACGTTCATCACTTCTGATAACGCTTCTCTAAACCTATAATTCTCTATTGAAGCACTGATTTTTGCTGGGAATGCGGCTAAATCGTCGATTACCTGTTGGTCTTCCGGCTTAATTTCCATCAGCATGGGCACTTTTCCGTCGAAATACTTATGGGTCAATACCGTTACCCTATTGATGAAGTTCCCAAGGATCGCCACCAATTCGTTGTTATTTCTCGCCTGAAAATCTTTCCAGGTAAAATCGTTGTCTTTTGTTTCAGGAGCAGTAGCAGTTAGCACATACCTCAAAACGTCCTGCTTATCTTTAAATTCTACAAGGTATTCATTTAGCCAAACTGCCCAGTTTTTAGAGGTAGAGATCTTCTGTCCTTCCAGGTTCAAGAACTCATTGGCTGGTACGTTATCTGCCAGGGTATACTCCCCATGTGCCATCAACATTGCGGGAAAAATGATGCAATGGAAAACAATGTTGTCTTTGCCTATAAAATGAACCAGCTTCGTGTTTTCACTCTTCCAATAGTCTTCCCAGTTTCCTTTCTCTAACTCGCTTTGGTTGATGTAATATTCTTCTGCTTTAGGATTCCAAACATCTAGTCTGGCGTATTCAAAAAGCTCCTTCGTAGCAGAAATGTATCCTATCGGAGCGTCAAACCAAACATACAATACTTTGCCATCTGCACCTTTCACCGGGACTTTAACTCCCCAGTCTAAATCTCTAGTCATCGCTCTAGGCTGTAAGCCGGCATTTAACCAGCTTTGGCACTGCCCATATACATTTGGCTTCCATTCCTTATGGCCATCAATGTAGGCCCTTAAACGGTCTTCGTATTGATCTAATGGGAGGAACCAGTTCTTAGTTTCTTTTCTAACTGGTTTTTCTCCTGAAAGTGTAGATTTTGGGTTGATAAGATCGGTCGCATTTAGGGTACTCCCGCAGTTTTCACATTGGTCGCCGTAAGCGTTTTCATTACCACATTTCGGACAAGTTCCGGTGATGTATCTATCTGCTAAAAAGGTCTGTGCCTTTTCGTCGTAATATTGTTCGGTTACTTCCTCAGTAAATACGCCTTTATTGTATAACGTTTCAAAAAAATCTGAGGCCGTTTGGTGATGCATTAAGGATGAAGTACGGTGATAGATATCGAACGACACACCAAATTCCTTGAAGGAATCGCCAATGATTTTATGGTATTTATCTACGATTACCTGCGGAGTTACACCTTCTCTTTTAGCTTTCAAAGTGATGGGAACACCATTCTCGTCTGAGCCACAAATGAATTTAACATCGCGCTTGTTCGACCTCAAATATCGCACGTAAGTATCGGCAGGAAGGTAAACGCCGGCCAAATGACCAATATGAACCGGACCATTGGTGTACGGCAAAGCGGCTGTAACGGTATATCTTTTTATTTTACTGTTATCCAAAACTATTTTTATTATTTTGGCAAAGATAAGTTTTTTACTAATGATTAAACAGCCAGCATATTTAAAAAAGGGTGACAAAATAGCAATTGTTTGTCCCGCGAAGAAGCTTCCGAAAGGCATAGAAACCGCGGTTGCGATCCTTGAAGATTGGGGGCTGGAGGTTGTTATTGGCGAAACGGTGGCAGCAAGTTATCACCAATTTGCAGGTGATGATGCACTACGGACAGCCGATTTACAACGGTATCTGGATGACCCTGAGATCAAGGCGGTGATTGCCGGAAGAGGGGGTTATGGAACCATCAGAATCATTGATGAGCTTGACTTTACTAAATTTGTAGCGCATCCAAAATGGATTGTTGGATTTAGCGACATTACTGTTTTGCTATCGCATATATATGCAAAATACCAGATACAATGCATCCACGGACAAATGCCTTACACTTTTAAAGATTCAACTCCTGAGGCGCTAGCTTATTTAAAAACGGCTTTATTTGGCGGTGAGCTAGTTTACAAAACTGAATTTAACGGGTCTGTAAAAAACCGCCCAGGAGAGGCAGAGGGGATCCTAATTGGCGGAAACCTGACCTTGCTCGTAATGTTGCAGGGTTCTGAATCAGAGATTGATTATACAAACAAAATTTTATTTATTGAGGATGTCGGCGAGCATGAATATGCCATCGATCGCTTGATCAGGATGCTTAAACGTAACGGAAAACTAAGCCAATTAAAAGGCTTGATTGTGGGTACTTTCAATGGATTTGAGGTGGAAGATATCCCTTTTGGTGCCTCTCCTGAAGAGGTGATTTGGGAACTGGTAAGAGAGTACGATTACCCGGTATGTTTTAATTTTCCGGTAGGTCACATTGACGATAACCGGGCTATGGTGGTAGGTAAAGCCGTTGTTTTGAAGATTGATCAGAAAACCACAGAATTGAGCGTCCTATAGCTTAAACTGTGTATAAAAATAAAAGGGAGGCATCCTGACGATGACTCCCTTTATCAAAAAAAATTAGTCCTTAGACTAATGAATTATAATAAGTGAATAACGTCACCAAATCAGCATCTGCTTTAAAATCTATATGTGATGAAGACAAAAACTTGTCAACTTCAACTTTTTTTGCGTTCATAATATTTAAAATATCCTTTTTCGCAGGTTTAACTTCAACAAAAGTACCATCCACACTCACCGCATAATAACGAACCTTTTGAGTAATTGTCTTAGTCGGCGAAGCTGCGTTGTATTCCATAACGTCGTTTACTCCTTTATTCATGCGCTTTAGCAACTTTACCTTACCATCAAAAAGAACCTGATAAAATGTAGTCTTACTGCCAAACCTCGAATTATCATAATTATTCCTATACAATCCAGCGCCAGATCCTTCCTCTATTCTAAACTCACTAACTGGTTCTGCAAAAGTCATGAATTTTCCATCAGTAGTCTTAAAATAAAGAATATCATCCAGTAAATCGTACTTAACCTTCTCTTTCACCATAAGCCCTGACTTCATCTTAATAGTCGCGGCAGCCCAGTCATCCGTGAGGTATGGTGATCCGGAAACATTAATGGTTGTTTTTTCGGAAGCGTATTTACCATATTGATTTTGAATGGCGATTTGTTGTGCACTTGCGCTAACAGCTGCGCAACATAGCCATCCGGTAGTTAGAATAAGATTTTTAATTCTCATAAGGGAAGGGGGGTTAGTTCATCCTAAATATAAGAATTTTAAACAAAAAAAGGTACAATCTTAACGACTGTACCTTTTTCTAAAAAAACGATTTATGGTTTATCGTAATCCTTGTTCTGTTTCAAGTTTTTATTGAAGTTTAATTCCACTTGAGGATAAGGAAGTTGGAAACGTTTATCGCCCACTGCTAGTATAGGGAATACAGGAGGTGTTCCCGTTCCATCAGCTCTTTCGCCATGAACAGCATCTCTATTTACCGGAAGATTCAAACGTTTAAGATTCCAGAATCTATCCCCCTCGAAAGCAAGCTCAAGTCTTCTTTGTAATAAAATTTCATTAAGTAAAGATGTTCCAGTAAGCGCTAAATCTAAAGTCGAAACGTAACCAGTATAGCGATTAGATTTTAGAAGTACTAAATCTGCAACTGCTGCAGAAATCGTTCCACTTCTGTAGTTAGCTTCCATTCTATTTAAAAGAACTTCACCTGTTCTAATTACTTTCGCATCAACTACGCCAGCTGCTAAACCTGGTCTACCATTGTATTTAATAATATGGTTTGCATTGTTTCCGGCGTACAAGCTGGTAGCGATGTAAGTAGTTTTTCTAATGTCATTCGCTGCAAATAGTTGATAGAAACTGTAATCTACAAGGTACTCTGATTTACGTAGACCGCCAACAGTCTGATAGTAGTTGACACCCTGGCTATTAACGCCATCTATAACAGTATTACGAACTTTAAACAATACACTTTCGCTGGTAGCATCAGTCCAAATATTCGGGAAAGTTGTTAAAGTACCTATAGAAGGAACTGCCGTTAAGGCTCTATTTGCTGCTGCAATCGAATTTGCATAATCACCTTTGTATAGGTAAACTCTCGACAAGATACCAGCAACAGCATTTTTGTTGATTTTCCCGGCGGCTACAGATGCTGTTGAAGTATTAATTAAACCTTCAGCCTCAACTAAATCAGCAATAACCTTATCATAGAATCCTTGCACAGACTCATTTCCAGGTAAAATTGTAGGATCGGTCACCGTAACGTAAGGGAGTGTAAAATCAGTTGCGTCAGCATTTAAATAAGTTTTGCTAAAAGCTCTACACATATCGAAATATGTTAAAGCTCTGATAGCCAGCGCCTGGCCTCTTGCATCCTTAGTAACAGCTGTTTCTGGCAACTTACCCACATTTTCAAGAATAGCATTTGCTCTTCTTGTAATTGTATATCCGCCTTGGAATAAACCATAAGTACTTTCACCAGTATATCTCCACTCATAAAATGGTTGTTTTAAGCTTAAACGACCAATTGGATTTAAAACCAAGTTGTCTGCTAATACATCAGCCATAATATTCCATTGTCCGACAAAATAAGAACCAGACGTCCTTAAGCCAGCATACATACCATTCACTGCTAAATTTAAATCTGTTTCAGTATTGAACGCTTGTGTAGTTTCAACCTGATTGTAAGGGAATTGCGTTAAGTCCTTCTTACATCCAGAAATTAGTACTGCTAGGGTACCAACCGCTAATAATATCTTTTTCATAATGTTCTTCAATTATATTTTAAAACCTAACATCTATACCAAAAGTATACGCCTTTAATGGTGGGTAACCATATAGGTTAAATACTCCTGGAAAATCTGATCTCTCTCTATTAGATTCTCCAACCTCAGGTAATCCCTTAAACTTAGTCCATAATGCCAAGTTAGTACCTTGAACAAATAATCTAATGTTTTTTGTTTTAATCACTTTTGCATACTTGGTTGGCAGGGTGTACCCTAAAGTTATATCTCTCAAAGAGATATAATCTCCTTTTTCCAGGTATTTATCAGTGTCATATGTAGTGTTCTGCGTAGGGTCCAGTGGGTTTGCATAAAGCACATTATCTCCTGGCTTTTTCCAGTACGCAAATGCTGAAGTATATTGGTTATTATTGACATTCTCACCATCTGATGCGGCAACCTGATCCATTACGTTCAGTATATAGTTACCACCAGTATAGTAGAATCTGGCTCCTAAGTCAAAACTCTTGTATCTGATGTCTGTACCAATTGTTCCAAAGAAAGTAGCAATAGGTGATTTACCTTTCAAAAGTTGAGCCTGGCTAGCAGAAAACGTCTCTGTTTTTGTGCCATCTATATTATAGAATTGGTTCTTACCATTATCAGGATTAATTCCGGCCCATTTTACTAAGAAATATGTTCCGAACGATTCACCTTGAACTAACCTTCCATAAGAATCTGTATTTGGGGCAACAGAATTATCGGAATACAATTTTGTTACTTCATTGTTTACTGAAGAGAACGAAACATTCAAGGCTACATTGAAGTCAGTAGTACGAACTATATCACCTCTTAATGAAGCTTCGATGCCTGAATTCTTCATATTACCAATATTTCCTTGATAAGTTGCAAATCCAGTAGCATATGATACGTTTACTGGATAAAGTAAATCATTAGTAGCTCTTGTATAGTACCCAAATTCACCGCTAATTCTGCTATCCAAAACACTGAAAGTAGTGGAAACATCATAAAGTGTACTAGTCTCCCAAGTCAAATCTGGATTAGGCAATCTAAAAGGAGTAGCAGTCGGCAGGTCATTGTATTTTGTTGCAAGAGAATAGGTACCTAATGCATCGTAATTACCAATGTTGTTGTTACCAGTTGTACCCACAGAAGCTTTAAGTATTAAAGCATTCAGCCAATCCGCGTTAATAAAATTTTCTTTCTTAACATTCCAGCTTGCTCCAACAGCCCAGAAATTAGCATATTTGTTGTTTGCTCCAAAACGAGATGAACCATCTCTCCTTAAACTTGCAGTCAAATAATATTTTTGATCGTAATTATATGATGCACTAGCAAAATATGACTCAAGCGCATATTTAGACCTCGAAGTTGAAGTGGTAATTGGCGTAGATGCGTTTTCAAGAGTTTCCACTGATGATGTAGCAAAATTACGTCCGGTCAATGTATAAGAATAGAAATTATCTAAGTTAAACTCCTGACCAAGTAAGAAATTTACATTGTGTTTATCAGCAAATGTTTGATTCCAGTTCGCTGTATTAGTGAGTGTATAAAACAAGTCGTCATTTCCTGCGTCTGTCTTTTGATTATAACCTAACAAAACCGCTAAGTTCGATCCTGGTTTTAGATAATTCTCAGACATAAGGCGGTTGTAACTAAGTGCCGCCTGAGATCTAATTGTTAAATGGTCAAAAAATTTGGCCTCAGCATAACCAGTACCGTACGTATTTACACGATTTAAAAAAACGGTGTTATTCTCTGATCCCTCAATAGCAGAAAAACCTTGAGCTGTTACGTTATACGATCCATCAGCATTGCGAACCTTTTCATATGGATTGTAGAAGAATAACGAACCATACAAGTTCTGAGAATTAAACGGCTCTCTAACTTGTCTTTCTCTAGATTGCGTTGCACCAAGGTTAGTACCCATTTTAAACCAATCTTTCGCCTGATATTCTACGTTCAAACGCCCACCTTTTCTGTTAAAGTAAGAGTTAATCTCAGTACCGTCATTATCTGTTGCATTTAACGACATGAAGTATTTGATTTTAGAATCTGCTCCACTCAATGAAATCTCGTGGGTTTTTACAGTTCCTTTTTGAAACAGAAAATCTTGCCAGTTCCCGGCACCAGTTGCAATTAGCCCGTCCCAAATTGTTTGCCTTTGAGCAGGAGTAAGTGTAGTGATACTAGAAGTTGATGGAATCTGAGCCTGAATATCAGGGTTGGTAAATCCTAATTCAAACTCATACTGAAGTTTCTCAGCAGCATTCATTAGCTGCACATTTTTCAGTTTCTGAATTTCAGATTTTCCATATTGGAAGGAATACTGTAAAGTTGGATCACCTATTTTACCTGTTTTAGTTTTAATTACAATTACACCGTTAGCAGCTCTGGAACCGTAAATAGCAGCAGAAGCAGCATCTTTTAAGATGTTGATTTCTTCTATGTCATTTGGGTTAATGGAGTTATAGGCTGCGGTGGTGATCTGCAATCCGTCTAAAATGATCAAAGGCTCTGTACCTGCGTAAATCGAACCAACACCTCTAATTTTAATATAAGCATTTGCACCTGGTCTACCACTAGCTCCAGTTACCTGTACGCCTGTTGCCTTACCTTGCAGCAATTGTGTGAATGAAGTAGCTGGTTGTTGAGCGACCTCTTTACCTTGAACAGTAGCAACGTTACCAACGATATCAGAACGTCTAAGTGTTTGATAACCCACAACAACAACTTCTGACAATGCTTTATTATCGTCTTCAAGTGCGATATTAACAACATTCGAAACTGCCGCTGATTTTGAGACAAATCCTAAATAAGAAAACTCCAAGGTATTTGCTGATGAGGGAACACTAATAGCGTATTTACCATCAGAATTTGTTTGGGTGCCTGCTGAGACACCTGAGATTTTTACCGTTACTCCAGGTAGAGGTTTGTTGTCTGCCTTACTAGTAACTGTACCAGTAACTGTTCGATCTTGAGCCACCGCAGATCCTGCGACAAACAACAAAATGAACAAACTTTGTAGAAGTTTTTTCATAAATTAATAAAATTTAGGTTAGTTAATAATGTCTAAATATATGAGCAATCTGATATGCTAGCATAATATTTAACACGAGCTTTGGCATTTATGACATTATCATGACTTTACATAGGGCGATAATAGACCGCATATCACCCCATAAGCCAAACTTAATTTCAAAATGGATTGGATTTGCCATTTTTACATTTGTTTTATCCTGTTTTGGTTACAAAAACAAAATATTTAACTTAATTTAACACTTTTGTAACAAAAGAGATTAGAGAAAAATATAGCAGCAAGTAGTTTGTTAAAAAAGCTATTTCACGCGCAGAGAAATCAAGACTTTCATTAGATTCTTAATTAATGATAATATTCTGAACTAAAAACAAAATATTAAAGGTATAAATCTATAAAACTAAGACTTTTAGACGATAACACACGAAATATAATGGCAAATAGCAGACAACAATAAGAAACATAGGATAAAAAGTGCAGTATTCTGCAGAAATTAGCCCACAAAACGAAAGCCAGAAACAAGTGTAATATCGATTTTAAGGCGGTTAATTCACCAAAAATACCGCATTCACGAACATCTGCTTCCCGCTTTCCCAGAAACTTCTAAACAATAAATCTGTTCCAATGTATATCACCTTTCCTTTTCCAATATTCTGAACTCCAAACAGCATCCCGTTATTCAATTTTTTCAAAACGGACTTACCTGCAATACCAGCAATGTAACTGTTGGGTTTGAGCACCCCCGTATTTAAAGCAGATCCGAAGGGCTCGTAAATCTTATCATCAGTTTTTAAGGCATAATAATAATCCCCCAGTCCGGCTGATAAAGGATGGGTATTATCCAGGTTCACTTTAAATATGGCTCCTGGGATTGCACTGGAATGGTCGTCCTGATTGCGAGTGACGTATTTTCTCGAGTTGCTGGGCTTTATCTCTTCTTTCGGAAGTTCCTTAAGTTTAACATCAAATGGTTTTTTCCCCTGAACGCTCGAGATGGCATCTTCCAGCATGATTACCTTTCCTCCTGCCCCAATCCAATCCTCGAGTTTTTCATTTACGTTATCACCATACGAGCCATCGGGCATAATGAGCACATTCACCTTATTAATATTTAAATTAGAAAGGTTCTGTACGCCGATAATTGTCAATGGATATTTCAACTCTTGCTCAAAGAAATGCCAAACTTCACCCATGCCTTGAGCAGAGATCCCAGTGCCCCCAACAACCGCTACCTTAGGGGATATTATTGGCGTATAGACAGAAGAACCGAAATCTTTTCCTTTTTCAACAAACCCGGTAGCGACAGGATAGAGTCGAACCTCCCGCTCTTTTTGAATGGCTGAAATTTTAGAAGAAAGGCTTTTCACAGCCCGTTCATTTTCTGCTCTATATATAAGGAGTGATCCGGATGGAAAAGACTTACCTGATGCGGAAAATCCTTCTTCAGCAATCCGCACTTTGATGTTAGCGCGTTGCAGCGCGATCAGTGTTTGCGCATCCTCCACTGAATTCCATGGCAGCACCCAGGCATAGGGCTTACTGATCAATAACGGCTCATCAGGTTTTTCATCTATCGCGAAAAAACTCCCTTTGAAGGATTCTTTGACGGCGTAGCTTTTTAAACCGTATGCATACGGAAGCGCCCATGCCGTGATGTCATAGGTGTTTGAATCTGTGATCGAGGTTTGCGGCTCGAATAACACATTTGCCAGAACTGCCTTGGGCTGCGAAACATTTACGATCAGGTCATTCCTGTCTATCTTAAATGTTTCCGTTTTCTTGCTTTCGTAACTGTAACCCTTCAACGATTTATCTGAACCAAATGAATACTCAATATTATTTCTTACTAAGAGGGCCGCCAGCCGCTTTATCCTGCTTAAATTCTCCGCCTTCACAACGTAGGTTTTGTAAATTCCAGGGGGATTAGCAACAGCCTTATCAAAATAGCTTTTGAATTCTGAAACCAGGCGGTCTGCGTTTTTAGAGACTGTCTCCAGTGTAGCCATTCCTGTGGTGTAATGATGATCAATCCTATCTTTTAGGGTTAAAGTATCTCCATCAATTGTGACTACAGACAAGCCGGCGCCAATACCACCCTGCTCATAGGTCATTCCGATCGCACCATTATATAAAGGATAAGTATCCCCATATGAAGGATAGAGCAGATCGAACCTTTCTTTAGTAAAATACTGCCATCCGTTTTCGTCGAAATACCTCGCGTTGTTTTTACCAACCGTTACCTGGAAAGCACGCTGCCATGGGGTGATGTCTACATGGATAGGTTCTGCAGCAGGGGCAAAATAATAGGGTTCATTATAGCTTTGTTCATGAAAATCTACATGCACCTCGGGCATCCATTCGTTATAAAGTTTCAATCGCTGCTGCGTCTCCACCTGCGATTGCCATGCCCAGTCTCTGTTCAAATCGAAGTAGTAATGATTCGGCCTGCCATTTGGCCATGGCTCAAAGTGCTCTCTCGCCATGGGATCCGGATTGGGTTTATCTCCTACCACCCCATTGAAATAAGTTACATAGCGCTCCCGACCATCAGGATTTAAGCAAGGGTCGATGATCACCACTACATTCTTGAGCCAGTTCTTTACGTTGTTGTCCGTTTGTTCTGTGAGCGAATATAAAGTACGCATCGCAGTCTCTGTAGAACTGGCTTCGTTCCCATGCACATTGTAACTAAGCCACAACACTGCAGTTTGCGGATTAGACTTTACATCGGTTTTTAGAGCTTTGCTGATGTTCAGGTTGTTTTTTCTGATCTTTTCTAAATCTTCAATGTTTTCTTTTGAAGAGATGATCGCTGCCAGAAGCTCCCTGCCTTCGTAGGTCTTACCATAGGTTTGCAGCTTCATGTCTTTTTGATGAGCTGCAGCAACATACTTAAAGTAGTCCACTACTTTTTGATGAGCAGTAAACCGGCTACCTAAAGTATAACCAAGGAATTCATCCGGGGATTTGACTTGTGCGGTACTGTCGGTCCAGCCGAAAAACAGGAATACGATTAGAAGCAGGAAATATCTCATTAATAGTTAATATGCTCCAAAATAGTAAAGATTATTTTTTGTTTCTATTTCATAATGTAATTTTACCGTACCATTTACTAGTTTTCTTTCATGCACACCGTAGAATCCCTTTACCAGCAGTTTATAAAACATCCCATTATATGTACCGACACTCGGAGTATTGTAGATGACTGTCTATTTTTTGCACTAAAAGGGGATAATTTTGATGCCAATACTTTTGCCGATCAGGCACTGGCAGCAGGTGCCGCATTTGCGATTATAGATGATACTACATATAATACTACAGATCGCCACATTTTAGTAGAAGATACGCTCAGGACACTGCAGGATTTAGCGAGACGTCACCGTTCGCAATTGAACATCCCCCTGATCGGCCTTACGGGAAGTAATGGCAAAACTACTACGAAAGAATTGATCAAGGCTATTTTGTCTGAGCGCTACAAGACCTTTGCTACTCAAGGGAATTTAAATAACCACATCGGCGTCCCGCTTTCCATACTTTCTTTAACCAAAGAAACCGAAATCGCCGTGATAGAAATGGGGGCAAACCACCAAAAGGAAATTGAATTGCTCTGTTCAATCGCACAACCTACACATGGCTTGATTAGTAATGTTGGCATGGCTCACCTGGATGGCTTTGGTGGGTTTGAAGGCGTCAAGAAAGGAAAAGCGGAACTATACTCCTGGATTCAGGCCAATAACGGATACGCTTTTATCTACGCTGATAATCCCAATCTCATGGAAATGAGTCAAACGGCAGGACTCGAAAAGGTCATTTATTATGGTGCTAATCCAGGTAACTATGTGTCGGGAAAGTTATTAAGTTCAGATCCTTTGATAACAGTTCAATGGCAGAGTGATCAAGACGAACACGAAGTTTCTGCCAACTTAACTGGTAGCTATAACTTCGAAAATATCCTTGCCGCAATATGTATAGGACTGTTTTTTAAAGTTAGTCCGCAGCAAATAAATGAAGGACTAGCAGGCTACCATCCTAAAAACAACCGTTCACAACTTACAAAAACAGAAAGCAACACGGTAATCTGCGATTTTTATAATGCCAACCCAAGCAGCATGGCAGCAGCCTTGAACAACCTAAATCAACTTAGTGCTAGCAGCAAAGTGGTTATTATCGGTGATATGTTTGAATTAGGTCCTGAAGCGGCCATCCAGCATGAACTAATTGCATCTCAAGCTTTAGCGCTCCGGGCAAGTACCACGATCTTTATTGGGAAATATTTCTACACGATGAAGGGGAAAGTAGATGGGTTGTTCTTCGAAAGTCCTAAAGAAGCCAAGACTTATTTGGAAGAAAATTCGGTTAAGAATAGCCTCGTATTACTTAAAGGTTCGAGAGGGATGGCTTTAGAGCAACTCCTTCCACTACTTTGAGATTTCAATACCAGCATCGCTGATTTCATGCAATGGATTGTCGCGCATATTCTGCTCAATTTCCAACAAATACTTGCCTTTATTTGGAAACTTATATCCGGTGATCATCGACACCCGGCTAGTAAATAAATTGCCTGAACCAGAGCCTGTCCACTGTCCGTCTGTCTCCGCAAGTTTATATTCAAATCTTCTGGTTTGCTTTTTCATACCACCTCCACTGATGTGAAGGAGTACGAAGATGTTGGAGTACCGATAGTTGCCCGTATTTCTTAATTTGAAATAGACGTTGAAAGGCTGCGCCGGATCTGCAACATCAATCACTGCTTTAATCTTTCGGTCATAGCCCCAGTTATGAGAAGGCATTGACAAATTGTTATCCACCAAATTATTGGTGTCGCATCCGCAGAAAAATAATATAAACACTGGGAATAGCGCCCGAAAGACTCTAACATTATTCATCTTTAGGTGGATCCTTAGGCTTATTTCTACGGTTCTTATTTCTGTTTCTATTCCTATTCACGGACGGTGTTGTAGTCGCAACTCCTTGCCCCTCAACCGGTGCTTCATCTGGCTGAGGCTTTGGTGCCGCCGCTCTAGGTTTTGGTGTGCTCCCTTGAGGTTTTGCTTGGCCACTTTCTTTCTTCAGTTCAGGCTTATTTTTAATATGTTGAGGTGGCTTAACTGCAGATGCTGGTTGTGCTACCTGAGGCGTCCTATTTTTATTGTTGTTGTTATTTCTATTGCCTTTATTTCTTTGCTTGTCGTCAAGGCGCGTTAAGCTATCCTGACCAACAACGTTTTCGTAATCAAGAACCTTCTCCACCACTGCTGTCGGCTTCAACTCCAGCGCTTCTTCTTTCAAATTCACTGGCTTCTGACCTCTTTTGTTCATAGCCATGATCTCTTTTACGCGATCAACTTTCAAAGGAATCCAGTCTTCTGTGTTCGGATAAGCAAACCACATCACCTTTTTAAAGATGTCTGTTTTTTGATGACGCGCAACGCCAATTTCCGTTTGTAAGCTTTCGATGCGATCTGGAATATCCTTCAAAGCATCTAAATAGGTGTCAAGCTCATAGTTGAGACAGCATTTCAATTTACCGCACTGACCTGCGAGTTTCAGGGTATTTAGGGAAAGGTTCTGGTACCTTGCTGCAGCTGTAGAAACTGTTTTGAAGTTAGTTAGCCATGTTGAACAGCACAATTCGCGACCACAAGAGCCTATACCGCCTAGTCTTCCTGCTTCCTGTCGCATTCCGATCTGCCTCATTTCAATTCTGACGCGGAATGTTTCTGCCATCTTTTTAATGAGCTCTCTAAAATCTACACGACCTTCGGCAGTGTAAAAGAAAGTGGCTTTCGTTTTATCTCCCTGGTAGTCAACGTCGCTAATCTTCATCGACAGGCGAAGATCTAAAGCTAAAGTCCGTGCTTTATGCATGGTTTCCCATTCTAAACCTTTCGCCAACTTCCACTTTTCAACGTCGGTCTCGGATGCTTTTCGGTATACCTTTCTGGTAACCTGATCAATCGGAGTTTTCCTACGTTTCATCTGGATTCTAACCAATTCTCCGGTAAGAGAAACGTGGCCAATATCATATCCACCTGTAGCACCTTCGACTGCAATTAGCTCTCCGATTTCTAAGTATATATTGTCGTTATTTAAGAAAAATTCTTTTCTAGCACCTTTGAATTTAACTTCTATAACAGGAAAAGGCTTATAATTTGTTGGCGCATCCAGGTTGGACAGCCAATCGTAAACTTCCATTTTTCCGCAACCACCAGTAAGGCAAGAGCCGTTACTTTTGCAGCCTGAGGGGGCGCAACCGCCTCCTGTAGAACAACTTCCACATCCCATATTAATTGTATATATGTTGAGTCCCTTGCGGGAACGTTTTGAACTTAATAATTTTAACTAGTTGTAAAGATACATCTAAAAACAGAATTTTAGGATTCGCATTTCTTTCTACATGGTAATGCGCTTTTTCCAATTCTGATATGATGGCATCCGCCATATTCAAATCCAGTACATGTGCAGACAATTTTCTTGCTGTCTGCAAAGCAAGGGGGGGCAGTTTCACCAACTCATCAGCACCGCTAATCAGCAGGCTGCATTCTCTTAGGAAACTGATCCCGTATTTTAAAAAATTCTTTTGATTTTCTCTTCCCCAAGTAGCAATCTGATCCACAAAAACAGTTAATTCCAGCACCTTGTTGCCGTACCCCATCCTCAGCCACTCTGCAAATTTCTCCGAATTTTCATTGTGGGTATTTGCCGCTAGCTGCTTTGCCTCGATTAGATTTCCATCTGCCAGGAACGCGTATTCCGTAGCCTGATTCTCTGAGAGGCTATGCTTGTTTATCAGGTAAGATTCCACCGCATCAAATGGCAGCTTTGGGATCTTTACAATCTGTGTGCGAGAAAGTAAAGTAGAAAGAATTTGCTCCTGGTTATTTGCCACTAAAAGAAACAGCGTATTTGCTGGCGGTTCTTCAATTATTTTCAATAGCGAATTGCCCTCTTTTTCGAGGTATTCGGGCAACCACATAATCAAGACCTTGGTGTCTCCTTCAAAAGCCTTATAGCTTAATTTCTTTATGATATCATGGCATTCCGCAATGTTGATGTTGGCCTGTTTATTGTCAGCGTTTAACTTTGAGCGCCAAATATCTAAGTCTACATAGGGGTCTTCCAATAAAAGGCTTCTCCACTCATCCAGGACATCTACGGCAGTTTTCACATCTTTAGATGCAAAGAATGGATAGGAGAAATGAAGGTCGGGGTGAATATAGCGCTCGTACTTTCTACAAGATGAACAGACACCGCAACTATCATCAGGTTGTTTATCCAAACAATTTATGTATTGAGCATAGGCGATTGCGAGTGGCAATGCGCCACTCCCATCGCAAGATAAAAATAACTGCGCATGGCTAATGCGGTTATCTGCAACGGTTTGAATCAACTGTTGCTTGATGCTATCTTGTCCGACTATATTTTTAAATTGCATTTGGTGCAAAATAGTAAAATTTACACAATATCGAATGCTGATAAGTTCATTGCTTCAGGGCCTAAGCTCAGAAGCAGCTGGTAAGCGTCTTCCTGCATGCTTGTAAGGGTAAAGGTGCCCTTTATGCTTACAAACCCCTTGTAAACCTGCTCTTATACCTATCCAACCCTATAACACCTTAGGCTCATTTTGCCTTTTCTGGCAGGAGGATCGGCCTTTCATTTGCAGATATTCTCTATCTTTGATCTCGCTGCAACTAAATTTATAGAGAAGAACATCCTCAAATATGCCTAGAATTCTTGCTTTTGATTATGGAACTAAACGGATCGGACTTGCTGTGACCGACCCCTTTCAGATCATTGCAACCGGGCTCGATACCGTACACCCTAAGAATGTCCTGGAATATTTGAAGAAGTATATGGCGATGGAACCGGTTGAAGCATTTGTATTTGGTGACCCCAAGCAAATGGATGGCAGTCCTTCAGATTCAGCTCAACATGTGAAGGGATTTGCGAAAACACTCCGTAGAACTTATCCCGAGATCCCTCAACACTGGATTGATGAGCGTTTCACCTCCATTTTGGCACAGAAAACAATTATGCAGAGCGGCCTTAAAAAGCAGGATCGTCAGAATAAGGAGCGTGTTGATACCATTGCTGCCACCATTATTCTGCAATATTTTATGGAACAGCCCCGTTAATGCAATGGTACCTTTAAAAAAATCAACATGATTGATGATAACCTTCAACAGCTTCTTTTAAATTATTGTGAACCGGAATCGGAGCTTCTTCAAAAGATAAACAGAGAAACGTACTTGAAGGTGCTGATGCCAAGAATGCTTTCTGGTCACTATCAAGGCAGGGTATTGAGTCTCCTCAGTAAAATGATTAGTCCGGCAAGGATATTAGAAATCGGCACTTTTACAGGCTATGCTACGCTTTGTCTGGCTGAAGGATTAGCTAAAGCAGGCATTTTGTATACGTTAGACATCAATGAAGAACTGGAAGACATGGTTCGCTTTAATTTCGCTGCTTCTGAATTCAATGATCAGATCAAATACATCATTGGTGATGCCACAGAAAGCATTACTGACTTAAACGAAACCTTTGACTTGGTATTTATCGATGCCGATAAAAAAAATAATGGTACGTATTACGATTTGATCTTCGAAAGGGTTAGAAGTGGTGGAATTATAATTGTAGACAATGTACTCTGGAGTGGTAAGGTTTTAAACGATGTCCAAGATAAGGACACTAAGAATATCAGTACATTTAATGATAAAGTTGCGATGGACAGCCGAGTGGAAAAACTTATTCTTCCAGTTAGAGATGGACTGTTTATTATAAGAAAAAAGTAATTTGATGACTAGAAATATACTCCCTATTGTTTTTGTAATGTTGATAATAAGCGCCTGCTCCACGAGAAAATACAGCAAAAACAACAAGCAGATTGAAAAGGCCGCTACCAAAGCTAATCCTGATTACAAATCTCGAACAACACTTAATTATATTGAAGAATTTAAAGGTGTAGCGATTGAAGAGATGAACGGATACGGAATACCTGCAAGCATCACGTTAGCGCAAGGCATCATTGAATCTGGAAGTGGCAATAGCAGTCTGGCACGTTTCGCGAACAACCATTTCGGCATAAAATGTACGTCAGAATGGAGGGGAAAGGGCTATTTTAAAGATGACGATCAGGCCAACGATTGTTTCAGGGTGTATAAAGATGCCCGGGAATCATTCAAGGATCACTCGGAGTTTTTAAAAAGAAAAAGGTATAGTTTTCTATTTGAGCTCGATAAAAACGATTACAAAAGCTGGGCTCGGGGTTTAAAACAAGCAGGTTATGCTACTAATCCAAAGTACCCCGACCTATTGATCAATATCATTGACAAGTATCAGCTTAATCAATATGACCAGTCGGAATCTGAAACGGAAAAGCTAAAACGTGAAGACAGGGTATTCTCAGAAATCAACGCGAACATGCCTAAAGAATATAAGAAATTTACACCAGTAGAAACGCCGCCATCAAAACAGGTACTTACGGTTTCGGATACCACTGCAATCAACCCGGTAAAGATTGTTGTACCGATCACAGCAACAGCTACTCCACCTGTTGTACAGGCGATTTCAGCAGATAAAACCTATGTGGTGAAGCAAGGAGACACGCTTTACAATATTTCTAAAAGATTTAACATCAGCATTGAGGAACTTAAATCTTTGAATAACATTACTGATAATGCTATTAAGATTGGGCAGAAATTATTATTAGTTAAATAATGTTAATGTGCAATCGCTGCATATGGTTAACTTGTAGCTTTGTGTTCCTATGAGACTTTTCTGCCTATTGATCTTCTTTTCGGGTATGATGCTAAAACTATCTGCGCAAACTGGTACGGTACAGGGTTTTGTGATCGATAAGGATTCTAAGCTTAGGCTAGCGAAAGTATACATCTATAATTCTAAAAAAGACGAAGGAATTTACAATACCTCGAAGGGTGAATTCCGTATAATGGCAGCACCGGGAGATACTTTGTTTGCTGTTTTGCAGGGGTATGCCGTGGATACTGTTGTATTGAAAGGGCCGCAGGCCATTTTTTTTCAATTAAAGTCTTTAGGAATTAACCTGCGGGAAGTTGCTATTGCAGGGAAAAAGCTTAGTCCGCAGGAACAGTACCAGCAACGTTTGAAAGAATATAAATATAAATTAGACAGGGGCAGTTCTAAAGACATATTGAGCGTTGGGTCTGCCGGAGCCGGTCTTGGCATTGATGCGATCTATAATTTGCTGAGCCGTGAAGGAAAGAACGCGCGCCACCTTCAAAAAATACTGGAGCGCGATTACAAGGAATCTATCATTGATTATCGGTTCAGGCCTAAATATGTAAAGACCATTTTGCAGCTAAAGGATGCAGAAATATTAGACTTCATGGAGCAGTATCGGCCCACGTACGACTTTGTACTAACGGCATCAGAATATGCTTTTGTGGTCTTTCTAAGGAATAGCTATGCGAGCTACAAGCGAAATCCCGCTGCATTTAGGCTACAGCCACTTCCTAAGGTGATTGTCAAGGAGTTTTAATAAAAAGCTAGATTAAACTTTCATAAAGTCACATTTTTGTTTTCCTTTGTAGTAATGAAGCGTTTTAATATCTGCCTTTTATTATTACTTATCGTGTGTTCTGGTGCTTTAGCCCAGGAGATTGACACGATTCCTATTAACACTAAGGGACTAGAAATCAAGCTGAAACGCAGTCCTCTTCCTAGCAGGACAGAGACAATTCTTTACAAGCCCACTCCTATTGCCCCACTTGTTTTATCAGAGAAGATCAATTACTGGAAAACGGTGACCGCTATCGGAATTGACTTAAACCAGGGTCAGTATTCTAAGAACTGGAAAGGTGGAGGGGTGAACAACATCGCCATCGGTGGATTATTGAATTACAAGACGATTTACAGTAAGGAGAGCTATAGTTTCACGAGTGAGATCAGACTTGAATATGGTAAAGTAAAAAACAAGGATCAGTTACAAAAGAAAACAAAGGACAGGATTTTCTGGGACAACAAGGCCAACTTACAATTCTCAAAAAGCTGGTTTTTCTATGGTGCCATTACTTTTGAATCACAGTTCGACAGGGGATTCGTGTATAAGAGGATTGACAATATTGAGCAGGAATTTTTAATCTCTAAATTTATGGCTCCTGGTTATTTCACGGAATCAATCGGTTTTGAGTATAAGCCTGTGAACTACTTTTCTACGAGGTTCGGTACAGGGACAGCGAAACAAACCATTATAATTGATACTTCTGTATATAATCAGAAATATAATCCCGGCTATTTTGGTGTGGATAGAAGCAAAAACAAGAATTTTAGAAATGAGTTGGCTTTCCAGGTCACCACTACATTTGAAAAACAAATCTTCACTAATGTAGGCCTATACTGGAGGTATAACATGTTCATTCCGTATGACAGGCCATTGGACCATGTAGATCATAGCCTTGATGCTCGTCTGACTTTTAAGATCAATAAATTCATGAATGCTAGTTTATCGGGAACGGCCTTATTTGATAAGGATGCCGATACAGAAATACAGGCCCGACAGAACCTTTCCATTGGATTTGGCTTTACCTTTCCGCGGTAAAAGTATCGAAATTGTATAACTTTTTTTACCTTCTGTTTACCCGCAAAATTAATAACTTTGGGGCTCACCATTTTACACACTAAGCATTAAAGAAAATGTTTGATAATTTACAAGACAAGCTAGACCGTGCATTTAAAGTTTTAAAAGGCCAAGGCAGTATTACGGAGATCAATGTGGCAGAAACCATGAAGGAGATTCGTAAAGCATTGCTTGATGCCGATGTGAATTACAAAACAGCCAAGACCTTTACTGATGATGTGAAAGAGAAAGCATTAGGGCAAAATGTACTGACTGCAGTTTCTCCCGGTCAGTTGCTAACTAAGGTAATGAATGACGAACTTACTGCTTTAATGGGTGGTGAGGTTACAGAACTCGATCTAAAAAATAATCCAACAATCATACTTATCGCGGGATTGAATGGTGCTGGTAAAACTACTTTTACTGGTAAACTAGCTAACTACCTGAAAGGAAAAGGTAAAAAACCTTTGTTAGTTGCAGGGGACGTTTATCGTCCGGCTGCAGTGGATCAACTTCAGATTTTGGGCCAACAGGTTGGTGTACCAGTTTACGCAAATATAGAGTCAAAGGATCCTGTTGCTATTGCCATGGAGGGTATTGCTGAAGGTAAAAAGCAAAATGCAAATGTAATTATTATAGATACTGCCGGTCGTTTAGCAATAGATGATCAAATGATGGATGAGATTGCTGCTGTTAAGGCGAGCACAAAGCCCCATGAGATTTTATTTGTAGTGGATGCGATGACTGGTCAGGATGCTGTAAACACCGCTAAGGTGTTTAATGACAGGCTTGACTTTACAGGCGTGGTTTTGACCAAGCTCGATGGTGATACCCGTGGTGGTGCTGCTCTTTCGATCAAATCTGTAGTAAATAAACCTATCAAGTTTATTGGTACCGGTGAGAAGATGGAAGCTTTGGATGTCTTCTATCCGGAGCGTATGGCTTCCCGTATTTTGGGTATGGGTGATGTGGTTTCCCTTGTTGAGCGTGCGCAGATGCAGTTTGATGAGAAGGAATCAGCAGAACTTCAGAAAAAGATCCGTAAGAATAAGTTCGACTTTAATGACTTCTACAACCAGATCCAACAGATCAAAAAAATGGGAAACATGAAGGATTTGATGGGCATGATTCCGGGTGTTGGGAAGATGATGAAAAATGTTGATATCGAAGATGATGCTTTTAAAAGTGTGGAAGCCGTAATTCAATCGATGACTAAATATGAGCGTGAAAACCCTGATAGTATTCAGCAGAGCAGAAGACTACGTATTGCTAAAGGATCTGGTACAAAGATCGAAGAGGTTACTAAACTGATCAAGCAATTTGAAGATATGCGTAAGGTGATGAAACAGTTCTCTAACCCTGCCGCAGCCGCAAAGATGATGAAAAACATGCCCAAGATGCCGCAGGGCAAGATGTAGTTGATCTCACTAAAAAATCTCCTTTTTTTCAACCATCTTATTTTTTAATCATAGAGTTTAGTTGACAGGTAATATCAACCTGGTCTATGCTCGTAAAAACTTATGGAAGTGCTGTATTCGGCGTTAATGCTTTAACTATTACTGTTGAAGTTAGCATTGGCACGGGCAACAAATACCATATTGTTGGATTGCCAGACAATACCATCAAGGAAAGCCTAAGGCGAATAGAAAGTGCGATCCAAAGTACAGGCTTAAAGATGCCGCGACAAAAGATTGTAATCAATCTGGCTCCGGCGGATATTCGTAAAGAGGGTTCATCATATGATCTGCCAATTGCGATAGCTATTTTGGCGGCATCAGGACAAATAGATAGTGACGAACTGGATAAGTATTTCATCATGGGCGAGCTCTCTCTTGATGGGGGTCTACAATCTATAAAAGGGGTTCTACCTATTGCGATACAGGCCAGAGTAGCATCCTTCAAAGGCTTTATATTACCGATTGACAATTCCCGTGAGGCAGCGATAGTCAGCGAGTTATTGGTGTACGGCATGAGAAATCTATCAGACGTAGTCTCCTTTTTTACTAAAAGCGTAGAGCATTTTCCTGTAGTAGTCAAAGCGAGGGACGAGTTTTATAAGAAGGTGAATTGCTACGATCATGATTTCTCCGATGTGAAGGGTCAGGAAAACATTAAACGCGCGCTGGAGATCGCCGCAGCGGGAGGCCACAACGTGATACTAATTGGTCCGCCAGGCTCTGGAAAGACCATGCTGGCGAAACGTTTACAAAGTATATTGCCCCCATTGAATTTGCAGGAAGCATTAGAAACCACGAAAATCCACTCGGTTGCAGGGAAGTTAAGCGCTGCGGATGCCTTGATGACAGAACGCCCTTATCGTAGTCCGCACCACACGATTTCTGACATGGCACTTGTGGGCGGTGGTTCCAATCCCCAACCCGGAGAAATCTCTTTGGCACACAATGGTGTATTATTTTTAGATGAGCTCCCGGAGTTCAAGAGAAGTGTATTAGAAGTAATGAGGCAACCTCTGGAGGAACGGAGCATTGTGATCTCGAGGTCAAAGATGAGCGTAGAATATCCGGCTAGCTTTATGCTGATTGCTTCAATGAACCCTTGTCCATGTGGGTTTTACAATCATCCCGAGAAGGAATGTACCTGTGCTCCAGGTGTGGTGCAGAAATATCTGGGTAAGATCTCGGGCCCTTTACTGGATCGTATAGACTTGCATGTAGAAGTGACTCCTGTGAATTTCAATGAGCTGATCTCTCTTTCGGCAGCAGAGAAAAGTGAAGTGATCCGCAGGAGGGTAATTAAAGCCCGCGATATTCAGGATTTAAGGTTCAAACAAAATACAACCTTGCATTACAATGCCCAAATGAATCCGAATATGGTAAGGCAAATTTGCACAATAGACGCGGCGGGACAGGCGCTCATTAAGAAAGCCATGGAACGTCTGGGACTTTCAGCGAGGGCGTATGACAGGATTTTAAAAGTATCACGCACAATTGCGGATCTGGCGGAGAGTGAAGTTATAGCGCTTGAACACTTGGCAGAGGCAATACATTATCGCAGTTTAGATAGGGACAGTTGGGCCGGTTAATCCTTGTCCTCTTCCAGCTCTTCCTCGTCGTCTTCTTCAGGTACGTAGGCAAGTATTTCTCTGCCGATGTTATTGATTTCATCATCAGTCTCAAAGATTGGTGTTCCCGTTTCTGCATCGAGCTTTATCCATTGGAGGTCAGTATCTTTTTGAATGGATAGGTACTCCTTTCCGTCCTTGAAAATTACATAAACATCGTTTCCCTCTGGGAAAACAGCATAATCTTTATCCCCTAATCTAATGTCAAATGGTTGTTGCATAACTTTAATTCTTTATTAATATGAGGTTTGTAGGTGAATAAATTTTAATTTGCATCATCCGACCCTTAAACCTTACAGATATGAAGAAAATTCTCCCGGTGGTGCTGCTAATCACAACAGCGTTTTCCTGTACAAACAAAGATAATAAAATGGAAACTTATAAATGGCCAGTCGCTACGCAACCAGTAGCAGAAATCAAACCAACAACACGGATTCTACATGGAGATACGGTGGCAGACAACTACTACTGGATGATCGATTACTTTAAAAAAGGGCCTGACAGTACAAAAGTTGTTGAATACCTAACCGCTGAGAACAAGTATCTGGACACCATGATGAATGGTTCGAAAGCATTCAGAGAGGACTTGTTTAAAGAATTAAAAGGGAGAGTGAAGGAGAAAGATGAATCTGTACCTGTGTTGGACAATGGCTATTATTACTACAAAAAAACCGAAGACGGGAAACAATACTATAAATATTGTCGCAAAAAAGGTAGTCTGGATGCCCCTGAAGAAGTGTTAATGGATGTGGATGAGATGGCAAAGAATCACCCTTACTATTCAGTTTCAGGCTTTAGCGTGAGCCCAGATAATAAAATGATGGCTTATGGTGTAGATGAGGTGTCTCGCAGACAGTATGTATTGCATGTTAAAAATCTGGAGACCGGAGAAATCTATAATGATGCTGTCGCCAATACAGAAGGCTATGCGGTCTGGGCTTCAGACAATAAAACGATATTCTATACTTCTAAAAATGCGGTGACATTGTTGAGTGAAAAGATTAAGAGGCACGTTTTAGGTGCAGCAGCATCGAGCGACGCTGTAGTCTACGAAGAAAAGGATAAGTCCAACTATATTGGTGTGGCAAAGGTGAAATCGGGGAAATATATCTTTGTCTATTCCTCAGCAACGATGTCGGATGAGATTCGTATGATTCCGGCAGATCAACCTCAAGCAACCTTCCAGGTTTTTACGCCAAGAGTAAAAGACATGAAATATGATGTTGTGGCTTTGGACGATAAGTTTCTTATTGTGACAAACTGGGACGCTCAAAACTTCAGAATGATGGAAACCCCGTTGGATAAACCTGGCAGAGAGAACTGGAAGGAGGTGATCCCAAACAGGAAAGATGTGCTTTTAAGTGGTGTGGACGAATATAAGGGCTTCATTGTTTTATCTGAACGTAAAAATGGATTGTCTCAGCTAAGGATCAAGAGTTTAAAAAGTGCCGATGAACATTACCTGGATTTTGCTGAGCCTACTTATACCGCAAGAAATAATGGTAATCCGGAATACAATTCTAAGATATTGAGGTATGTCTACACGTCTATGACGACACCCAACTCTGTGTACGATTACAACATGGAAACGAAGGAAAAGACCTTGATGAAGGAACAGGAAGTTTTGGGCGGTTATAATAAAGAAGATTACGTTACGGAGCGGGTATACGCTACAGCAAAAGATGGAACAAAGGTTCCTATTTCATTGGTCTACAAAAAGGGGCTTAAAAAGGACGGTTCTGCTCCCCTACTGTTATATGGATATGGTTCTTATGGGGCAACTATGGATGCTGGTTTTTCCAGTAACAATTTAAGTTTGTTAAATAGAGGATTTGTTTATGCGCTGGCACACATTCGCGGCGGACAAGAGATGGGCCGGTACTGGTATGAAGATGGAAAGTTGATGAAAAAGATGAACACCTTTACTGACTTCATTGATTGCGGGAACTTCCTGATTTCCGAGAAATTCACTTCGAAGGGACATTTGTATGCTCAAGGGGGAAGTGCCGGTGGATTATTAATGGGTGCTGTGATTAACCTTGCTCCAGATTTGTGGAACGGAATTATTGCGCAGGTTCCTTTTGTAGATGTGGTTAATACGATGCTTGACGAAAGCATTCCGCTGACTACAAACGAGTTCGACGAATGGGGTAATCCGAAAAACAAGGATGCTTACACCTACATGAAAAGCTATTCACCTTACGAAAACATTACGAAAAAGGCTTATCCGAATATGCTGGTGACAACAGGATTGCATGACAGTCAGGTACAATATTTTGAACCTGCCAAATGGGTAGCGAAGTTAAGAGCAACCAAAACTGATAAAAACATATTACTGCTTAAAACTGATATGGACTTCGGACACGGCGGTGCTTCTGGTAGGTTTGATTACCTGAAGGACATTGCCTTGAACTACGCTTTTTTATTCACGTTAGAGGGAATCTACAAATAGCTAGAAATCAAACTTAATCTTAAGACCTGTGCCCAAAAGGCGCAGGTTTTCTTTCGTAACGTCTTTCATTGGAACCTTAATAAAGGGCTCAACCCCGATCGACTTATCTTTAGAAATTTTCTGTTTGTATCCGAAGGAGAAATTATAGAATCCTATGAGTTTACTATTAGGGCTTAACGTTTCTTGCGCCTTCTCTGACACTTTCTCTGTCATCAGGAATAATTGTGGCTGCACATCCCCAGCAAGATTTACAGACGATCGTTGGACTACCGTACCTTGTAAATAAACATTGTTTTGTTGCTGATTGATTACCGCAAAAGCAGAAACGCCCACATTTGCGTAAAATCGATTGCTTAAGTTATAGCGAACCTCAACTGGGATGTCTATGCCACTCACTATAATATTTACTGATTGTAGGCTTTTAGTATCGCTCACCAGCGCATTTGATGATGGGCTATTTTGCACGTTATTTCCTGTAATTTGCCTGGAAGCACCCATCTCATTATACGACATCCCTGAACCTAAAGACAGTTTACTGTTAAGGTTATAAGCCAAGCTTATACCATAACCCATGTTTAGCTTATCAGTATTGCCGAAAGATGGTGAGACCACAACTCCAAGATCCCATTTGCTTCCTGAAAGTTGTTTCCCAGCTTTATCCTTTTCATTCCCTTTAAGATCGTTTTCATTAACAAGAAACTCGTCCAGCGTAATTGGCATTTTTGGGATTGCAACTGGTGGATCTGCTGTTGTTACTAAAATGGCGTGTTGCTGACTGATCAATTCATTGCCGGATTCGATTGGGTTGATCGCATTGCTTGAGTTATTAATTATTAACTCTTTAGAAACGATAGTCAAGTCCCGACCTGAAGCTATTGCAGAATCCAGATTGACATTAGTTCGTGCAGCTGTACGAACGGGTGCTGATTGACTATTGCTATCCGTTAAGCTTTTGCTTTTTGCAAAATCATGATTTGGCTTTGGAATTATAGGGGTATTATTAACGATGTCATTGTTTAAAGAAGTTACTTCAGTATTGTTTTCTAAGTAGAAAAACAGACCGAAACCAATTAGTAAGATCGCTGCCGCAGTGCATAGTCCGCCTATCCAGAAGATTAGGCCAGATGGCTTTTTATCTTTTTTATTGAAATTTTCCCATGATCCCGTTACATACTCCTCTTCATGACCAACAAGGCTACTCTTGATATGGGGGATCAGTTCCTCATTTGAGGATTGTTTCAAACGTTTAATTGGCATACGATTGAATTAATGATTTGGAATATAATGTTCTCAGCCTATTTTTTGCGCGTGTTAAATAAACCCTACTCGAACTGCAGGAAATATCAAGGATTTTTGATATTTCATCGTGAGAGAAGCCTTCAATTTCATACATATTAAAAATAATCTTTTGTGTATCAGGAAGTGCATCGAGCAATGCTAAAATATCTTGTACATGCAGTTTCGAGATAACATTAACTTCTGTAACTGGATGTTGGTGTTCATCAAGGTCATCAACATAAACCTTAGTTTTTTTAGTACGCAGGAAATCTATTGATGTTCTGGAAGAAATTTTTGCTATCCATCCTTTGAAGGCCTTTTGTAGTTCATCCGGTTTTTCAGGAAAAGTGAACGTTACTATGTTTTTAAAGATTTTAACAAAGCAATCGTTCACTAATTCTTCGGCATCGTTCCTGTCGCTGACATATCGCAGAATCACGCCCATAAGGTATCCATAGAACGATTTATAAATCATTTCTTTCGCCTTATTTTTATTTTGCTGACAGCCAGTGATGGCGTCTTCAAGCTTGAGCATTTGCGGTATTAGGAGTTTTTATTTATGCTGGAAAATAGCTACCCCTAGTTTTTTGCTGTCTGTAGCAGATTTTAATCCCTTTACCCAAATGGTATAAATACCTCCAGCATCGACTTTAACATCAGCAATGCTGGTTTCTAAGGCTCCTGTTTCTTTATTTTTTACGTTGAATGTGACTTTTTCCGCAGCATCTATTTCTGCAAAGGTACTGTACTCCTTAAATAATTTGTTAGTCACCAGGTCGGCCTCTTTACCGGTTATTGAAAGATTTAGCGCAGGTGCGTCTGGACTTAAGTTCACAAAACGAACTTTTGCTTTGCCATTTGCAGGTTTAGCCAAGTCATCTTCTAGAAACAAAAATTTGACTGTTTCCAATTGGTCTACGATAAATAGTGTGTAGCCGATGTAATCTTTTAGCGTAAGTTGCTCTGCCAATAAAGTAGTCTGGCTTCCTTTTTTTTTGACTGCTAATCTCCTGTTTCCAGGGAATAAGTTCAGGTAATCAACTTTTTTAGCATATGCAAGATCAGAAACAGCTCTTGTACTGTCCACGTAAACGTCAAGATTTTCTGTAGTCGGTGAAGCCTGAACGATGCTTAAGCCAGCTACTGGTTGTTGAGGTTGTATTTCTTGATCTTTCATGCAAGATCCTAAAAGTGTGGTGATGGCAAGTGCCGCAATAAGGGATTTAATTTTCATTTCATTTCTCTTTAGTAAACGATTTCTCTATTCAATAAAACAATAGGTTAATGGCCATTAACACTTTTGATACCTTATACGAGAATACATAAAGAAACGCTACAAGCGGGCATTAAATTTTTACAGTTGACAGGAAGATATGGTCTCCACATTCAAGAATTGACTAAAAGAAGCTATTAAAACAATTACTTTATTCAAGTCTTTTTTTATTCTTGAAGAGAAATTACTTATCTTATTTACTCTAGTTTCACTTAACACAACTGCATTTGATATTGAATATATATCAAAATAATCACACAATTCAGCTGTTATAATTCGATTGCTTTCGTTGAGACTTGGGGACTCTACTGTCACAATAAAATCGTAACCGTCAGCAGCTACCTGTTGACAATTTATTATTTGGATTGATTCCTTAGATTTATCCATAAAAAGTTTAAGATTGTTTCCCGCATTGCTGATAAGTTTAATATGGTAATACATTAGCACAACTTTGTTGAACTTCGCACTATCCAGGGTTGCGTGGTAACCCATAATAAATCCAAGATCTTCTAATCTTTTTACGTGACTTCTGGCAGCTTCTTCGGATAGAAATATTTCTTTACCCAAAACTTTCATTGTCATTTTTGCATTGCCCAATAAGAGCTTACAAATAGCAATATCTGTTGGGTCTAAAATGTTAGTCATGGAGAGCGTTATAAATGGTTATCGTTGTTTTTGCAATGTAGTCCGTTTAAAGTTAACATTACGTATTTATTAATTTTATAAAATTTCAAACAACAAAAAAGAGAGAGGTGTAGCTCCTCTCTCTTTGATTATATGCTAAATTGTAACTGGATCGCGTTTATATCAACTCAACACTTCTGCTGACAAATGCGGTTAGTTCAGCACCCGTAAGCATCCCTTGAGCCAATAATGCTAAGTCAATAGCTTGTTTAGCTAGTAGACCTTTCGTCTCATCGCTATCCGAAGCAAGGATCTTACTAATAAGTTTATGGTTACCATTGATCGCTACTTTATAACTATCTGGCATACTTCCGTAGAATCCCATTCCGCCACCCATCGCAGCCATGTCTTTCATTCTCCTCATGAACTCGTCCATGGTCACAGTCACCGGGAGCTCTTCTGGGTTTAACCCAACTATTTCCACTGTGTATCCAGGTTTTGTAATAGCTTTCTCAAATACTTCTTTCACTGATTTAGCCTGGTCCTCTGTCAATACGGACTCTACATGATCGTCTTTATCAATCAGCTTACTTGCAACACTAGAATCTACACGCTTAAGCGATGTCTTTTCCAGTTTCTGCTCTAAGTGTTGGACGAAGTGATTATCGATTGGCGAATTCATTAATAAGACATCATATCCTATTTTATTGGCAGACTGAATGAAGCTATCCTGCTTAGCCGGGTCATTTGAATAGATATAAACTACTTGTCCGTTTTTATCCGTTTGAAAGTCCTTCACTTTGTCATGGTACTCATTTAAAGTGAAGAGTTCTTCCTTCGTATTAGTTAGCAATGCGAAATCTTTCGCTTTATCATTGAACTTGTCTTCACTAACCATTCCGTATTTTACGAAAAGACCAATGTCGCTCCATTTTTCTTCGAAGCCCTTACGGTCTTTACTGAATAGTTCCTGCAATTTATCAGCTACTTTTTTGGTGATGTAACTGTTTATTTTTTTTACATTGCTATCTGCCTGTAGGAAACTTCTTGAGACATTTAAAGGAATATCCGGTGAATCAATCACACCGTGTAGCAGCATTAGGAATTCAGGAACAATATCTTTTACTTCATCTGTGATGAATACCTGACGTGAGAATAACTTGATTTTGTTGCGTTGCATATCGAAGTCATTCTTCACTTTAGGGAAATACAAGACACCTGTAAGATTGAATGGATAATCAACGTTAAGATGGATCCAGAACAAAGGATCTTCTGAGAAAGGATAAAGTTGCTTGTAGAAAGAAAGGTAATCTTCATCTGACAATTCTGCAGGTGCTTTTGTCCAGATAGGGTTTGTCGTATTGATGATATTGTCAACTTCGACGCTTTTAGTTTTAGGTTTTCCTTCTTCATCGTCGCCATCTGCCTCCTGCTCTGTTTTTGTACCGAACTTAATGGGAACTGGTAAGAACTTGCCATATTTATCAAGAATTCCTTCTAATTTATTTTTATCAAGGAACTCGTCTGAATCAGCGTTTACATGCAGAATGATCTGTGTACCACGGATGGTTCTGTTACCTGCTGAAATCTCAAATTCAGTACTTCCGTCACATACCCAACGGGCAGCTTCTGCACCTTCCTGGTAAGATAACGTTTGGATTTCGACTAAGTCTGCAACCATAAATGCGGAGTAAAAGCCAAGACCAAACTTACCAATGATCTCATTGGCGTCTTTTGCATCCTTAAATTTCTCAACAAATTCACTAGCTCCGGAGAATGCAACCTGATTGATATATTTTTTTATTTCTTCAGCAGTCATCCCTAAACCATTGTCGGTGATAGTGATTGTTTTGGCTTCTTTATCAAGTGAAACCTCCACTAGTGGATTTCCCAGCTCGCCATTATACTGGCCAAGCGCAGCTAGCCTTTTAATTTTTTGTACCGCGTCTACGGCATTTGAAACAAGCTCTCTTAAAAAGATCTCATTATCTGAATACAGGAATTTCTTAATGATTGGAAAAATATTCTCTGTATGGATGGATATACTTCCTTTTTCTTCTATGCTCATATTATTAACTGATTTTTAAGTACATAATCAGCTTAGCAATGGTTATTCCAAACCAATGATATTGTCAAATTGACAGGATTAAACATCGGGTACGTTGATGAATACGGCGCTGAAATAAAACATTTCTGCGTACATTTGTGTGCCGATGGAATACAATGTTCATACTTTACCAAATGGGATTCGACTGCTACACGTCCCTTCTGCCTCGACAATTTCTCATTCATGCATTATTATAAACAGTGGATCAAGGGATGAAAAAGAAGATCAATCAGGGCTAGCACATTTTATTGAACACCTCATATTTAAACAGACCTCCAAAAGAAATACTAGTCAAATTCTTAATCGTCTGGAAAGTGTTGGTGCAGATCTGAATGCTTATACTACTAAAGAGTATACCTGCATTCATGCTAGCTTTTTAAATCCATATATGGATAGGACGTTGGAACTATTCAATGATATTGTTTTTCACTCTACTTTCCCCGAGGAAGAAATTGAGAAGGAGAAAGGCGTAGTTTTAGATGAGATTGCCTCTTATCAAGATCAACCCGAAGAAGCTATTTATGATGATTTTGAGGATCTTATTTTTGCAAATCATCCGATGGGCAGAAATATTCTTGGGTCTGCAGAATCGGTTACCGCTTTACAAAGAGCGGATATTTTAAAGTTTATTGCAGAGAACTATCATACGGATAAAATCGTTGTTGCCGTGATTGGAAATTATTCATTTTCGAAAATTATAAGAGTCGGCAGCAAGCATTATGCTGATATTCCGGAAAATCTGTATATAAAACGACGCCTGACTCCTGCTAAGCCAGCAATTTTTAAGCATTCGCAAGTAAAACCTATTGCGCAAGCACACACCGTTCTAGGTTGTCATGCATATTCTCTTCACGAAAGTTACAAGACGGGGCTACTACTGCTTAATAACCATTTTGGTGGCACCGGCATGAGCTCAGTTTTGAACCTTCAGATAAGAGAAAAATATGGAATTGCTTATACCATTGAATCCGGGTATAGTCCCCTGACAGATACGGGAATCTTTACACTGTATTTCGGAACAGACATCGAGAAAGTAGATAAGGCGCTGAGTCTGATTAATAAAGAATTCAAGAGGCTTAGAGATAAACCATTGACCGAGACGCAGCTTCAGAAGGCAAAAAACAAGTTTATTGGTCAAATTGCCTTGGGAGAAGAAAATAGGATTGGCCTAATTATTTCCATGGCGAAGAGCCTGTTGGAATACGATCGCATCGATGATTTGGAGACGGTGTTTAAAAAAATCCAGTCGGTTTCCACTACCGATGCAGCCACCATTAGTTCGGAAATTCTTGACGAGCGCAATTTGAGCTCCTTAACTTTTTATCCTTTTGTGTAATATTTATACCTTTGTACTATGAAGTTACCCATTGTAGCATATGGAGATCCAGTACTAAAAAAAGTATGCGGTCCAATAGACGAAGCTTACCCAGATTTACAGCAGTTGATCATCAACATGTTTGATACGATGAACAACGCTAGCGGAGTGGGTTTAGCTGCACCTCAAGTTGGACTGCCTATCCGTCTTTTCATTGTTGATACTGGAAGTGACGATAAGGCTCGCTACAAGAAAGTTTTCATCAATGCTGAAATTCTCGAAGAAACAGGAGAACTGTGGGCTTTCAATGAAGGTTGTTTAAGCATTCCTGATGTGAGAGAAGATGTGATGCGCAAGCCAAATGTAACGATCAGATATTACGACGAGAAATGGGAACTGCAGGAGGAAACCGTTTCGGGTATGCCAGCACGCGTGATACAGCATGAATACGATCACATACAAGGAACGCTATTTACCGACAAGTTAGGCTTATTACGTAAACGAATGCTTCAAAGCAAATTGGACAACATTTCTAAGGGGAACATTAGTACTGATTATAAGATGCGTTTTCCTAACCAACGCAAGAAACGTTAGTTAGAAGAGCTTCTACTCTTATCGCCTTTACTAATAGATTCCAATAATTTACCCCATGCAAAAGGGTTAAGCAGCGGATTGGTTTGCACCATATTTTTATTCAGGGAATTCCAATGATTGAGTCTAAAATTGGTACTCTGAACCTCACCTCCGTCTCGTGGCAGCGTCATCATCAACGCAGAAATGCTTTCTCTGGACAGATTTTTAATGGCAATCAGGTAATCGTCATCAGCGATCTTCATCGTCATAAAGTCTCTGGTGAAGTCTTCTACGGTTGCCCATGGATATACCCTCACCGTTGGAAGGTTCACAATCTCAGATTTAAGCTTTACTAATGCAGTATATTTAGTGTCTGTAATATCAGCTGGGATTGGAAGCAACAAGTCCCGATAACCTACTGCTGTATATAGAATGGTATCCCCAGGATGTGCTATAAATGAGAAGAAGCCTTTATAATTCGCAGCATATCTCTGGTCTTTATTACTAAGGTTGGTAACGGTTACGTAAGGAACTACAGAATTACTATCAACATCGGTAATTATACCGGAAAATTGAATAAGTTTCTTTTCAGGAGTGATTCGCTGTGCGAAGACAGAAGAAAAGAAAAGAAGCAATATGATGGTTAATGGGTACTTCATATACAAACTTACCTGTATTAAACAGCACTACTAGTTAAATTGTGTTAAATTGCCTTAAACAGGTTCCGCCAGGTTGATGGCCACAACAGAAGTAATTTGTGGGACCGATTTCATTATGGCCTGCTCAATACCTGCTTTCATGGTCATAAAACTCATTTTGCAGGAACCGCAATTACCCAATAATTTCAATTTAACTACATTATCCTCCGTGATTTCCTCTATAGCAACATCGCCACCATCTGCAATTAGATATGGACGTATGCTTTCGAGTGCCTGCTCTACTTGTTCTGTTAAATTCATTGGTTAAATTTTGAAGTATAAAAATAGTAAATTTTTATGAATTAGGAGATTGCGTTATTAATTGCTATTTGCTGAGCAACCCTTCCTGCTATTTGTGAAAAGGTTTTGCTTATGATATTTGAAGTATCTAGCGCTATTGGAGAGCCGCTGTCTCCCGCGTCGGCTATGCCTTGAACGATGGGGATCTCTCCCAAAAAGGGAACATCAAAAGATGTTGCCAGCCGTTTGCCTCCGTCTTTACCAAACAAATAGTACTTGTTTTCCGGCAGTTCTTCCGGTGTAAAATAAGCCATATTTTCTATCACCCCCAAGACAGGGATATTTATGCCTGGCATCTTAAACATGGCTAAACCTTTTCTCGTATCGGCTAGTGCTACTTGTTGGGGTGTGGTAACTATTACTGCCCCTGCAATTGGGAAACTTTGCGTAATGGTAATGTGTATGTCACCAGTACCCGGAGGAAGGTCAACTATTAGGTAATCGAGCTCTCCCCAATCTGCATCATTAAATAATTGCTTTACGGCATTCGATGCCATTGGTCCACGCCATGGTACGGGTTGATCAGGATCGGCAAAAAAACCTAGAGATAGTAATTTGATACCGTATTTTTCAATTGGAAGAATTAATGTTTTTCCATCTTTAGTTTCTCTTGCCGAAGGCTTTGCTCCCACCAGATCAAACATTGTTGGAACTGAGGGGCCATAAATATCGGCATCGATTAAGCCGACCTTCGCCCCCTCTGCAGCTAAAGTAACCGCTAAATTACTGGCAACAGTTGATTTACCAACTCCACCCTTTCCAGATGAGATCAGTATAATATTCCTAATATCCTTCAGTTGGGTGGTATCCATTGGCTTAGTAACTCGAGAGGTCACATTGATTTGCACCTCAGCGTCCTTGCTTACAAAATGCTTAACCGCATTGTTGCAGGCGTTCTTTAACATGTCTTTCATGGGACACGCGGGTGTGGTGAGCTCTAGCGTAAAACTCACGCCATTACCTTCGATCTTCAGGTCCTTAATCATATTTAAGGTCACCAGATCCTTTTTGAGATCAGGGTCTTCCACATTTCTAAGGGCTGACAGCACTTGTTCGGGACTAATTATCATTGCAGCAAATTTAGTTAAATTACGGGCGATATAACTTTTATATGCCCCATTTTATTGTAATTTTAACGCGAATTAAACTTTTAGTTTGTATTAAACGTTTAGCATTAAACACCTAATTAACAGCATGCAGCTTCCAAAAATTAACATCTCTAAAAAGCGATTGAGGATCGGTGCCTTGGTTTTAGGGACTCTAACAATACTCCTCATTATCATTGGCAGTGTTGCCTACAGCAAGCGGGAAGCCTTACTGCAAAAGATGATCGCTAAAGCGATTTTAAAAGCGAATAAGGATTACGACCTTGATGTTAAAATTGGTAAGACTGGATTCAATGGCCTAAGCACGGTACATATGACCAATATTTCAGTGGTTCCGAAAGAGCGAGATACGTTAACTATTATAAGCGACATGACCATTGGGGTCAAATTGTGGCCGTTGATTTTTGGAGACGTTAAGCTTTCGGAGATGAATCTCAAAGATGGAAAGATAAACCTGGTTTTTAAAGACTCGTTAAGTAACGTTGACTTCATCTTAAAACGAAAAAAGAAGGATAGTACAGAAAAAAAATCTAAACTAGCCCTTTCAGACATTGCAAATAATTTACTCAATCAAATCCTGTACAAAGTTCCTGACAACATGGAGATTAAAAATCTTCTGCTGACTGTGAACGATAATGACACCGCGAAACTCTCGTTTATGACTAGCACTGCTACCATCGTTAGCGGTGTGTTAAAGTCAACAATTCTCGTTAATAAGACAGAAGCAACATGGCATGTAAATGGGGAGGTTAAAGCGGGAAGCAAGAATTTCGACGTAATGATATTTGCGGATAATAAGAAAGTTGAATTACCATATCTGAACAATAAATTACACGCTAAAATAAGTTTTGACACCATCAGAACCATTCTCAAAGGGGCTGATTACAAGGGTGACGATTATAGAATAGAGGGCTCATGGTCAGTTCGTAATTTGCTAATCAATCATGCCAAAATTGCGGCTAACGACATTGTTGTTCCCCAGGCTCGTATCGACGCAGACTTGCTTGTAGGATCAAACTATGTAGCGCTGGATAGCACCTCAACTGTATATTTGAAAAAAGCGAAGATACATCCCTATCTCAAATACACTTTAAACCCTAACAAGATTTATGAGGTTAAGCTAAAAGCACCCGAACAGGATGCTCAAGAAATTTTAAATGCCTTTCCTCAGGGATTGTTTGAATCGTTGGAAGGTTTAAAAGTGAGTGGAAAAATAAAGTATGCCCTGAATTTCTATCTGGATAGTTCTGAGCCGGACAGCGTGAAGTTTGATTCAGGTTTGACTTCAAGTAACTTCAAGATACTTAAATGGGGTAAGATTAACCTTCAAAAGATCAACGATCCCTTCGTGTATACACCTTATGAATATGGTAAACCCATGAGAGATATCATGATTGGCCCTTCAAATCCAAACTATACTCCACTTTCACAGGTATCCAGTAATTTCAAAAATGCCATCTTGACTTCGGAAGACCCTTCCTTTTTTTCTCACAAGGGATTTGTACAGGAATCTATCCGCAAATCTTTTGCCGTGAATTTTAAGGAAAAGAAATTTGTTAGAGGGGGAAGTACGATTTCGATGCAGCTGGTGAAAAATGTATTTTTAAGCAGGAAGAAAACCCTTGCCCGTAAAGCAGAGGAGATATTAATTGTTTGGTTGATTGAAAACAATCGGCTGGTAAGTAAAAATCGCATGTTGGAAGTGTATTTTAATATTATTGAAATGGGACAGAATGTGTATGGCATCGGCGAAGCAACACATCATTATTTTGGTAAATCTCCATCAGAATTGAATATTGGCGAAGGAATTTTTCTTGCGAATATTGTTCCGAGGCCCAAGATTGCCCTCTTCAAATTTAGAAGTGATGGTGGTTTAAAGGACTATATGTTTAACTACTTTCAATATATAGGGAATATCATGGCAAGACGAGGTTTAACGCCTTCAGATACTAGTGGCTATGGCTTTTATAATGTACGCCTACGGGACGGTTTGAGACAATATTTACTTCCAGACACAACTGTAATAGATACCAACGCATTTGACGATGACGATCCTTTACCAGTCATTGAAACGCAGGACGAATCAAAGACATTGTTCGATCGCTTGTTCGGTGGGAAAAAAGATACTGTGGCCAAGCCGGCCACAACAGTTGATACGCTTAAATCAAACAAACAACTTCGCCAGGAGAAAAGGGAGGAGCGACGCAGGGAAAAAGAGCTGGAAAAACAAAAGAACGAAAACGGTTAGCATGAATAGCATACAAATAGCTGATAAAGGATTTGAGATATTCCTTGAAAATGACAACATCTGCAAGCGAATCCGATTGATAGGAATCCAGTTAAATCTCGACTATGAAAATCGATGTCCGTATTTTTTAGGTGTTCTCAATGGAAGCTTTATATTCATGGCAGATCTGCTGAAAGAAGTAACAGTTTCTTGTGAGGTAGGTTTTATAAAAATTAGTAGCTACGAGGGGACAGAGAGTAGTGGAAAAATTCAGCAGGCATTCGGACTTCCTGACAACCTTAATGAGCGCGATGTAATTGTAGTTGAGGACATTGTTGACACAGGTTTTACTCTGGGCTATATCATTTCGGAGATTAAGAAACAGGCTCCTTCGTCAATCAAAGTTTGCTCATTACTCCTAAAGCCTAAAGCACTTAAATCTCCGATTGATGAGCTGGAGTACGTTGGTTTTGAGATTGAAAATGACTTTGTTGTAGGTTACGGTTTGGATTATGACGGCCTTGGGCGAAACCTCAAAGATATATATAAGGCGAAATCTGTTTAGGGTAATCCCAGTTAATCCAATATTTTTTCTCAATTTTACAACGTTCATATAACTCATTGAAATGACCATACATAAAGAAGGCTATACCACGATTGCCATTTCACTACTTTTTATTTTTATAGTCAATGCAATTATAGATTATAGGTTTGCTGATATCGTATGGTTGAGATGGTCAATCTATATATTTTCTGTTGCCCTATTCTTAATTGTCTTACAATTTTTTAGAAATCCTGGGCGGTCATTCATGTCGGGAAATGACCTCGTGATCTGCCCTGCGGACGGGAAAGTTGTCGTGATTGAGGAAACTGAAGAAAGAGAATATTTCAAAGACAAAAGATTACAAGTATCAATTTTCATGTCTCCTGTTAATGTTCACATTAACAGAAATCCAATTTCTGGCGTCGTTAAATTCTTTAAGTATCATCCTGGAAAGTATCTGGCTGCATGGAATCCTAAATCTTCCACAGAGAACGAAAGGACTACTGTAGTTGTAGAACACGAAAACGGAATTCCAATCTTATTTAGACAGATTGCAGGTGCATTGGCAAGAAGAATTGTCTGGTATGTAAAAGAGGGGGATGCTGTGGAGCAGACAAAGGAGTTTGGCTTCATTAAATTCGGCTCGCGTGTTGACATCTTTTTACCTTTAGGCACCAAAGTTAATCTTGAACTAAACCAAGTTGTAAAGGGTGGTATTACGGTTTTAGCGGAATTAGCTTAACAGTAAAGTCAGACGCATTTCTTTGGATAACATTATGATTTATAATACCCGATCACGCAATGGGCTTGCACGGGGCTTCTGTAGATAACAAGAGGAGTGAATAGTTGATGAGGAAGTTTTTGTAAAATATTCAGAAACAAAAAAACCTCCCCATTGAAATTGGGAAGGTTAATATGCTTATCGCTAAAAGACTAAACTCTTTTAGATTTGATACGTGCTGCTTTACCAGTAAGCTCACGTAGATAGAATAATTTTGATCTACGAACTTTACCGTGACTATTTACTTCTATTTTAGCGATGTTTGGAGAGTTAATCGGAAAAATACGTTCAACACCAACACTATTAGACATTTTACGAACAGTAAACGTCTCGTTTGCGCCCACACTATTGCGTTGCAATACTACACCTTGGTAAATTTGAATACGTTCCTTATTACCTTCGCGAATTTTATAGTGAACACTCACTGTATCTCCTGATTTGAATGCAGGAAACTCATTTTTTGCGATTACCTGCTCTTCAACAAATTTTACTAAATCCATGATTTTAAGCTATTAAGCCGACTTTTTGTTGTTTAAAATCGGACTGCAATATTAAGAATTTTATTTTATAAATAAAAGCTAATTTTATTTTTTTCCACAATCTTTATCGTTTCCGGATCTTTAGTCTTCCAAAAGATCCGGCCGCCTTGACTGGGTGCGAATTAACGCTTGCTCATGTCTCCAATCATTAATTCTGGATTCATGTCCACTCAAGAGCACATCTGGAACTTTATGACCATTCCAGTCTGATGGTCTTGTGTAAACTGGCGCATCTAAAAGCTCCCCCTGAAAGCTATCGGATAGAGCGGAGGTCTCGTCATTAAGGACGCCGGGAATAAGCCTTGTTATCGCGTCTACAAGAACCGCTGCGGGAAGTTCTCCGCCGGACAACACATAATCTCCAATTGAAATCTCTCTTGTAACAAATAAATCCCTGATTCTTTGATCGATTCCTTTGTAGTGCCCGCACAAAATCATTAAATTACCTTTTCCAGAAAGTTCATTCGCGATGGTTTGATTTAATGTAACTCCATCGGGGCTCATAAAAATGACCTCATCATAGTACCGCTCGGATTTCAGGTTTTCAATGCATTTGGCAAAAGGTGCGATAGACATGACCATTCCGCTACCACCCCCGTAAGGATAATCATCTACGCTCTTTTGTTTATTGTCTGAATAATCCCTAAGATTATGAACAAAAATTTCTGCTATGCCCTTTTTTTGTGCCCTTTGCAATATCGAGTGAGCGAAAGGACTATCCAGCAGAGCTGGCAAAACAGATATGATATCAAAACGCATAGCTCAAGAATTTATGTATAACTCCAACAACCCTTCAGGTAGATCAACTAGAATAGTTTCTTCCTCTTCGTCAATCTCGATAATCATATCATCATTTAATGGAAAGAGTATCTCCTTATTCTGATACAAAACTGTCGCTACAAATTGCTGTGGATATTCATTTACTTCGATGATCTCCCCAAGTTCTCCATGAAATTCGTCTGAAACGATGAAACCTTTTAGGTCATTGTAATGAAAGTCATCCTCAGAACGATCCGGCATTTTAGTCAATGGCAAATAAATCTTTTTCTTTACTAGCGGCTGAGCCTTATCGATATGGTCAACATCATCAAAATAAAAATTACCAGTACTGTTGGTGTGGAGCTTATAGGAGGACACGAAAAATGGCACCATCTTATTACTGATCTCGGCAAATATTACGTCTAGCTTAAGCAGCCCAGGCTCATCGTACTCAAAGTACAATTGCACCTCTCCTTTTAGTCCTTTAGTTTTGGTAATATAACCGATATAAAACGCCTCTTCTAAATTCAATTTCTTCGACTGTTTAGTGGTATAAAAAAAATAGCGAAAAGTCATTCTGATGAAAGACCCTTCGCTATTATTCAGAATAATAAGAATTTTATGCCTTTTCTTCTTCTGTTCCTTCTGTAGTCTCTGAAACAGGAACTTCTTCGGTTGCCTCAGCTACGGGAGCTTCTTCTTCAACTTCAGGAGTTTCTTCTATAACTTCTTCTTCTACTGGTGCATTCTTAATTGCAAGAGCAGCAGCACGATCAGCATTTTTCTTAGCTTCAGCAGCTAAGGCAGCTTTTCTAACTTCATCTTTCGATTTAGTTAAATCGTCCTTTTTACCCTCAATTTTGCCATCTTTTGCACCTAACCATTCTGCAAATTTAGTATCTGCTTGCTCAGTAGTTAACGCACCTTTTTTAACACCACCTTCTAGATGTTTTTTGTATAAAACACCTTTGTACGAAAGGATAGCACGACAAGTATCCGTAGGCTCAGCACCTTTGTTTACCCAGTCTAAAGTTTTGTCGAAGTTTAATTCAATAGTAGCAGGATTGGTATTTGGATTATATGAGCCTAAACGCTCAATAAATTTACCATCTCTTGGCGAGCGGGAATCCGCTACCACAACGTGGAAAAAAGGCTTACCTTTTTTACCGAATCTTTGTAATCTGATTTTAGTTGCCATTCTTTTATAAAGTTATGTATTCAACATAGTTCCCGGAGCTTCATGCTTGCGGGGATGCAAAAGTAATTAAAATACTATCGATTAGCAAGATGCAATAATATTAAATTCATATAACATAAGTTTGGAGCCAATTAGAGATATTTGATGCAAACGAATATTATGAGAATTGCCATAGATATGGACGAAGTCCTAGCCGATCCCATCCACAAATTCATACAACTATTTAACAGGGACTATAATGTTCCAAGTGATCTTTTTCAGGAACCTGGAAAAGAATTTTTTCATCATATCCCTGAAGAGATTAACAGTAAATGGTTTGAATATATCAATCAAAAAGGCTTCTTTAGAGACTTACCACTAATTGAGGGCGCCGTCGAGGCAGTTAAAAAGCTACAGGAAAACAATGAAGTCTATATCGTGTCTGCAGCAATGGAATTCAGGAATTCCCTAGAAGACAAACTGGATTGGCTAGGAGAACACTTTCCCTTTATTGGCTGGAGGAACATCATATTTTGTGGTGATAAAATCGTAAACGTTGACGTCATGATTGATGACCGCGCAAAGAATTTCGTCGACTTTAGTGGCAGAAAACTATTGTTTACCTCACCGCACAACCTTTTGTTAAATGATTATGAGCGGGTAAATAATTGGGAGGAAGTTTTAGCCAAGTTATTATAAAGACAGGATTTCCACTAACTTCAACCATGCAGCACTAATTTCTTTTGCATCGATATGCTTGACAGCGTGATCAAATGGTGTAAATATAATTTCTTTATTTTTTAGTCCAACCATTTCTCCAGATTGTCCGTTAAGCAAGCCTTCAACCGCTGCAACACCCAAACGGCTGGCCAATACCCTATCCATACAACTTGGTTTTCCGCCACGCTGAATGTGTCCAAGAACGGAAACCCGGATATCGTAAGCTGGAAACTTCTTTTTTAGAACTTCTCCAACGTTGAAAGCCCCTCCAATTTCGTCGCCCTCGGCCACAATAATAATTTTTGAAGCCTTATCTTTTCGCCCACTTTCCAGACGAGTAACCAAACCGTCTACGCCCATATTAGCTTCTGGAATCATGATCGCCTCAGCGCCGACACCTATACCACTTCGCAAAGCAATTAGCCCAGAATCGCGACCCATTACCTCCACAATAAATAACCTGTCATGAGATTCTGCGGTATCCCTGATTTTATCAACAGCGTTAATTACGGTGTTTATAGCAGTATCATATCCTATTGTAAAGTCCGTGCCTTCAAGATCGTTATCTATCGTACCTGGTAAGCCAACTATTGGAAATTTGTATTCTGTCGAAAAGATGTCTGCACCTGTGAAGGTGCCATCACCCCCAATAACCACTAAAGCATCTATGTTTTTTTGTTTCAACTGTTCGTGTGCTTTTTCGCGACCTTCTTTGGTACGGAAAGCGTCACTTCTGGCGGTCTTTAATATAGTGCCTCCACGTTGAATGATGTTTGCTACAGATTTGCGATCCATTTCGATAAAATCACCATTAATCAACCCTTCGTATCCCCTCAACACCCCAGTAACTTCCAGATTATAATAGATTGCTGCACGGACAACCGCTCTGATCGCTGCGTTCATTCCTGGAGCATCACCTCCTGAAGTTAAAACACCAATATTTTTGATTTTGCTCATTACATTCGTTCTCTTAACTTAAATTGTCGTGTCATCAGACTAGCAAAGCTATTTTAAGTTGTGGCGGTGAAATTACTTATAATTTTTAATTGTTATCCAAAAATTCTATCTCTTTGAACCCATAGCTACATTGCTGACCTCCATGATCCACAAGTAATTTTCCTTCTTCAGACACTCCGACGATGTAGCCTTCGAAAATCTTATTGTCACTTTTAAAGTTACTAGCCTTGCCAAACTGATATAGATTTTCGAGATAGTCCTTAAGTTGATCTTTCGATTTTCCTGCCCTTAATTTCAAATACTGAACTTCGATGGAGTGACATATCTTCTCTAATAATTCTAATAAATCAACATCTGCATGTAAAATTCTTCCTATCGAAGAAGCTACCTTTACCAAGGATCTATTAAATTCGCGTTGGTTGACGTTAACTCCTATGCCAATAATACTGCTCCTCAAGTTGCCTGAGGAAATGGTGTTTTCGATCAAAACCCCGCCTATTTTGTAATTATGAAAGTAGATGTCATTCGGCCATTTAATCTTTATCCCTTCGCTCACATAGTGTTTCAATGCATTAACAAGTCCGACACTAACGGCGGTATTAAGCTGAAACTGGTGTACAATTGAGAGAAAAGAGGGACGTAAATAAATGCTAAATGTGAGATTCAAACCTGCCTGTGAAATCCAGGTGTTACCTTGTTGTCCTCGCCCGGCAAATTGGTCATCTGCCAAAATAACAGTTCCCTCTGCTAATGGCTCGGATTTTGACAGCATCAGCTTTAAATAGTTATTAGTGGAATCAACAGCTGATAATTGAATAAGATTTTGAGCGATAAATAATGTGGAAAAAGTCTTATTTTGCAAGTGTTGATTGTATATTTGTTTATCAAAATTAAAACAATTTAATGGTAAAAAAGAAAATAGGAAATCTTTCTACATACCTCTCAGAAATAGCCGTTCAAGGCATCCAAGAAAAAAAAGGAAATGACATTGTTCGATTAGATTTAAGAGAACTAACTAGTTCCGTTTCAGACTACTTCATCATATGCAGTGCAAATTCATCCACGCAAGTTAAGGCAATAGCCGATAGCGTAGAAGAAGAAATCTATAAGAATACACAAACTGACCCATGGTGCAAAGAAGGACACGAAACTGCGGATTGGATTATTCTGGATTATTTTGACATTGTTGTGCACATATTTAAAACCGAAAAACGCGAGTTTTACGGAATAGAAGATTTATGGGGAGATGCCCAAACAACTTCTTATAAAAGCGCTTAATCACTTACATTTTTTGATCTAACAATGAGAGAGAACCAAGATACAAAACCAAAACTGATAAAGAAGCTCCCAAATATTCCTAAGAAGCCTCAAAAAGGCCCAAAATTTAATATCTTTTGGGTTTACGCGGCCATCATTTTGGGAATTATTTTATTACAATTCCTGTTTAACACTGATGCTAGCAAGTCTGTCCCATATAGAACTTTCGAAACTGAGATGCTTCTTCCAGGTGATGTAGACAAACTGGTAGCATATAAACATGAGGACCTAGTTAAAGTCGATGTCTATATAAAAAAAGACAGATTAAAAGAGTCAAAATACAAACAGTATGAGAACAAAAATAGTATAGGGGGTGGCACTGGGCCAACGGTATCTTTTAACGTGGGCTCCATGGATGCCTTAGATACCCAGCTTAAAGAATCACAAAAAAGCACACCTCCTGAACGGCAGATTTTAGCTGAGAAGGACACCAGACAGAGCTCTTTTAACTCTTGGTTCTTTACAGTAATCATTCCTGTACTTTTATTTATAGGCTTTTGGATTTTTATTATGCGCCGCATGGGTGGAGGCGCAGGTGGTGGCGGTGGACAGATTTTCAATATCGGTAAATCGAAGGCTACTTTGTTTGATAAAGAAAGTCAGGTAAATGCGACATTTAACGATGTTGCAGGTCTTGAAGAAGCAAAACAAGAGGTTATGGAAATCGTCGATTTCCTTAAAAATCCAAAGAAATATACTGATCTGGGGGGTAAAATACCCAAAGGGGCATTACTTGTTGGTTCTCCTGGTACAGGCAAGACCTTATTGGCTAAAGCGGTCGCCGGTGAAGCTCAGGTTCCTTTTTTCTCGTTATCAGGATCTGATTTTGTGGAGATGTTTGTAGGTGTGGGCGCTTCACGTGTGCGTGACTTGTTTAAACAGGCTAAAGATAAATCTCCATGTATTATTTTCATTGACGAGATCGATGCAATCGGTCGTGCAAGAGGCAAGAATAGCATGATGGGCGGGAATGATGAGCGCGAAAACACACTAAATCAGCTACTAGTTGAGATGGATGGTTTCGGGACAAATACACATGTAATCATTCTTGCGGCAACCAACAGGGCTGATGTATTAGACAAAGCTTTATTGAGAGCCGGAAGATTTGATAGACAGATCTACGTTGACCTACCTGACGTTATCGAGCGTAAACAAATATTTGAAGTGCACATCAAGCCGCTTAAAACAGACGGAAACTTAGATACTGAATTCCTTGCCAAGCAGACTCCAGGATTCTCTGGAGCTGACATAGCTAATATGTGCAACGAAGCTGCACTGATTGCCGCCCGTAAAAACAAACAGGCTGTGGATAAACAGGATTTCTTAGACGCTGTTGACAGAATTGTTGGCGGTATGGAAAAGAAAAATAAGATCGTCACTCCAAAAGAAAAGCAAGCGATTGCAGTTCATGAGGCGGGTCATGCTACCGTAAGTTGGTTATTAGAGCACGCCGCCCCGTTAATCAAAGTTACTATTGTGCCAAGGGGTCAGAGTTTAGGTGCGGCATGGTACCTTCCTGAAGAACGCCTGATTGTACGTCCACATCAGATGCTTGATGAGATGTGCGCAACTATGGGAGGTAGGGCTGCAGAAAAGGTAATGTTCGACATGATTTCTACAGGCGCATTAAGTGATCTGGAAAAAGTTACAAAACAGGCAAGAGCTATGGTTACCATCTACGGCTTAAACGAAAAAGTTGGTAACGTTACCTATTATGATTCTTCTGGTCAGAATGAGTATAGCTTTGGTAAGCCATATTCTGAGGAGACAGCTATTACCATTGACAGTGAGATCTCCGCATTAATTGAAAGTCAGTACCAACGCGCAATTAAGCTGTTAACCGAGAATAAAGATAAACTTATCAAACTGGCAGATATCCTAATTGAAAAAGAAGTATTGTTCAAAGACGATCTGGAAGAGATATTCGGTAAGCGAGTTTTTGAGGGGCTAATCCCCGGAACAGAATTGGAAGATGGAATAACTGGGCAAATATCTCCAGAAGAGGCTTAATAATTATATAACTTTACTTCAGCGGCCAGTTCTAATCGAGCTGGCCGTAATTTATATAGTATGCAAGAGAACATCTCCCCAAAAGAGTTAATGTTAAAAAAGATTAGGAGGGCGCTACTTGAAAAGAGAGACAGCCCTTACCCTAATTTAGAGGACACTCCCCTATATCGAGAGAATACAGAATATCCTGAAGTTCTATTTGCCGAACAATTAACTGCAGTTTCTGGAAACTTTATTTATTGCGAGAATGGGATTGAGTTTATTGAGAACATCCTCGAGCTAGCAGAGCGTTTCAACTGGAGAAAGATCTATTGCTGGGAGCCCGAACTGCAGGAACTTTTATCTACCTATGAGTTCCCTTTTTACAAAACAGATAAAGATTTCCATCTCGCAGAGGTGGGAATAACGATGTGCGAGGCATTGATTGCAAGAAATGGCTCAATAATGGTCTCCAATCAAAATGCCGCAGGTAGGCGGCTAAGTATATTCCCTCACCACCACATTGTAATAGCAAGAACCGGACAAATGGTGATGGACCTAAAGGATGCCTTCGCGCTGGTGAAAAATAAATATGGTAGTAATATTCCTTCGATGATTAGCACCATTACAGGCCCTAGTCGTACTGCCGACATTGAAAAAACATTGGTTCTCGGAGCTCATGGTCCTAAAGAACTATTTGTATTTCTGGTTGAAGATTTCTCTTAAATTTCCAATTCTAAATTTATTAGCTTAATTTTATACCGTATACCAAAACAGTCTGCGGTTCAAAATGAGCAATAAAACAAATCTATACTCGGTTATTACTGGAACGGGTAGCTTTATTCCCGAAAATATTATATCAGGCGATTCATTTCTTAACTCTGTCTTTTACGACAATGGAGCTTTGATTGATAAAGACATCACGGAGATTATCAAAAAATTTTCTGAGATCACTGAAATCAATGAACGTAGGTATGTAAACGATGATGTCGTGAACAGCGACATCGCGGCCATAGCGGCTCAAAATGCAATAATTGACGCGGGGATAGATAAAGAAGAGCTTGACCATATTATACTTTGTCACAATTTCGGAGACATTGAAAAGGGAACAAATCGAACTACGATGATTCCTGCGCTAGCCGCTAAAGTAAAGGCACTTTTAGGTATCCAAAATCCTGATTGCGTTGCTTATGATATTATTTTCGGCTGTCCGGGATGGGTTCAAGGAACTATTCAGGCTGATTATTTGCTAAAAAGTGGAGATGCCAAAAAGGTAATGGTTATAGGTTCCGAAACGTTATCTAGAATCGTAGACCCACATGATAGAGATACAATGATATTTTCTGATGGTGCCGCAGCAGTTATTTTCGAAGCTAAGGAATCTCTCGAGCCTGTTGGCATAATTGCGCATAAATCACAAACATTTGCCGCTACTTATGGCTCGCTATTGACTATGGGTAAGAGTTATAATCCAAATGAGTTATCCGGCAACTCCTATCTTAAAATGAATGGGCGCAAATTATATGAGTTCGCGGTGATTAATGTCCCGCAGGTAGTCAAGAAGGCGATTGACAAATCGGGGGTCGACATTAAGGATATTAAAACGGTATTCATTCACCAAGCTAATGGAAAGATGGATCATGCCATCATGAAACGCTTATTTAAGCTGTACGATCTTGAAACTGTTCCTGAAAATTTAGTCCCAATGACTATATCCTGGCTGGGAAACAGTTCAGTCGCCACTATTCCAACTTTGATTGACTTGGTCTTAAAAAACAAAGTAGAGGGTTACGAAATCGTAAAAGGAGACTATGCATTATTCGCCTCTGTGGGAGCAGGAATGCATATAAACGCCGTAGTCTATCGTTTTTAATTTCCCTCTATCCTTTTCAGTCCTGCTTTAGCCTGGGTCTCTATGCTACTTTCATAATCGTGATTTTTCATCTGAATAGCTAGATTGAAAAAGGAGTTTGCTTTTAACCAGCTTTTTTTACGCTCAAGAATTTTTCCAACTTGTAGCGCAGCATTTGCAGCGTAGTAATATCTTAAGCTTCTTCCTGAGTTAATCGCTCGCTGATATTTGACTATCGCTTCATCATCTTTTCCAACTTCACCCAAGATACGACCCAATCTATAGTAATATTCGGTACGGTCTCTACCAACTGCAAAATCAGCTTCATTTAAACCTGAGAACACATCAAGAGCTCTGGAAAAATATCCCCCGTCATACAACAATCTAGCCTTTAATAGCGTCTTTTGTGGCGCAGCGTCATTGGCCTCATTCAGGGCTTGCTTGTCCTTTTCCTGATAAGTATATCCGCTGGACTTTACTTTGCTCACAAAAGCCATATAAGCTGCGTTGTCGCCTTTTAATAGCGCAACCCAAGACAAGTGAAGGTTAGCGTCTTTTACATAGCTCACCCCCTTGTTTAACTGCAGAAACCTGGAGAAGTCGGTGGATGATGAATAATCCAGTTTGTTTAGCTTAGCCGCGCCAAGTAAATAATCCAAATAGGGAAAAGGTTGATATACTAGTCCCGTAGGACGGGTCATTAGTATATTTATCGCTTCATCATTATGTGAGGATTTGGCAGCCACCAATGCTCTAAGATATGCTTTCAGTAAGCTAGCATCACTAATCTGCGCAGTATATTTCATTGTTTTAGCATAAGCCGCAGGACTGTGTGCGATATCGTTAAGAACAAAAGAATAGTAAAACACAACCTCTTCGAAAAACGCCTCATATTGAGATTGAGGAAGTGTTTCGGCAAGCCGGTCAAGCATGGCAATCCCTTGAGAAAGATCCCCCTTAATCCCAAAAGTAGCCAGTGTACTCTTCAACATTCCATCAGGTAAGTTCCCTAGAAATGCATTAATTAATCCTATTCCCTTCGTGTTCAATATAAATGCAGGAAACATTTTTTGATTATCCAACAATTGCCCATGTGCTTTCTTGATTTCACGCGCAGCAGTGAAATATTCACCGTACCGTCCACGAATAAGCGCCCATTGTAGGTTGACTTCTGCCTGGGCATAGAGATAGTACGGAGAGGTCGAATCCTGATCCTCTAGCTGATCCAATCGGTCAGACTTTCTTTGCTTTAGTCTATCGAACTCAACCTTGCTATCAGTAGTTAGCAAATAAAAATAATCTACATAGTTCTCTAAAAGAGGGATGATGCCATTGTCGGGATTAAGCTTCTTTTCTGCTGCAATTAGCTGCCTGGCGGTATTGAGTTTTAAGGAGAAAATGGCATTATAAGCCTTTAAACAATTGGCATTGAAGTCAAATTTTGCAGAAACGCCCATCGGGACTATTAGCAATAAAAGCATCACTCTAAACGCTAAATAAAAAGGCCTCATAGTGTTCATTGATTTTGAATTCTAAATATCCCTAGGGAAATAATGGGCAAAAAAAAAGGCCGGAACATCCGACCCTTCTAAATAATATAAGAAACCTATACAGGTGCCACTTCTAATGTTAAAGCCTCGTCAACGAGTATTCTTCCACAATGTTCGCAAACGATAATCTTTTTTCGTTGACGGATATCCAGCTGACGCTGGGGTGGAATTTGATTGAAGCAACCTGAACATGAATCACGGTCAATAGTTACAACAGCCAGACCATTGTTCGCATTTCCTCTCAACTTAGTGTAGGCTGTTAAAAGTCTCTCTTCGATTTGAGTTTCTGCTTTTTCTGCTTTCTTAGACAATCCTTGCTCTTCCTTTTCAGTTTCAGCAGTGATTGTTTCAAGCTCGCCTTTCTTTATGTCAAGGTCTTTTTTCCTTGACTCCATATCCGCAACAGCCTTTTCGTAAACCTCTGTTTTAGTAGCGATATCAAAGCCAAACTCTCTAATCTTTTTCTCAGAAACCTGGATATCCAAAGTCTGGATTTCCACTTCCTTAGTCAAAGCATCATATTCACGGTTGTTCTTTACGTCCTTTAGTTGTGTTTCGTATTTTTTGATCAGGTTTTGTGATTCCTTGATCATGTTTTTACGTGTTACAATGGCGTCTTCGGAATCATCCAATTCAGCTTTAAATTTTTGTATACGTGTATCCAACCCGGCAACCTCATCTTCAAGGTCAGCAACTTCCATTGGCAGCTCACCACGAATTTGGCGAATCTTATCAATTTTAGTGTGCAGGTTTTGTAATTCGTATAAAGCCTTTAGCTTCTGCTCTACAGTTTGTTCCATTAAATCAAGTAATTTACGGGGTTTGTATTGTGCTCCGTTAAACGGATTGCAAAGTTAGGAAATTTTTCTTGAATAATATCTATCAACAAATTAGATGTAAATTGTTCAGTTTCAAAGTGCCCAATATCTGCAATCACCAGTTTGTTGTCTGCATCAAAGAACTCGTGGTACTTGAAATCTGAAGTAACAAAAGCATCCGCTCCCGAAGCAATCGCCTGCTGCAATAAGAAGCTACCAGAGCCTCCACAAACAGCAACCTTTTTTATCTTTTTTGGCAATAGATTAGTGTGCCTAACAACCTTAGCGTCCATCCGGTCTTTAACAAGGTTCAAAAAGGCCAAGCCGTCTAACCCTTCTTCCAGCCAGCCCACCATTCCAGCACCAACGTTATCTAATGAATTCTCTAAGGCATAAATATCATAGGCCACTTCCTCATAGGGGTGATTTTCTAACAATGCTAGAATAACCTTCCGCTGCTGCTGGGTAAGAAAAACAACTTCGATCCTAACTTCATCCTCCTGATGTAAAACACCCTGCGCTCCAACAAAGGGATCTGTGTCTTCTCCTGCCTTAAATGTTCCTGCACCATCTACAGAGAAACTACAATCGCTATAATTACCGATATTACCTGCTCCTGCAGCAAACAAAGCTTCCCGCACCCTAGGGGCGAAATCCACCGGACAAAAAGTAACCAGTTTCTTCAATAAGCCGCCTTTTGGACTTAATATTTTCACGTTTGCTAATCCAAGCCGCTCACAGATTACACCATTCACACCATGCTTCACATGATCCAGGTTGGTATGTATCGCATAAAGCGCAATGTTATTTTTAATCGCTTTAAGCACTACACGCTCCACGTAAGTTTTACCAGTAATCTTTTTCAGACCCTTGAAAACAATAGGGTGATGCGTGATGATCAGGTTACAATTATTCTCTATCGCTTCGTCAACAATAGCCTCTGTACAATCTAACGCGACCAATGCGGCGACCAATTCCTGTTCCGGCTGACCAATCAGCAAACCAGAATTGTCATAGTCTTCCTGGTAATTTGGCGGAGCAAACTCTTCCAGAAACTTTATCAAAACCGATAATCTCATATCGTAAAGTTACAATATCGTTTTATATCTATTGAAGATTAGTCATTTTGACCATTTGCAAACTCTCCAAAACCATGCGTTGGTTGTATTCGAATGCCAGATTCTTATGATTAACCAGGTCAATTATAGTTCCGATAAAGCATAAGCCAATAGTAAAAAAGTATAAAATCCCCATTCCAATTTGATTAACCAAGAACCTTGGCAACCCAGGAACAAAGAACCCAAGAATGCAATATAAAACCATGTCATCTGGATTTCTCCGTTTGCTGCCGTAGATCATTAAAAATCCCCTCAGCTGTTGTTCACTAAATCCTGTGGTTGCACTTTGCAAGTACGAATATTCTTGGGGCGAGATGCCCGGTAGCGACATAAATGGTGAATCAAACATATCCTTTTCTCCTATATTATTTTATAATATTTATAACTTCTTAATTGCATCCTTAATAATGTCCACACCCTGCAGAAAATGATAAGCAAAGCCGGAATACCAAACCAATGGTGCGCTAAACTCGCCTCAATGTTGCCGTGTAAAAGCTGCGTAATCGACCTTCCAATTCCACACCCCGGACACCATTCCATTCCCAAATTTGCCAACGGACAAAGTGTGAAGTGATGAACATGCCCATGGATTTCCGGTTCTGTAATAGCTAAACCAATTAACGCAGCTACCCAAAACAAGAACTCTACTGGTATGGAAGTGAACCATTTCATGTAATCCTTTTGTTTTTAGATATAATATTGCCTCGATTGTTACAACTAAAGCTGATCATAAATCTTACATTTGTCCTGTGAATATCCGCGACCTGATTAACAGATACAAGGCAGATGAGCGCATTGTAGCATTAGCAAAAGCCCTTAACATGGGCAAAGGAACAAAAGTCCAGCTAAAGGGGCTAGTTGGCTCTTCCGATGCGACCATTGCTGTCGCTTCTTACTTTTTACTCCACAAACCAATTCTTTTTATTCTTCCTGATCGTGAAGAAGCTTCCTACTTCCTTTCCGACTTGGAAAGTATAATAGACACTGAAGTACTGCTATTCCCTTCTTCTTTTAGAAAAGCTTTTGAGTTCACACAAGTTGACACAGCCAATGTCTTGGCTAGAGCTGAGGTATTGAATGAACTCAATCACCACTCAGAGTTCGGGAAAATAGTAGTCTCGTATCCGGAAGCTTTAGCAGAAAAAGTAATCGATAGAAGTGTTCTAGAAAAAAACACGCTAGAAATTGCACTCAATGCTAAACTGGGCATCGACTTCATCAACGAATTTTTAATTGATTATGATTTCAATCGAACTGACTTCGTTTATGAACCAGGGCAATTCTCCATCAGGGGAGGTATAGTAGACATCTTCTCCTTTTCACATGACTTACCGTACCGAATCGAATTCTTTGGCGACATTGTGGAAAGTATAAGAACATTTGAAATCGAAAGTCAGCTTTCAGTTGAGGATGTCAAAACACTCACTATTATACCAAATGTTCAATCTAAATACCTGACCGAGCATAACATAAGTTTGCTTGATTATATAGAAAAAGATACTCAGGTTTGGTTTAAAGATGTTGAATTTACATTAGACATCGTTAAAGCAGGCTACAAAAAAGCGACAGAGCTTTGGAAGGCTCTGCCTGCCAAAGAAAAGCAGGAAAACCAGGATTGGATAGATCCTAAATTCGCATTTACGGATGAGAAGATGATGGCAGACATCTTCCAGGACTTTGTTCTGGTTGAATTCGGAAAGCAGTTTTTCTATAAAACTGAACAGGTATTTCAGTTTGAAACAAAGCCACAGCCGTCGTTTAATAAAGATTTCAGTCTTTTAATACACAACCTAAAAGAGAATGAAAAGGCGGGTATCCATAATTTTATATTTAGTTCTTCCCCTAAACAAACTGAGCGTTTGTATGCTATTCTCGATGACATAGACAAAACTGCTAAATTTACCCCTATAAATATCCCTTTAAGAGAAGGTTTTCTCGATCCTCAGCAGCATGTCGCTTTCTACACAGACCACCAAATCTTTGATCGGTTTTATAAATACAAGCTTAAAAGAGGTTACCAGCGTAGTCAGGCAATTACTTTAAAAGAGCTTCGAGACCTCAAGCCAGGTGATTTCGTTACCCACATTGACCATGGTATCGGCAAATATGCCGGCTTAGAAAAGGTTGAGGTAAATGGAAAAACGCAAGAGATGATCAGACTAGTTTATGCCGATAATGACCTCTTATACGTGAACATCAACTCCCTGAACCGCATAGCTAAATATAGCGGTAAAGACGGAACACCGCCGAAGATGAACAAGCTGGGAACAGAGGCCTGGGATAAACTAAAAAAGACAACAAAAAAAAAAGTTAAAGACATTGCCAGGGACTTAATAAAGCTTTACGCCCTAAGAAAAGCCCAGGTTGGTACCGCATTCGACCCAGACGGATACCTCGAAACAGAACTGGAGGCATCATTTATATATGAAGACACCCCAGACCAGGAAAAGGCAACAGCTGATGTAAAAAGAGACATGGAGGCGCCCCATCCCATGGATCGGTTAGTTTGTGGTGACGTTGGGTTTGGTAAGACGGAAATAGCAATCCGAGCCGCCTTTAAAGCGGTTGCCAATGGAAAACAAGCAGCTATACTAGTGCCAACAACAATCCTTGCGCTTCAACACTTCAAAACCTTTACCTCACGTCTCAAGGACTTTCCATGCAACGTGGATTATATTAATAGGTTCAAAACCAACAAGCAGATCAAGGAAACACTATCTAAAGTTGCAGACGGGAAGGTGGACATCATCATTGGAACCCATCGCTTACTAAGCAAAGACGTCAAATTTAAAGACCTGGGCATCATGATCATTGATGAAGAACAGAAGTTCGGTGTCACTTCCAAAGAGAAATTGAGGGCTTTAAGGATCAATGTCGACACCCTGACCCTTACTGCTACACCCATACCCCGTACGTTACATTTTTCATTAATGGGAGCGAGGGATCTGTCAATCATGAGCACTCCACCGCCAAATAGGCAGGCTGTAAATACAGAATTGCATGTGTTCAATGATAAACTGATTCAGGAAGCAATTCAATTCGAACTAGACCGGGGTGGGCAGGTTTTCTTCATTCACAATAGAGTGAATGATCTGCCACAACTAGGCGGACTTATACAGACTTTGGTTCCTAAAGCGAGAATCGGTATTGCCCATGGTCAGTTAGATGGTGATCAGCTAGAAGATGTCATGTTAAACTTTATTAACGGAGAGAAAGATGTTTTAGTAGCCACAACAATTATTGAGGCTGGCCTTGATATACCCAACGCAAATACAATCATTATCAATCACGCTCACATGTTCGGCTTGAGTGACCTACACCAGATGCGTGGTAGGGTAGGTAGGTCAAACAAGAAAGCTTTCTGTTACCTTTTAAGTCCGCCACTTTCAACCCTCACCTCCGAAGCAAGAAAAAGATTGAGTGCAATTGAAGAGTTTTCAGACCTTGGCAGTGGTTTCAATATCGCCATGCGTGATCTGGATATCCGCGGAAGCGGGAACCTTTTGGGTGCAGAACAAAGTGGCTTTATTGCCGAAATAGGATTTGAAATGTACCATAAAATCCTGGATGAAGCCATTCAGGAACTTAAATCAGATGAGTTTAAAGATCTTTTTAAAGATGAAAAGGAGCGGCCTTTCGTCACCTTTACCCAAGTAGATACGGATCTGGAGCTTTACATCCCTGATGATTATGTAACAAATATTACGGAGCGCTACAATTTGTATACTGAGCTTTCAAAAATAGAAGATGAAGCTCAACTAAAAACGTTTGAAAACGCGCTAAAAGATCGATTTGGTCCTGTTCCGAAGCCCGTTAAAACGATGTTACACGTCCTTAGACTTCAGTGGGTTGCTAAGCAGCTCGGCTTTGAAAAGCTAAGCTATAAAAAAGGTACGTTAAGGGGATACTTTATTGCAGACAAGCAATCCAGATTTTTTGATTCCACTATGTTCAATAAAATACTTCTTTTTGCGCAAATTCATCCCCGTCTATGCAATTTGAAAGAGGTTAAAGATAGCTTGAGAATTGCTTTTGATGGATTAAATACCGTAGATGAAGCAGTGGAAATGTTAGAATTAGTCGTAAGATAAAACTCATGAATCCACAAATATTGAAAGACCTGGTTACTATGCAAATGCCCTTTGGAAAATATAAGGGTCGTATCATGTGTGATCTTCCTGAGAGCTATCTAGTCTGGTTTCATCAGCAAGGGTTTCCACCTGGCAAACTTGGTGAGATGATTGCCACTCTTTACGAAATTAAACTCAATGGGCTGGAATATTTACTTAAGCCTTTAAGAAAATAGGTTACGGGGCCTTATCCAGGTATAACAAATAAAACTGACTGCAGAGAACTAAGCTTAACTTTAAAGATATTAGCTAGTCATTTTCAGTTGCCAGATTATAGAATAACTCGTTATATGGTCTTATATTATAGGGAGGTAACAGGGACATAGCAGGGACGTAACAGGGAGGTAACAGGGAAGTTGCCCCTGCCATCTCCTTTTTAACTCCCTTTTAATTTCCTGTTAAGTATAAGTTACCTAACATCAGTCTATAATCCCAATCCGAACTCAAGTAATAGCCAAGGTCGCGCTGTCCTGTTCGGGCTTGATATGAGCCATTACCGGTAAAGTTAACACGGGTAACTACGTTAGGTTCATTAATTTAATATCAGATAGATGTAGGCATACACTACGGGTGCGCCAAGCAATAAGCCGTCGAAGCGATCTAAGAAACCTCCGTGACCCGGTAAGATACTTCCTGAGTCTTTGGCATTCAGACTGCGTTTTAACATTGACTCCACAAGATCTCCTGTGGTACCAAAACAAACTATTAATACAGCCATACCAGCCCAGTAGTAAGGGTTCATGTCTTTAAAGAACATAGAAAGCAGGTAAGAAACTACTATGCTGGTAAACATCCCACCAAAAAAACCTTCCCAGGATTTCTTTGGAGAGTGGCGTTCAAATAGTCTTGTTTTACCGAATTTACTTCCGAACAAGTAGGCTCCGGTATCACTGGCCCAAAGCATTAGTAGAAACGAAAGCGGAATATGATAATTGTATTCCGAATTGACCATAAAGCCAAGGGAATAAAACAAACAGAAAGGCAAGGTAACGTAGATAAACCCAACAAAGGTATAGGAAATGTTTGCGAAGGGAATTTTATCCTTTTTATAAAGCTCGCTGATAAATATTGAAAAGATTAGAGGAATCAATAACAGCAGGTATTTCGTTTCAAATTGCAGGTAGTGATACCCTGCTGTCATCAAAAACATTAAAGTTGCTGCAAGTACAGCAATATTTCTATGAGGCCTGATACCTGCAGTTTTTATAAGTTTATAGAATTCAAGAAGTGTTGCCAGACTAAGCAGCAAATAAAATGCGCTGAAGATATAGCTTCCTAAGAATATGGAGCCTAGCATTACAATAGTAAAAAAGAAAGCAGTTATTGCCCTTGTTTTCATTTAGCTTGTTTTTTAAATATTTGGAAAGCAATAATGCTAAGCGCAAAACTAATTATATAGCCATACCAAGCAAAGTAAGTCACATTTTCTACATCAATCGGCAGGTTATGTTTTTGCATATAATACGCTTGGCAAACAGCAAAAGCATTATTTAGAAAATGGGCTAGAATGCTGTACCAAAGGCTTCCACTCCACAAGTATAAGTAGCCAAAACCGGCTCCAAGAAGAAGTCTTGGAATAAACCCATAGAATTGCATATGAATAGCGCTGAACACAAAGGCAGAGAACCAGATGGCGGCATGTGGGCTATTAAATAATCTCGTAAAGATTCGCTGAATAGCACCCCTAAACATTAGTTCTTCTGAAACTGCAGCAACAAATGCAATAAGAAATATATTAAGTAAAAATTCTTGTATAGAACTCATCTTTAGCAGCAGCATGGTAGTTTCCATAAGCGAATCCTCACTTCTCCTCATCCATTCTTCTACTCCCTTTAAAAAGTCAGGTAATTTCATCTGTTGATTAACGACCGTAACCCATTCCATCAGCGGAGTGCTCACAATTATGATCAAAAAAACCAGTGCTGTTAGTTTCAATCTGGGCAGCTTTAGCCCATAAAAAACATTTACTTTTTTACCTTCGGTAACCGCTAACAAAATAGGGGGTATCAAGAACAAGCCCACAGATTGTGCGAACAACAAAATTTGTAATGCTGGTCGGTACTTCAAATCGGGAGCAACAAGTATCGCAGGATTACTAATTAGTTCCATCCCGTACATAAAGAACAGCACTACAAAAGCCAAAATAAAGCACACGATCAGTCCCAGTACTGCGTACAATATGAGCATAAGTAACTGGAGATAAGGACTATTTTCTTCCTTTTGGTTTTGAATGAAACTCATTATTTGTAAAGTTCGTACCTTTGTACAGTGAATTTTGGTTTGAAGATAGAAAAATGTCTGTAAAGATAGGGAATATTGATCTGGGTGACTTCCCATTATTGCTTGCTCCCATGGAGGATGTAAGTGACCCGCCTTTCCGATTCGTATGTAAACAAAGCGGAGTGGATATGATGTACACCGAGTTTATTTCTTCTGAGGGGTTAATTAGGGATGCTGCGAAAAGCCGCGCAAAGCTCGATATTTTTGAATATGAGCGTCCTATTGGAATTCAGATTTTTGGTAGTGAAATAGACCATATGCGGGAAGCTACCGAAATAGCTACTGCAGCAGGGCCAGATCTTATGGATATCAATTACGGATGTCCAGTTAAGCAAGTTGCTTGTAGGGGCGCAGGCTCTGCCCTGCTTCAGGATATTGACAAAATGGTTAAGATGACCGAGGCTGTAGTTAAAGCCACGCATTTGCCTGTTACGGTTAAGACCCGATTGGGCTGGGATGATACTACAAAAAATATAGAAGAAGTGGCGGAGCGGCTTCAGGATATTGGAATTCAGGCGCTTACTATTCATGGCAGAACAAGAGCTCAGCTGTACAAAGGTGAGGCAGATTGGACGCTAATCCGTCAAATAAAAAGAAACCCAAGAGTAAAGATCCCAATATTTGGCAATGGGGATGTCGATAGCATTAAGAAGGCGGCAGATTGGAGAATGGAGTTTGAAGTGGATGGAATTATGATAGGCCGTGCAGCAATTGGGTACCCATGGATATTCAGGGAAATCAAGCATTTTTTTAAGACTGGAGATATCTTACCTGGCCCAACAATTACGGAAAGAGTGTCTGTTTGTCGCACTCACTTTGAAAAATCAATTGCCTGGAAAGGTCCTCGTGTAGGAATTTTTGAGATGAGACGTCACTATGCCAACTACTTCAAAGGCATTCCCGATTTTAAAAATTATAGAATGCAATTAGTAAAAGAAGATAATATTGAAACAATTCATGCTATATTGGACGAAATAGCAGATAAATACTCAGAATTATGGTTACAGCTATAACCCAAGGAGTTAAAATTTCCGTCGAAACAAGTTATGAAGATGAACAATCTAATCCGGTTAATGACCACTTCATGTTTGCTTATCGCATAAGCATTGAAAACCTTTCCGACTATTCAATTCAATTGAAAAGAAGACAATGGTTTATATTCGACTCGTGTGGAGCTCAGAGAGAAGTAGAGGGGGAAGGAGTAGTTGGCGTTCAGCCTATAATACAGCCGGGAGAGGAATATTCCTATGTTTCTGGTTGCCACTTGACAACTGAGATAGGTAGCATGAGCGGAAATTATCTGATGAGCCGTATTGCAGATGAAACAGAATTCACCGTCGATATTCCCGAATTTGAATTGGTTGTTCCATATCGACTCAACTAATCGCGATTTCTACCGAAAAGAATGGAGACGTAGTAAATGAGATTGGTCATAGCCCCTAAAGCTGATATGACATAGGTCATAGCTGCCCACCAAAGGGCGTCTTTCGCTTGAGCATGCTCTTCCTCGGTATACAATACCACCCTATTATTTTTAAGCCAGATTAAGGCTCGTCTACTTGCATCAAATTCTACAGGCAAGGTGATAACGCTAAAAAGCGTAATGATAGCAAGTCCAGCTACACCAATGGTTAAGACAAATGGGTTAAAGGTGAAGGCAATCAAAAACACACCAACAATCAACACCCATTGTAATAAAGTTGAGCTGAGGCTCACAAGAGGAACCATGCTGGTTCGTAAATTTAACCAACTATATGACTTCGTTTGCTGTACAGCGTGTCCACACTCGTGAGCGGCCACTGCGGCGGCAGCTACACTACGGCCGTAGTAAACGTCTGTACTAAGATTAATTGTTTTATCTTCAGGATTGTAGTGATCAGAAAGCTGCCCTTCTGTATTCATCACCTTCACATCGAATATTCCGTAATCGTGCAGCATCTTTTCTGCAACTTCTTTTCCTGAAAACCCCGAGTTCAACTGCATTTCTGCATATTTTGAAAATTTACTTCTAAATCGCCACTGCACAAACATGCTTAATATAAGAACCGGGATCAGTAAAATAAAATAGATTCCCATTTTTGTAAGTGTAGGTTTTTCAACCTACTTAAAACAAAAACCATTCCTGATTTAAATCAGTTTAAAGCGTTAAATATCTTCCAATACATTTAAGAATTAATGTTAATGCAGAGAAAGGTATGTTTAACCTCTTGTAATGATATTTTATTTTCAATTAGCAAACTATCGGCTTGGTAAGTATTTATACATTCTGTACTCCCATCATTTTATTCTTAACTAAGTCCATTAAATGATTATAACTGTACTTAAAATGCTTCAAAATGTCTTTAAAATTGGTATAATTCATATATATCTGCCTTTTAATATTATTTGCAATACAATATCTTATTAACGACTTTTGTTAAAAAATTTAGTAATGGAAGTAATAATTGTAGTTGTATTGATCATTATTTTAGTATTATTTACTGCGCTAAAATTTATTAACTCTTTGAAAGCGGATAAACTGAAACTTCAAGATGAACTAAGTGATCTTCGCCTCAATTATATGAATGAACGCGAAAAAGTGATTAAAGTTGAAGAAACCTTAATTGCACAACGTGATAAACATCTTCAACAGGAATCCTACATAAATGAATTGCAACAGAGATTTAAACTTGAGTTCGAGAATATCGCTAATAAGGTTCTTGAGGATAAATCCGTACGTTTTACTGCTCAGAATAGAGCAAATCTTGATTTGATAATCAATCCTTTAAAAGAAAACATTAAAGCCTTTGAAGAAAAAGTAGAGCGTGTATACAAATCAGAATCTGATGAACGTAACGTATTGAAAGGGGTTATCACACAGTTGATGGACCAAAGTAAATTAATAAGCGAAGAAGCAGGTAATTTAACAAGGGCCCTTAAAGGCGACAGCAAAAAACAAGGTAATTGGGGAGAAGTTATTTTGGAACGTATTTTAGAGCGTTCAGGCTTGGTAAAAGACAGAGAATACCGCTTGCAAGCTAGTTTAAACCATCAAGAGGGTAACAAGTTACAGCCAGACGTAATTTTGGATCTCCCAGATGAAAAGCATGTAATCATAGATGCAAAAGTCTCGCTGCTGGCATATGACAGACTATTATCTGCGCAAACGGAGGAAGAACGCGAAATGTATGTAAAGCAACATGTCCTATCTGTCAAGACACACATTCAAGGTCTGTCAGGTAAAAACTATCATGAACTTTATGAGATCAATTCCCCAGACTTCGTATTGCTTTTTATGCCAATTGAGTCTTCTTTTGGAATAGCAGTTCAGCAGGATTCAGAACTCTTTAATTATGCCTGGGACAGAAAAGTTGTAATTGTAAGTCCTTCAACTTTACTGGCAACGCTAAGAACCATTGCCAGTATATGGAAGCAGGAACGACAAAATAGGAATGTACTGGAGATAGCACGTTTGAGTGGAAGTATGTACGATAAATTTGTAGGCTTCCTTAATGACATGGAAAGCATTGGAAAAAACATCAAACAGACGCAGGTTGCTTATGATAAAGCAGTTAATAAACTGAGTACAGGGGCGGGCAACCTTTCCAGTACCTCAGAAAAGATAAGAAAACTAGGTGCTAAAAATACTAAACAAATAGACACTAGATTTCTCGATCTAAGCACTGATAATGAATAGTTTATCCTTTAAAAGCTGTCCATCCTTGAGCTGTAATTGTATGTACAACATTAGACTTTGAAATCATTTTACATCCCGAGTTCTTATCCGTAATATGACCAATCACACTAATATCTACATCATTTTTAAGCTTTGGATAGTCAGATTGTTTAATGGTAAAAAGCAATTCATAATCTTCCCCACCGCTTAACGCACAGACCGTTGGATCTAAGCCAAGTTCCCTGGCAGTTTCATAGGTTACAGGATCAATTGGAATTTTTTCTTCATAAAGGTTACATCCTTTATCTGACTGTTCACATATGTGCAAAATCTCAGAAGCTAAACCGTCAGACACATCTATCATTGACGTAGGTTTAATATCCATTTGCGCCAAGAGATCTACAATATCTCGTCTTCCCTCAGGCTTTAATTGTCTTTCTATAATGTAATCCTTACCTTCCAAATCTGGCTGTATGTTTGGATTCTCCAAATAAACCAACTTCTCCCTTTCTAGTATTTGAAGACCCAAATAGGCTCCACCAAGGTCACCTGAAACGCATAGAAGATCACCTTCTTCAGCACCGTTTCTATAAGTAACATCCTTTTTATCGGCGTACCCAATGCTTGTTACACTAATAACCAAACCCTGTTTACTGGCTGATGTATCACCGCCAATTAAGTCAATATTGAATTTATTGCAAGCTAGTTCAATACCTTTGTATATTTCTTCTACAGCCTCTAAAGGAAACTTGCTCGATAAGCCTATGGAAACAGTAATTTGAGTAGCAACACCATTCATGGCATAAATATCGCTTAAATTGACTTGTACGGCCTTATAACCTAAATGCATTAGTGGTACATAAGCAAGATCAAAGTGAATACCCTCAAGTAATAAATCAGTCGATATCAAAACTTCTTTTTCACCAAAGTTAAGAACAGCAGCATCGTCACCTATTCCTTTTACGCTAGTTTCATGTCGAATTTTAAAGTTATCTGTCAGGTGCTTAATTAACCCAAACTCTCCTAATTCTGCTATATCCGTAAGTTCTTTATTTTCAAACATTATTTATCATTTTTATTAAAATAGTATTCAAAGCTTTACAGTCCAAACTGAGCAGAAATTTCTAACATTCTCTCTATGGGCTTTCTTGCTTTAATAATTATATGTGCCGGAACCGTAACCTCAGGTGATTCATTTTTTAAACACAGGTACAGTTTCTCAAGCGTATTTCTCTTCATGTAAGGACAGTCATTGCATGCGCAATTGTTGTTAGGTGGTGCAGGAATAAAAGTTTTTCTTGGATTTGCCTTTTCCATCTGATGAATAATTCCACTTTCGGTAGCCACGATGAACTCCTTAGCATCGCTATTCGTTGTATACTTTAATAAACCTGTGGTTGATCCAATATAATCGGCCATCTGTAACACAGCGTCTTCACATTCTGGATGCGCAATGAACTTAGCAAATGGGTGGCGTTCTTTAAGTTTAGTTATTTTTTCCCTTGAAAATATTTCATGGACCATACAAGCACCATTCCAAAGCACTAAGTCACGACCAGTTTTTTTTGAAACCCAAGCCCCTAAATTTTTATCAGGACCAAAAATTATCTTCTGATCCTTAGGTAAACTTTCTACGATCTGAACGGCGTTTGTAGAGGTACAGACAATATCACTCATTGCCTTCAGTTCGGCGGTACAATTCACGTAAGTGATAACCAAATGATCCGGGTATTTCTCTTTAAATATTTTAAACAAATGTGGCGGGCAACTATCAGCTAAAGAACAGCCGGCTTTAATATCAGGTAAGAGAACTTTTTTACCTGGAGATAAGATCTTGGCTGTCTCGGCCATAAAATGGACACCAGCAAAAACTATAATATCTGCTTCAGTCTTTGCAGCTTCTTGAGAAAGGCCTAAGCTATCACCAATATAATCTGCAATATCTTGGATATCAGGATCTTGATAGTAATGTGCTAAAATGATTGCATTTTTTTCCTTTTTTAACTTTTCAATCTCATCAAACAGATCAAGAGTTGGATCTATTTTTTCATCTATAAATCCTTTCCTGCTTAATTCTTCTAAAGTATCCAGTTCCATCGATCTCATTTTTCTGTTCTTGGCTGTTGAGCTTTTGTAAAGGTAAGTGCTTTCAACAGATCAATAATTTATAATTATTTAATATAAATAGATTTCTATTGTTTATTAGTGTGTTGGTAATGTTTGTAATTACTTTTTTTTGATAGTAGATTATGACTTACTATTATTTTATTCACATTTTAAATGTTATTTAAATTGAAATTTTAGCTGATTTACAAGCTGATATTATTTTATATAAAAACTTATCAATAGATATTTGTTTGTTGTTAACAGGTATGTCAAACGTTAATAACATATACAAAGTTGCTTAAAAATAAGTTAAAATATTGTGCTCGATTATCATTTTAGAGTAGCTTTAAACATTGTAAACTAATTGCTCTATTTATTTAGACATTAAGTTAACACTTATTTAATAGTTGTTAACATTATGTTTTCACTTATAATAATTAATGAAAAAGGTTGATTTTTTGGTCATAGGATCAGGTATTGCGGGTTTAAGCTTTGCATTGAAGGCAGCACAGTTCGGTAAGGTTTTAATAGTTACAAAGTCGAATGAAGATGAATCCAACACTAAATATGCCCAGGGTGGAGTAGCGGTTGTTGTGGATAAGGGTGATTCCTTCGAAAAACATATTGAAGATACACTCATTGCGGGCGATGGATTGTGCGATGAAAAAATAGTTGAGATAGTTGTCACTGAGGGTCCTCAACGTATTCAAGAGATCATCGACTATGGTATAAACTTCGATAAGAATCAGAGAGGAGTGTATGATTTGGCGAAGGAAGGCGGACATTCTGAAAACCGTGTCCTTCATTATAAAGATGTGACAGGTTATGAAATTGAAAGTGTTCTCCTAAAACAAATTCATGAGAGCGCTAACATAGAGATATTAACACATTACTTTTGTTTGGAGCTGATTACCCAACATCATCGAGGTATACATGTTAATAAGAGTACACAAGATATTAGCTGTTATGGTATATATGCCTTTAACACAGAACGTAACGATGTTGAAAAGATATTAGCGAATGTGACTATCCTTGCTTCCGGTGGCGCTGGACATATCTATTCGAGTACAACTAATCCTGTTATTGCTACAGGTGATGGAATGGCAATGGTTTATCGAGCTAAGGGGAAAGTTAGAAATATGGAATTTATACAATTCCATCCTACAGCTTTGTATCATCCTGGAGAGTATCCGGCTTTTCTTATTTCGGAAGCTGTAAGAGGTTTTGGAGGTGTATTAAGAAGAAAGAATGGCGAAGAATTTATGTATGAATATGATAAGAGAGGTTCATTGGCACCAAGGGATATTGTAGCTAGGGCGATTGATTCAGAAATGAAAAAGTCAGGAGAAGATTTCGTCTATTTAGACATCAGAAATCGTAAAAAGACGGATATCTTAAGTCATTTTCCTAATATATATGCCAAATGTTTATCCATTGGTATTGATATGACCAAGGATCTTATTCCTGTTACTCCTGCAGCACATTACATGTGCGGAGGTATTCTTGTTGACGATTTTGGACGATCGTCTATTAAGAATTTATATGCTTGCGGAGAGTGTTCTTCTACAGGACTCCATGGGGCAAATAGATTGGCTTCTAATTCACTCCTTGAGGCTCCTGTATTTGCACATCGCATCTACCTCGATGTGATAGAAGCATTCAAGAAGAGCGTTATTCCTGATGACATTCCTGAATGGGATTCGCATGGTGTTACCCAGTCAAATGAAGATATTTTAGTTACACATAATCTAAGAGAAACGCAAAAGTTGATGAGTGATTATGTAGGGATTGTTCGATCCGACTTTAGGTTGGAACGTGCAATGCGCCGTCTCTATCTTTTACATCAAGAGACTGAAGAATTCTACAAGATGAATAAAGTATCCGTTAAGCTATGTGAGCTTAGAAATATCATTCAAGTAGCCTTCATTGTTATCAAGTCTGCAATGGCCAGAAAGGAGAGTAGGGGATTACATTATACTACTGACTATCCAAGTCATCAAGTTAATTTACAAGATACAGTTTTCTAATATGGCTATCATTTTACCAGTGAAAGGAATTCTTCCTAAGTGGGGAACAAATTGTTTTATAGCCCCAAATGCAACGATTGTTGGGACTGTAGAGATGGGGGATAATTGTTCAGTATGGTTTAATGCGGTGATTCGCGGAGATGTAAATAGTATTACCATCGGTAACGATACTAATATTCAGGATGGTGCTGTAATCCATGCTACCTACCTTAAGGCTGCTACTGTTGTAGGTAATCGCGTGTCTATCGGCCACAATGCGATAGTTCATGGATGCATTGTTAGGAACCACATTCTTATTGGTATGGGTGCTATTGTTATGGACAATGCAGTTGTAGAGGATTATACGATTATAGCTGCTGGGTCAGTAGTATTAGAAAATACCCTTTGTGAAAGTGGGTTTATTTATGCCGGGATACCGGCAAAAAAAATGAAACCTATTACTGATGCGCAAAGGGCTTTATTGAATAAACTTCCAGACAATTATATAATGTATGCTGACTGGTTTAAGTAAACACTATTGTTCCTTAGGAATTTTTACATTAACATTTCGATCCCAATTGGCCTTTATAGACATCTCAACCGGCTCATTCCATATTCGTTCAGGCTGCAATCGTTTAAAAACATTTCCTGTATCCCAAATGCCATTTTTATTACTGTCATAAGTGATTCGTAAGAAGTACTTGCCCGATCTATAGTTTCTCAATGTAACCGTTGTATCCTGTGTTAAGATAATGTTATTGATAGAAACATTGTTTTCATTTAATACATCAAGTATATAGCTTCTATTCTTTTCAGGAACCATAATTTTTGCAATCAAAGTGCCGTAATCCTCTTTACTTCCAAGCGTGAAATTCTGTTTAAATTCTTTATTTCTGGTGGTAAAAATGCCAGTAAATGCTCCTGCGCCGTATTTAATGTCATAAGATCGTTTGGCCTTCCAAGGATACCGTAGATAATAAGACAGGAAGTCTGCGCTGTCTTTGTTAATGGTAAAATTTGTAACAGCGATGGAGTCCTCTAAAAGGGTTATTTTATTAGTATATACACTGTCTACCGGAAAGTTAAATGTAAGTCTTAAAGGTTTATTTGGGTTCAAGTTGGTGCCTTCAAGATTTCCTGTCGCGGTCAAGGTGCGGGTATATGTTTCTTTTTTACCCCTCGTAATTGTCGTCGTTTGTAATAACTTACCATCATCCCTTATGCTAATCTTAGTAGAATCGAAACTCAGGTCAGACAGCCATACTTGCAATGAATCATGATATTTACTAAACTTGAACTTTTTGCTAACGTCTAAATTTGAAGGTTCCAAAACAACTACTTCTGGGTTTTTAAGTTTTTGATTAAAAGCAAATGATAGTGATCCATCCTTTTCTAGCTTTCTACTCAGTAATCGGAACGTTAAGGCGTCTTCTTTGAAGAGCGCAATGTTTATGCTGTCAAGATTTTTTGTCAGATTGATGGAGTCTTTAATGAAGCCAATTTCGTCCGTCGGTTGCTGATATATTTTATCACCATTTGATTCCTTTAAAGCATATACCCTGTATGTATCTTTTCTTAGGTTATTTAGCGCATAATTACCATTACTATCTGTACGGGTATAGATAGCAGGCTTCCCTTTGCCCAATAGCGTGTCCCTATTTATAGGTAATATAAATGCAATAGCATCTAGTTCAGGTTTCCCTGTTTTTGTATTGGTAACCCTCCCTTTAATACTTAGGGAATCCAAAACGGGACCAGTTGCAAAAACATACGTTAGATTTTTAATTGCGTTACTCTCATTAATATCAGCAATAGATTTTCCAAAGTTTAATGTATAGGTGGTGTTATTTTCTAGTGTATCTGTGAAAGTGATCTCCAGTCGTTTCTGTTTCACCTTTAGGGTGGGTGCGACACCCAGTTCTGGAGAAATTGAAAACTCCTTAACCTCGTTTTCAATTTTAAAATACTCATTGAATTCGATGAGTATTTTTTTTGCAATAAAATTTGTAGTTAAATTTTTTGGAGTCATACTGACAATTTCTGGAGGTTTGGTGTCTCTCGGCCCACCTTGTGGAGTTTGAATGCTCGCACATCCATAAATAATTAGTATTACTGACGTAATTACTAGTGCATATGTCAAACGAGGCCTGATGGATTGATTATTCATTTAGATGCGTTTTATTGAGTTTTGTGGTAATTCTAATATAATCCTCAAAGAAAGTTTTTTTGTGTGCTTAGACGCTCTTAAAATAAGCCCATTTTTTTCTTGCGAAAACATTAATTAATGATTTGTAAATCAGACTCTTATGTGTTATTTAGTGAGGTGAACCATTAGAACTGAGATATCAGAAGGGGATACACCCGAAATTCTGGAAGCTTGCCCCAAGGTTCTTGGCTTAATCTTTAGAAGTTTTTCTCTAGCTTCTTTAGATAAGGAAAGCAATTGTGCATAGTCGAAATGGGGATTTATATCTTTGTCCTCCATCTTCTGCATCTTGTTAACAATCTCCTGTTCTTTTTCAAAGTAGCTTTCGTATTTAATCTTTATCTCAGCTTGCTCGATTGTCTCTTGATCATAATCTTTCAGGAGTTGCCTAAATGGAACGCTAACTGTTTTGATATCGTTAATGCCAACCTGCGGTCTACTTAGTAAATTAATGATTTTAACATTTTGATTAAGAGGACTAGTACCTAGTGTTTCCAATAAACCATTTGCCACTGCCATCTCAATTCCTTGTTTTCTAGTAAATTGAACGATCGCGTCAGAGTTTGATATTTTTTTATTAACCTTTTCCAAACGCTCGTCGCTAATTAAACCCAAGCTGTGGCCAATAGGTGATAGTCGTATGTCAGCATTATCTTGTCTTAATAAAAGTCGGTGTTCGGCTCTGGAGGTAAACATTCGATAGGGCTCTTCTGTCCCTTTTGTGACTAAGTCGTCAATAAGTACGCCAATATAGGACTCAGACCTTTTCATGACAAGCTCTTCCCTTTCATAAACCTTTTGATGGGCATTAATCCCGGCAATAAAACCTTGACTAGCGGCTTCTTCATAGCCCGTTGTCCCATTAATCTGCCCTGCAAAAAACAAATTCGCAATTAGCTTAGTTTCCAACGTCAGTGCCAGTTGTGTAGGTGGGAAGTAATCGTATTCTATCGCATAGCCAGGTCTAAACATTTTGGCATTTTCAAATCCTGGGATCTTGATCAAAGCTTTATATTGAACATCTTCTGGAAGGGATGTAGAGAAACCATTTACATATATTTCGCACGTATTCCATCCTTCGGGCTCTACAAATATCTGATGACGTTCCCTATCAGCAAATCGATTTATTTTATCTTCTATTGAAGGACAATAACGAGGTCCCAAGCCTTTAATTCTGCCAGTGAACATTGGGGATTTCTCAAACCCTTCTTTCAATGTTTCGTGAACATTCGAATTTGTGTAAGTTATCCAGCAGCACCTTTTCTCTTTGGGAATATCGACGTTGGTATATGAAAATTTTCCAGGATTCTCATCTCCCCATTGTTCTTCCATCAACGAGTAATTGAGTGAGCGTCCGTCAACCCTAGGTGGTGTTCCCGTTTTCATTCTACCTGCCTCAAATCCTAGTAAAGTAAGTTGTTCTGTAATTCCGGTAGCTGCCTTTTCTCCTGTCCTCCCGCCCCCAAATTTCTTTTCGCCTATATGTATTAAGCCGTTTAAGAAAGTTCCATTAGTTAGGATCACTGATTTCGCTTTTATTTCAACACCGAGCGAAGTTTTTACCCCAAGGACAACTCCATTTTTTATAATTAGACTATTAACCATATCCTGCCAGAAGTCCACATTAGGTGTAAGTTCTAGCGCCAATCTCCACTCTTCTGCGAATCTTTTTCTATCGTTCTGAGCGCGAGGGCTCCACATTGCTGGGCCTTTTGAAAGGTTTAACATCCTAAATTGTAGCGTGGTTTTGTCAGAAATTATACCAGAATATCCACCCATTGCGTCTATTTCACGCACAATTTGTCCTTTTGCCACTCCACCCATAGCTGGGTTGCAGCTCATCTGGGCAATGGTCTCCATATTCATCGTAATAAGCAGCACAGAAGAGCCAAGGTTGGCCGCCGCCGCGGCGGCTTCACAGCCAGCATGGCCAGCGCCAACTACTATAATATCATATTCTTTAAACATAGTATGTATTTTTATGTTCCACGTGAAACAGCCCTAAAGCGTTCCACGTGGAACATCGTATTTAAGACGTCAATTCCGATAATTCTAACCAGCGACTTGACACATCGTCTAGTTTCTTTTTTAACTCGTCAATAGCTTCACTTACCTCTTGTATTTTTTGATACTGCTTACTATCTATTTGTAATAAAGACTTATCGAGTGTTTCAATTTGAATTTCAAACCCCTTAATTTTTAGTTCTGAATCTTCTAGTTCTTTTTGTTCTTTGTAAGACAGCTTTTTCACTGCAGGCTTCTCCTTTTCATTTGATTTGGTCTCCTTAGCTTGGGGCTTTTCTCTAGCAACCTCCAAACTATTTTTGTGCTCAGAGTAATTTCCATTGTAAATGGTTACTACTCCCTTTCCTTCCATAATGAATAACTGCTCGCTCATCTTGTCAAGTAAATAACGATCATGGGAAACCAGGATCAATACCCCAGGGAAGTTTTCAAGGAATTCTTCCAATACATTTAAAGTGTCAATATCAAGATCATTTGTTGGCTCATCAAGAATTAGAAAATTGGGATTTTGCATAAGCACTTTCATCAGGTGTAAACGTTTTTTCTCACCGCCGCTCAGCTTTTCAACCATACCATGTTGCTTTTTAGGGGGGAACAAAAATAGTGTCAAAAGCTGAGAAGCGGTAATCATCGACCCATCCGCCATCTTTATATATTCAGCATCAGATTTGACAATGTCAATCACCCGCTCCTTCTCGTTGAAGGCCAATCCTCCTTGCTTATAATAACCGTAAACAGTCGTTTCTCCTGTCCCAACAATTCCACTTTCAGGAATCAAGTTTCCTGTGATAATGTTAAGCAAAGTTGACTTACCGGTTCCGTTTTTCCCCGCTAATCCAATTCTATCAGCTTTTTTAAAAGTGTAGGAAAAATCAGATATGATATTCTTCTCTCCGAACGTTTGTCCAATGTGATCTAACTCAAGAATTTTACCACCCTGACGCGCCATCTTCATGTTTAGGTTAATCGTTTGATTATCAGATCTTTGTTTAGTCTTTTCGTCGAGATCGTAATAAGCATTTATTCTTGATTGTGACTTCGTGCCTCTAGCTTGAGGCATCCTTCGCATCCACTCCAACTCTTTCTTGAGTAAGTTTTTGTTTTTTTGAAATGTGCTCTCATCAGCGGCTTCCCGTTCAAATTTCTTTTCTAAAAAATATGCGTAATTGCCATTATAGTTATACATCTTTCCCCTGTCCAGTTCGACTATAGCATTACATACATTGTCTAGGAAATAACGATCATGTGTCACCAACAGTATTGTTTTATTTCCGGTGGTTAATAAACTTTCAAGCCACTCGATAGTATCAATGTCCAAATGATTTGTAGGCTCGTCTAAAACATAAATGTCCGGGTCTTCTATTAATAATTTAGCCAGAGCTAATCTCTTTTTCTGACCACCGGAAAGGGTCGAAATTTTTTGCTGTAGATGCGTGATTCCCATCCGGCTAAGGATAGTCTTAATTTCATGCTCATACTCCCATGCATTATGTTCGCTGAGTTCCTCGTATAAACGATTTAATTTTTTCTCGTCTGGATTAGGATATTCTATAAGTTCCTCGTATTCTTTTATTAGCTGCTGCTGCTTGTTGTCTAAAGAAAAAATAAAATCGCTAATGGAGTATCCTTCCGTAAAGGTCGGCTCTTGATCTAGGAAGCCAATTTTTATTAATTTATTTTTGACGATTTTACCTTCAAGAGGGGAGAAGCGTTCTGCAAGTAGCTTTAAAAGGGTGCTCTTGCCAGCTCCATTGATTCCCACAAGGGCTACCCGCTGACCAGTCTGGATGCCCAGCGTCAGATTTTTAAATAACCATTCATCATGATAGGCGTGGCCTAAGTTTTCTGCTGCAATTAGTGTGCTCAAAGTCTCTGTTTAACGATGTTATAGATAAGGAATTACCACAAAAGTAAACAATAAATACTTTATCGCATGAACCTTGACTTTGCACACCTCTTAACCCTTCAGAGCGAAGCAAATAGTCCGGTAGATTTAAAGCGCATTAAGCCGCTCTCGAAGGTGTTGCAGGTAATCGTCCTCTTTGAACGTCATTTTTAGTTTGTCGGCCTTTGTTTTGTCCTTGTAGCCTAGTAAATGTAGGGTTCCATGAACCATGATTCTAGTTAGCTCTTCTGTAACTTTAACTTTTTGGATGATAGCATTTTCTTTGACGCGATGTATACTTATGAATATATCACCTGCAACAGTTTTTGTCAATTCCGAGTTATCAAATGTGATAACATCAGTATAAGTATCATGATCAAGATATTGCTGATTTAAGCCCAATAAATATTCATCAGAACAGAGTATAAAATTTAGCTCTTCCAACGCATAATGCTCATTTTCTACAACAGAGAGTAGCCAGTTCCTAAGAATTTTTTTTTGTTTTACAACGTAGGGCGCATCTTCTGAAAAAAAATGGATGGAGTTAGAGGACATATCAAAAGTTATTTCGGCAAATTTAACAATTTAAAATAGGTCCTGATCTTGTTCTTGTAATAGTAGTTCATCTGCGGGGGTAACTTTTGAAGCCATTCTGTCTCAGATTGTTGCTGAGCTTTGTATTTCTCTAACATATTTTTATAAGAAGGCGGGAATTCCTTCGCCGCTTTTGACTCTCTTTTCACATCCTCGTCTTCCTCCTTTTCTGCTTTTTCTGCGTCAAGCATTTTATCAAGAATTTTTTTCTGACGGTCTAAAGTTTGCTCTTCAATCCTTTTATTAACTAGGTCGTTCTCTGTACTTTTCATTTCCTCAATCATTTTATTGAGGTCGCCCATACCGTTTTTGCCGTCTTTATTTTTTTCTCTGTTTATTTTTTGCATTGCTTCCCTGATCATTTGCTGTCGCTGGGCCATCATAGAAAATTCCAGACTCATCTTGCCCTTTGGTACTTTTCCCTGGTTTCCATTCTTTTGCATTTGCTGTCGAGCATTCTGCATATTCTTATTTAACTGCTCTTGCATTTGCTGAAGCTGCTTCATACTCCCCTTACTTTTACCTCCGCCTTTGGGATTCTTCTGAGCGTTTTGCAATTGTGACAATGCTTCACTTAACATCAAAGACAGATTGTTAATGGAAGTCATTGCATATTGCTGGTTCCGATTTGCGCTCGAAGTATTCCTTTCGCCTAAATTTTCAAGGCTTTTATCTACATTTAAATTGATTTTTTGCATCTCATCGTTCACTACTGACTCAATCTGAGGTACTCTTTTGCTTAAAGCAAACAAGCTGTCCGAAATGGTTTTAAGATTGTCCTTAATGACCCTTTGTTTCTGGACATTGGACGTGTATAAGGCGTCACTGGAATTCATCGTTTTTAAAGCCAGCATCACTTTTTCTTGGTCAAAAGAGGTTTTAAGCAAGTTTTCAAGAAGCTGACGCAATTCTCCGGCATTAGCTTTACTTTCGGTCGCTGAAGACTCCTGCTGCATTTCCTCCATTTTTTTAGCCATTTGTTGCATTTGTTCAGCCGCCTGATCCTGACTTTGAGCAGCATTTTTCTTATTGCCTTTATCTAATTCATCCTTGCTTTCCTTTTGTTTGTTCTCAATGCTCTTTGCTTCCTGGTCGGGAACTTTAAAGGCATTTGGGCGCTCAAGCTCCTGATTCTTTGCGTCAATACTTTCAAGCTCCTTTTTTAGATTTTTAAAGTCTTGGTTAAGTTCTTCCTGAGTGACTTTAAGATCCTCAGCCTTTGTGTCCTTGGACTTACTTTGTTGCGTGAGTTCTTTCTGTTCTTTTGCTAAATCCTTTAGTTGGTCGATATTATTCTGAAGGTTTTGTTCGAACTCGAGTTGCTTGTAAAGCTCAAGAATCCTATCAAGCTCATTTTTTAAAGATTTATTGTCCATCTGAATTTTGGACAGCTCATTTTGAGCCTGATCTTTATTATTTTCATCCGTCATCTGTTGGAGCTTTTTAAGCAAGGACTTGGTTTTATCATCCAAAACATTGTTAAAAAGATCGTCAATTTGCTTTTGCTTTTCAGCTAACTCATCTTTAAGGATGTTATTTTCTTCCTTTTCGACAGTGTTCTTTTGCTTTTGCTTTTTGATTTCTACAAGCTTCGCTTCCAGCTGTTTTTGCTTTTCTAAAAGTTGTTCAACTTGTTTTTTGTCTTCAAAAGAAAGCTGTTTTTTATCAAGTAAAGCGGCTCCTAATTTTTTACTCTCCTTTTCAACTTCAAAAGCCAGCCTTATCGCATTTTCCATCTCCTGCTTCAAATTAGCGCTCCCTGTATTTATCTTTTCTGTAATCTGTTGTGGAGTCGGAGGCGTGAAGGATTTTAGTTCAGATCTGGTTTTCTTGGCACCGTTCACGCCGTCATTATCTGCTACTTCAAAAAAGTACTCAATAGACTGACCACCCTTTAACGGATCATTTGCTATGTTCCAGCTATAGAAAAAGGAAGCCTGTAGTGCGTTTTCTTTCAATGGAATCGGCTTTTTAAGAAAGATTTTCGTGACGCCGCTTTCTTTGATGTTAACAACAAAAGTCAAAGCACTAAATCCATGATCGTCAGAAACATTTCCTGAGAAATATAAAGCTTTGCTAGAAACAGAATCCGGAGATTCTACCACGGATATTCCTGGGAACTGATCTTTTATCACGGTGATCTGATGCAAAAGAGAGTCTTTGCTGTTTACGTAAGCATTCTTGGGATTAACCTGATAAGAGACATTTTCGTCGATTTTCTTACTAAATATGAAATTACTTTGACGGTCAGAAAGCTCATGTTTTTCTTCACCAATACTAAAAGTTACGAAAGAGCTATTTTCTGCTCTGATGTTCCATTTCACCAGCGTTCCCTCTGGTATTAGCATATCGCCGGCATTTTGAATCTCCTCAGGTGCTTTTCGAAGGTAAGATGGATAGGTTAAATTGGCCACCATGCTCAAAATAGCTGGGCGCAGATTCACAACGAGTACATAAGTTTCTGAATTGAAACCGCCCGCAGAGAACTGTATTTGTTTGCCTTTTTGAATATTCCTGAACGTATATTTGAAATTAGTTTTGCCAATTTTCTCCAATTTATAAGTGTTCAAGCCGTCAGATAGATATACGTCTTGAGGGATTTCGTTACCGCTGATCTTTAAAGATATAACTGCGTCATCACCCTGTGTAAACGTTAAGGTTTTACTCGTAATGTTGAATTTGAAGGGGGCTATCGGACGTATTTCCTTGTCATATTGTACAAAACGGTTTGTACCTTCTTTCAGCACGGCGGGAGCAATGATCCAGATCAGTATGATCATAGAAAAAGGCAATAAGAAATACTTAATATATTTCTTATTCTCGGACAGATGAACCGCTTGGGTGAATGCAATAGGCTTCAGTTCTGTGATCTTCTGATCAATACTAGCGAAGATTAGCATGCTGTTCTCGGGACTCCTATCGGCTAATTCCTTCAATTGTAGTGTGTTTAGTAACTTATCTCTAATACTGAAAAAGTGATTTCCAATAAGTTTTGCAGCCTCATCCAACGATAACTGTTTGCCCAAACTTAGATAGGAGAGCCCCGGGATGATCACCCAGAAATACATAAGCAGTACTGAAACTAAGACATAGCTGAAGAACAAGATCGTCTTAACTGCAATTGCGGGGTTAGAATAATATGTGAACAAAAAAAGAATCAAAAATAAGCCCAGGAGGCATGACAATGTGTAGATAATTCCCCTGAGCAACCTGTTCAAATAAAACTTTTGAGTAAACTCATTTATTTTAAAAACCAGAAGATCGTAGTTGCTACTCATAAGCGAAGGGAATAGATACTAAATTAGAAAATATTCTAATGACTTTAAGGCAAAAAAAAGAGGATGACTATTAAGTCATCCTCTGCACAATTATGTTTTTAATAATCTAGATTACTTTAACATTAATCGCATTCAACCCTTTTTTGCCGCTTTCAACTTCGTACTCAACTTTATCGTTTTCACGAATTTCATCGATAAGGCCTGTTGAATGTACAAAGATTTCGCTATCTCCGTTTGCAGGGATAATGAATCCGAAACCTTTAGTTACATTAAAAAATTTTACTGTTCCTTCTTGCATTGTATTATTTATTATAAAATTAAGTGTGCAATGTACAGATAATTTTTAATTAAAATACAAACGCTTCATTTTTTGGTAAATAGAAGTAGAAACCGCAGGTTTTTGTTACTTTTTACCTATCAGAATTATCTTAATTTCGCTGGAGTGAGCCTTACTTAGTGTGCTACCAGCAGTCACTTTAAAAAGGTTCCGAACGTATATATCAAGGATTCCCTGAACAGCTTTGGCTTTAGACTCCAAAAATTCAGGCTGAACGAAGTATAGCTTGGTCATGTGAATCCTGCCATTGTCATCTACAACAGCAGACAACTCATAGGCAAAATCCTGATACGCTCTTGAGATCTCAATCCTATATTTCGGAAATAAATAGTCATAAGATTCCGTTCTACCCATTAGCGTATTGACCGTAGAAATCTTCTTTACCTGAACAATCAAGCTCGTAGGTGTAAAAATTACCGGCTGCCGACCAGCAAAGGCAGTCTTAGCATTTGTAGGGTTTTGATTCGATTTTGTAATTAAACTTTCAATATAAGCGGTATCCGCAGCAGTTGGCTTCTGTAGTTCTTGGGCAGTAGTTTTAAGCGTATTTTTTATATAGTCTTCGCTATAATAAACTATGTTAACGTCTGATCTGATATCACTTGATATTTCTTTTCCTTTCAAATGCAGACGTTGAAATAAGAGACTATCTTTACTAATTTTCTTAATTCTAAAGTATTCTTTAGCAAAATTATAAACGTTACCATGATCAAAAAGTAAATAGAACGGTTGCATCCTTTGTTTCTGTGGACTCCAGGCGGAAACGGTATCATTAGATTTGAATTCAATAATCCACGTCGGTTCCTGTTGGAATCCCATTTCATTAAAAGATAAACCGGTACTGAAACGTCTTTTAACCTCATAATATTTGATTCCAACAATAGTGCTGAAATCAAGCTTTTTCCCAATCTTCTTTTCTCTAAGTTTATGAGGATCTTCCCCACAGCTAACTAGCGAAATGGCTAAGCTTAATACGGAGAACATTATCTTTTTATTCATGCTATTTTTAGTATTGCGCCTATTAGCGCTTGGTCTTTAAAAGAATTGTATTGGCTACATTTCGCTCACCGGTATGGTCCCACTTTTTATTATCGGTAGGATAATTGACTACCCCATTTTCCCCTTCTCCAGCTACCCAAAGCGTAGATGAGCCGCCTCCGTCAAGGTTAATAGATGATGTACATCCCAGCCATCTCATTATCTTCCGGAGCTCAAACAAGCTCATTCCGGACGAATTATCATTTCTTCCATCAACAGTGAGTAAAATGACTCTTCCCCCGGGCTTTAATCCAACTGCCGTTCTAGGATGCCGGGTTACACTAAACGAACCTGAATCTAAGAAAGTTTCCATATTATTTATGGACATTAACGGCCCGGTAACCATCATATTATCCGCCCTTTCTTTGACTTCCCAATCTGTGGAACCATCCCATTTTTTGATGTTTAATTTACCATCTGTAATTAAAATAGCAGCTTGTTGATGCGCAGATCGATTTCCTCCCTGTCCCAGTCTATTTTGTGTAACAACTGACCCATCTACTTTAATGAGATCAACCGAACCGCCATTTTTCACATCAAAGAAGGTTCCATTAATCGCAGCTAAAGCGTTACTTTCCAGCCCGAATGCGCTTGTTGGCTTAAGGATCTTTAGTTCCTGCCCAATTACGAATACAGCGGACCTTTTTTTATTCTTAACTTCGATATAGCTGATGTTTTGGTTAGATCCAAAAAGGTTCTGATCATTAAAATGATGAGTGATTAGCTTGGAATTTGCTTTTATAGCTTTTTTTGTCCATTTAGTTTTTACAAATGTGATCGAGTCAAGGTCCTGAGCATACCCGTGCTGAAAGACTCCAAGAAAAATCAGTAACAAAAGGATGTTTCGAAACATACCCGAAAGATAAAACTAAATATTTATATGCGGCGTTTCAATCTCATGTATTTGAAGAGCAGCTCACCCTTTCTATTCAATGTAAGTAGCATGCTTTTACCATCTCCAGACCTGAACATTCTTGTTATTTCATTCAGGTCCATTCGTTCAGTAGAAGAAAAGTTAATTGCTAATATTTCATCATTCTCTTCTACGCCAGACTCTTCCCCAGGAGATTTTGGTTCTATTCGTGCCACAAAAAACCGCTTATTGTTAGCCTCTTTGACATATATCTCCAGTCCTGACATGTCATGATCGAAAGGGCGTTTAAAATTAACGTTTTTGAGTAGATACAAATTGCCATTTTTGTAATCAAAAGTCGTATTAAACCTGCTTAAAAGATCTGCCCCTAAGCTCCCGTTTCGGTTTAGAAGTAATGCCTTCGCTGCTGCGTCATCGTAAATCGGGAACGAGGCAATTGCTTCTTCAAATGTAAAACTACCGATGGCTAGCGTAGTCAACCGTCCAATTTTACCGCTTATTGAACCACTTAAACCATTCCCTAAATTCGCATCAATTACCTTCTTCGGGAGCGGAAATGCCTTGCCTTTCCAACGTTCTAGAGAAATTGCATGTCCTGCACCATTGTCAACCAAAACTTGTGTGTCATTTACCCCTGACCCCGTAACCTCTAATCTCACATTAATGTAGGGTTTGTTAAATATAAGTTTAAAGGGAATTTGCTCACCCTTAAACTTCATCTTAGGATCAGGCAAACTAAATCGCAATACTTGAGACGAATAATTGATACTTACAATAAAGCTATTGAAAAAATAATACCCCAGAAGGCCATGAATTTTAATCCCTAGATAATTCGAGAGGCCGAGAAAGTCTTTTTTGAGAATCGCTGCTGGAATATGCTGAATTTTAGCCTTACCAATAGCCACCGACATTTCAGTAGTGATCAGCGCATCAATATCTGGCCCTTTTCCTAAGCCACTAATTTTTGCAGGCTTTAAATATTTAAGCCCAAGCGAATCTGTGATTGAAGCATCAGTTACGATCAGAGGTGAAACCCCGGTGTCTAATATAAAATTAAAAGGGCCGGTATTGTTTAGATAAATTGGAACGACAATTAGGTTTTTGACTAGCGTAAAGCTTATGCTGTTTTTCTTTCTGGAACCTTTAAAAAGAAACTCTTGACCCCAAGCAGGACTTGACGCAATGAAAATCGCTATAATGGTGCTTAAACTCATAATAAATTGTAACTTCCTAATGTCCTGAAGCGGTTTCATTGAACTAATTTAATAAATTGGTGACAAGTATAAATAGTTTTTTATGGTAAAAAATATTTTCGGTGGTATAGCCGTACTCGGCGGTGTCTGTTCTTTACTCCTAACATCCTGTTCTCTAGAGAAACAAATGGCCCGTAAGGTGTCAAAGGTATTTGAGCGCTCTGAAATACTCAAAAAGTATCACGCAGGCTTCGCTCTTTACGATATGTCGAAAGAAGCTATGGTGTATCAGCAAGACGCAGACAAATACTTTACCCCGGCTTCAAATACCAAACTATTCACCTTTTATGCAGGCTTGAAGATGCTTCCAGAGTCTATACCCTCTCTCAGGTACATCGAAAAGGGAGATTCCCTGATCTTTTGGGGAACGGGTGACCCTTCTAATCTTCAATCGCAATTGAAGAATACCCAAGCATATAATTTTTTGAAGGCCTCTGGTAAGAAGCTTTTTTTTGCACCCGGCAGATATTCAGGAAGCTTTTACGGCAAGGGCTGGGCTTGGGATGATTACAACGACTATTATCAGGCTGAAATAGACGAACTCCCGCTGATGGATAACCTTGTAGATTATGAAGTCAAAAATGGATCATTAGTAATTAACCCCAAAGTATTCGTGCAGCACACAATCGCAGACTCGAACTCAAAAGCGACTACATTTCGCATCACAAGAAGTTTTATTGAGAATAAGTTCACGCACCCAAGCCTACTACCTGCGGATAATTACAATCAGAAGGTGCCTTTTAAAGTTAGCGTAAATACGACGCTTCAAATTTTGTCTGATACCTTGGGTAAAGCAGTCGAAAGTATTCAAATGTCAATGCCTGCTTACGCAAAAACAGTGTATGGCATCAAGTCTGATTCAGTGCTTAAGGAGATGATGCTACCAAGCGATAACTTCATTGCAGAGCAATTGCTCTTAGTTTATTCGGATAAGCTGGGGCAAGATCTCAGTAGCGAAAAAGCTATAGCCTATATCCAAAAAGAATACCTTTCAGCTTTGCCAGACAAGTTTATTTGGGCTGATGGATCTGGCCTTTCGAGATATAATTTGGTAACACCAAGAACCATGATCAAGCTGCTTGATCTGATCTATAAAGAGGTTAATGATCCAAAAAGATTATTCAACATGCTGCCTGCAGGAGGGATGTCTGGCACACTAAAAAATGCCTATCCTAAAACAAGCCAACCTTTTGTATTTGGAAAAACAGGTTCCCTGACAAATGTTCACAATCAAAGCGGATATGTGGTCACGAAAAAAGGTAAGACCTTCTTATTCTCTTTTCTCAACAACAATTTCGTGGTACCAACTGTAGACGTAAGAAAGGAAATGGTAAGGATCATGACCTATATCCACGAAAATTACTAGCTAGTACCTATTGATTAGAAACCACCAGCAGTTCAATATCCTTGTACGGGATATTAAATCTGTTTGCCAGATCCTTGTTGGTCAAGTGACCCTGATAGATGTAAAGCGCATCTCTGATCCCTGCCTTGCTCCATACAACACCCATTAAGCCGCCCATATCACCTATATCAACTAGTATTGGCGTAAAGATGTTGGTCAACGCATAAGAAGCAGTTCTCGGAACTCTTGATGCTATATTTGGCACGCAATAGTGGATCACGTCGTGTTTTCTGAAAATGGGATCTTCGTGATTTGTTACTTCAGAGGTCTCGAAACAACCTCCCTGATCTATACTCACATCAATCACAACTGAGTCGGGCTTCATCCGCGCAACCGTTTCTTCCATTACAAGGCAAGGACTTCGTCCGTGTGACGCTCGAATCGCACCAATCACAACATCACAAGTAGTAATTGCTTTTTCTAGTACTATAGGCTGCATCACAGAAGTGAACACCCTGCTCCCGAGGTTATTTTGTAGACGTCTTAATCTGTAAATTGAGCTGTCAAATACCTTCACTTCAGCTCCAAGCGAAAGTGCCGTCCGGGCAGCATATTCACCCACCGTGCCTGCTCCAAGAATTACAATTTCAGTAGGAGGGACACCGGTAAATCCACCAAGCATTAAGCCTTTTCCTCCAGTAACGCTGCTTAGATATTCTGCAGCAATGAATATGGAGGTTGCGCCAACGATCTCGCTCATAGCCCTAACTACACTCAATACATTCCCTTCATCTCGAAGGTTCTCAAAGCAGAGCGCATTGATTTTTTTATTCATCAGGGCTTTCAGACCGGCTTCCTTCAAGCCACCCATTTGTAAAGCGGAGATTAGCGTTTGTCCTTTGTGCATTAAAGCAATTTCTTCCAGCATTGGAGGCGCAATCTTTACCAATACATCTGAAGCAAAAATTTCCTTTTTATCAAACGAAATCTGTGCCCCCTGCTCACTGTAGTCCTTGTCTGAAAAATTCGCCCCATTTCCAGCGCCAGATTCGATGATTACTTTATGGCCATTGTTCACAAGTAATGCAACCGATAGCGGAGTGAGTGCGATGCGGTTCTCCTGAAAAGAGATTTCTTTAGGAATCCCAATACACAAGCTGTTGCTTTTTTTATTTATTTCCGACAAAGTTTCTTTGGGTTGCAGTAAGCCTTTTTGTGCAATCTGAGCCATTCCTTCGCGTAATCCTGTAGCCATTTCTTAGAGTAAATTTTGGTCTTAAATTACGTAAAATAACTGAATGTGACCAAGTCACACTTATTCATGGCTAATTGATATTAATCTCCTACTAGCGTCGATCGTGCTAATCTCAACTTTAACATAGTGTTCAGGTAGGAGTTCCTGAATCTTCTCAGGCCACTCTATCAAGCAGATATTTCCAGAGTAAAAATACTCTTCATAGCCGATATCAAACGCTTCCTGAATAGATTTTATACGGTAAAAGTCGAAATGGTAAATGGTCTTCCCCTTTCCCTCATACTCATTAACAATTGAAAAAGTAGGACTTGAAACCATATCATTGACTCCTAGTTTAGCGCAGATTGTCTTGATAAATGTAGTTTTTCCGGCCCCCATGTCGCCATAAAAAACGAACATTTTATTCTGCTTACTGAAGTCTAAAAGCTTTTGGGCAGCCTCCTCAAGATCAAGGAGGCTATTCAAGGTAATATTCATCTTATTTACTGCTGTATGTTGCTATTGGAATGATCATCTCTTCTAGAGAAATACCACCGTGTTGGAAGGTTTCATTATAATAATTGACAAACTGATTGTAGTTGTTCTGGTATACAAAGTACTTATCTTCTTTTGCGAAGATGTAGTTTGAACTGATATTGATCTTAGGTAGCTGAGCCTCATGAGGATTCTTTATCAAGAAAACCTCTTTTGCATTGAAGTTAAGATTTCTACCTTGTTTGTATCGCAAATTCGTATTCGTACTTCTATCTCCAATCACTTTACTCGGATGTTTTACCCTGATAGTTCCATGATCTGTTGTAATCACAACCTTCACTTTTTTTTGCGAGATCTTTTTCAGTAATTCCATAAGCGGCGAATGCTCAAACCATGATAGGGTCAGTGAGCGATAAGCCGCATCGTCATTTGCCAGCTCGCGAATCATTTGCATCTCTGTCCTGGCGTGCGAAAGCATGTCAACAAAATTATAGACGATTGCATTGAACTCATTCTGCAAAAGATTATTTAGCTGCTCATTTAGTGCCTTACCGTCATCATAAGTAAGAATCTTATGGTAGCTAAACTTGCAATCTTTACGTACACTTCTCTTAATCTGATCCGCTAGAAAAGCTTCTTCATGCATGTTTTTGCCGCCCTCATCGTCGTCATTCTGCCAAAGTGACGGAAATCTTTTCTCCATTTCCAATGGCATAAGTCCCGAAAAGATAGAGTTTCTGGCATATTGTGTCGCAGTCGGAAGAATACTCGAATAAATATCTTCTTCGTCCAGCTTAAAATATTCAGTGATCAGTGGGTTGATGATTTTCCATTGGTCATACCGCAGGTTATCTATTAATATAAAGAATACAGGTGTTGTGCTGTTGATTAGCGGGAAAACCTTTTTCTTCAACAATTCGTTGGATAACAGAGGCGCCTTTTCTTTTCCATTTACCCAGCCAAGATAGTTGTCCTCTATAAATTTAGAGAATTGAGTATTCGCTTCCTGTTTCTGCATGGTTAAGATCTCATGCATTTGAGGGTCGTCTAGTTTTTCAAGCTCAAGTTCCCAAAAAACAAGCTTTTTATATATTTCTATCCACTCTTCATAGCTGAGTTTGTCGTTCAAACTCATTCCCAGTCTTCTAAAGTCTTGTTGGTATGCCATTGACGTCCTCTCGTTCACCAGACGCTTGTTGTCAATAATCTTCTTAATCGTTAACAGAACCTGCTTGGGGTTTACAGGCTTGATCAAGTAATCATCTATCTTAGATCCGATCGCATCTTCCATCAGGTTTTCTTCTTCACTTTTAGTGATCAGAACCACAGGGACATCGTTTCGGATGTTTTTAATTGCAGTAAGCGTTTCCAATCCGCTCATTCCAGGCATATTCTCATCCAGAAAGACAAGGTCGAAGAATTCTTTTTCAAAAGCGGCCAAAGCATCATTTCCATTGGTAAAGGTGGTTACATGATAACCTTTTTCATTAAGTAAAAGTATATGTGGTTTTAATAAGTTGATCTCATCATCGGCCCATAGGATCTTGGTTTCCTGCATTATTTTATTTGTATGATGTAAATTAAATGTTGAAATGAAACTAGTTCTTTCATACTATGGATAAAAATAGCAATTTTTGTACCGTATAATTTATTTTTGAATATTGAACAAAAAGAAAATAATTAATGATCCAGTTTATGGGTTCATAACAATCCCCTCCGCTTTACTCTTTGATCTGATCTCCCATCCTTACTTTCAAAGGCTTAGATACATCAAACAATTGGGTATGACGCACCTGGTTTATCCTGGTGCTCTACATACCAGATTTCATCATGCGCTAGGCGCAATGCACTTGATGGGTCTTACCATTGACGTACTTAGAGGCAAAGGTCATGACATCACAAAAGAAGAAGAGGAATCAGCTAATATTGCAATATTACTACATGATATTGGCCATGGCCCATTTTCTCATGCCCTTGAACACTCACTTGTTAATGGCATCAAACATGAAGACATTTCCATGCTCATCATGGAAAAGCTCAATGTTCAGTTCGATGGGAAATTAACCCAGGCAATCTTAATTTTCAAAGGCCAATACCATAAAAACTTTCTAACGCAACTCGTATCCGGACAACTGGATCTGGACCGCATGGATTACCTCAACAGAGATAGCTTCTTTACCGGGGTTAGCGAAGGGGTCATTAGCTTTGATCGAATTATAAAGATGCTGAATGTTCTGGATGATAATCTAGTTATCGAAGAAAAGGGAATTTACTCTATTGAGAACTTTCTAATTTCCAGAAGATTAATGTACTGGCAGGTTTACCTGCATAAAACAGTGATTGCTGGAGAACAGGTATTGGTAAAAATTTTAAAACGTGCCAAAGAACTATCCTCTACCGGAACAATACTTTTTGCTACCCCTGCGCTTAGTCACTTTTTAACCAACCAGATTTCTGAGGATGCCTTCTTTAAATCGGATATTCATCTAGCTCATTTTGCCCAATTGGATGATCAAGATATCTTTGCCTCCATTAAGGCTTGGAGGGAGCATCCGGATAGGATACTATCCAGGCTTTGTAAAATGCTTACCGATAGAAACCTTTATAAGGTGGAAATTACAAATGATGCTCCAGACGCAGATCGTGTACAACGCCTAAAAGAAAACACGGAGCAGGCACTGAACCTGACGGTTGACGAAGGCCGATATTTTGTCTTTACTGATGTGATTAGCAATAGGGCATATAACGCTGGAGATAGTAACATCAACATTTTGCTCAAGAATAATACAACAATTGATATTGCGAAAGCTTCAGATTTATCTAACATAGAATCGCTTGATAAGACCGTAAAAAAACACATTCTATGCTACCCTCGAATCATTTAGCATTATTTAACAAAATAATACAGATTTAATCACGTTTTAAGAGTTCCGAAACAACGACAAAAGCAACCTTCACCCAAATAGGTTTATTTGTTCATATCAATTTAACATATAACTTTGTAAAATGCAATTTACTGCCAAGCAGATAAGCGAGTTTATAAATGGAACCATTGAGGGCGACGCGGACGTTAAAGTTCAGGAACTCTCAAAGATCGAAAGCGGAAAGCCCGGCTCATTGTGTTTTCTGTCGAATCCTAAGTACGAAAACTTTTTATATTCCAGCACTGCTTCCGTAGTCATTGTAAGTCAGGATTTTGTACCATCGCAGAAAACAGACAGCACGTTAATCAGAGTGGCAGATCCTTATAGCGCTTTCTCTGTGTTGCTGGAAAAGTACAATGAAGTTGCTGCTTTAACGAACAATCAAACAGGCATAGAACAGCCTAGTTTTATACATCCAAGCGCCAAGATCGGAAAGAATGTCTATATAGCAGCATTTTCTTATGTTGCTGAAAACGTTCAGATAGGTGACAATACCAAGATTTATCCACAGGTAAGTATTGCAGCAGATTCTGTAATAGGAAATGATTGTACCATAAATGCAGGGGTAAAAATATACAACAGATCCATGATCGGTAACCGAGTGATCATTCATGCCAATACGGTAGTTGGAAGCGATGGCTTTGGATTTGCTCCTCAGCCTGATGGGACGTACTCTAAAATTCCTCAGATTGGTAATGTGGTGATAGAAGATGACGTCGAGATTGGTTCGAATACCACCATAGATCGTGCTACTATGGGCTCCACTTTCATCAGAAGAGGGGTAAAGCTGGACAACCTCATCCAAATTGCACACAATGTAGATGTTGGTGAGCATAGCGTAGTGGCTGCTCAAACTGGAATCAGCGGCAGCAGTAAACTGGGTGAAAAATCTGTTATAGGTGGACAGGTTGGAATCGCTGGGCATCTTTCCTTAGCAAAAGGGACACAGATCGGCGCTCAAGCTGGTATAAACTTCAATACTATTGAAGAAAATAAGCAATGGCACGGCAGCCCGGCACAACCGTTACGTGACTGGATGCGTGCCTCTGTTTTATTTAAACAACTTCCTGCAATAGTTAAGCGCGTAGCCGCTTTGGAAGCTACAATCGTAAAGTTAAACGAGATAATTGAAAACAATGAAAGCACATTATAGTTAAGATGAACGTTAAACAAAAAACCATTAAATCAGAGGTTTCCGTACAGGGCGTTGGTCTGCATACCGGAGCAAATGTTACTTTAACATTCTGTCCCGCACCCGATAATCACGGCTTTAAGTTTCAAAGAACGGATCTTCCAGGAACCCCAATAGTCGATGCAGATTGCGATAACGTGACTGACACGGCAAGGGGAACTACAATTTCTCAGAACGGAGCAAGTGTAAGTACCATAGAACATGTGATGGCTTCTCTTGTTGGGATGGATTTAGATAACGTTTTGATGAAACTTGATGGTCCCGAAACGCCTATCATGGACGGAAGTGCAATCTTATTTTTGGAGGCTTTGGAAAGTGCTGGTATTCAAGTGCAGGATATTGACAGAGAATATTTTCAGATCCCGCATAACATAACCTATACAGAACCCGACCGCAAAGTTGAAATTGTTGCCATGCCGCTTGATGATTACAGGTTTACCTGTATGATCGACTATAATTCGCCGGTATTGGGAAGTCAGCATGCAGGAATTTCAAGCATCGCTGAGTTTAAAAAAGAAATAGCCTCTTGCAGAACTTTTTGCTTCCTCCATGAATTGGAATATCAGCTTCAGAATAACCTGATCAAGGGTGGTGATTTGAATAATGCAATCGTAATTGTCGATAAAGAAGTTACCAAAGAAGAGCTGGACCACCTCGCTAAAATCTTTAATAGAACAGCAATGGAAGTTGCTCCCCAAGGCATCTTGAATAACATGGAGCTGCGGTATCAAAATGAGCCGGCAAGACACAAGTTGCTGGATATGATTGGTGACCTTGCACTAGTTGGCATGCATTTAAAAGGGCATATTATGGCGGCAAGACCAGGTCATGCTGCAAATGTTGCCTTTGCTAAAAAAATCAAGGCAGCGATTAAAAAAGAAAAAAATAAAAAGACCCAGCACGTATATGACCCATCTGTAAAGCCGCTATACGACGTGGTGCAGATCATGGAAATATTACCACACAGGCAACCTTTCCTATTCATCGACAAAATTCTCGAACTGTCTAAAACACATGTTGTAGGCGTAAAGAACGTAACCATGAATGAAGAGTTCTTTAAAGGGCATTTCCCTGGTGCGCCGGTATTTCCAGGAGTCCTCCAGATCGAAGCTATGGCGCAAACAGGTGGAATATTAGTTTTAAGCACTGTTCCTGATCCAAGAAATTACCTTACCTTGTTCTTAAAGATTGACAATGTAAGATTTAGGGCGCAAGTTTGTCCAGGTGATACGATTGTTTTCAGATGTGATCTGATGGAACCGATAAGACGTGGAATTGCGCAAATGAAAGGCGTTGGAATGGTGGGTGGCAAAGTTGTTGTAGAAGCAGAGATGATGGCCCAAATAGTAAAAGTAAAAGAAAGCGAATCAGTATCATGATACAACCCCTAGCGTACATTCATCCCCAGGCAAAAATTGCTGATAACGTTGTTATCGAGCCTTTTGCTGTGATACACAAAGACGTGGAGATAGGCGAGGGCACCTGGATAGGCTCAAATGTTGTGATCATGGATGGCGCGAGGATAGGAAAGAACTGTAGGGTGTTTCCTGGATCAGTTATCTCCGGCATACCTCAGGATCTAAAGTTTGCTGGAGAAGTTACCACTGCAGAAATCGGCGACAATACAACCATCAGGGAATGTGTAACCATTAATAGGGGTACTAAAGACAAATGGAAAACCGTTATCGGAAGCAACTGCCTTATTCAGGCATACTCTCATATCGCGCACGATTGCGAAGTTGGTGATTGGTGTATCTTTTCAAATAGCACCACATTGGCGGGTCACATCACGATAGGAAACTATGTTGTACTGGCAGGTCTGGTAGCTATCCACCAGTTTGTAAAAGTTGGTGCACACGCGTTCGTAACCGGTGGCTCGTTGGTTAGAAAAGACGTTCCTCCATATGTTAAAGCTGCGAGAGAACCCCTTTCTTACGCAGGTATAAATTCAGTCGGATTAAGAAGAAGAGGTTTCTCATCTGAGAAGATTAATGAAATTCAGGAAATCTACAGAGTGCTTTTTGTAAAGCATAATAATGTGACGAAGGCATTAGACATGATCGAGGCTGAATTTGCGCCAACGGAGATTCGTGATGAGATTGTTGACTTCATTCGCAATTCCAACAGAGGTGTAATGAAAGGCTTTGGCTCTGGGAGCTAAATGACCGCTCATGAAGATTACTTTAGATAACGTCGGTAGGAGATTTAATCAGGAGTGGATTTTCAGGAACCTTACTTATTCATTTGATTCTTCTGGTAATTATGCTGTTTTGGGTCCAAACGGCTCAGGCAAATCTACCTTGCTTAGTGTTCTATTAGGCAGCTTATCTTTATCTGAAGGCAAGATCTCTTACACAGAACAGTCAGAAGTTAATGCCGATGAGGTGTATAGCAAGATGAGCTTGGCAGCGCCCTATCTTGACCTTATTGAGGAGTTTACGCTTCAGGAAACCATAGATTTTCATTTCCAGTTTAAAACACCACATCCACTGGTAGATACGAAATCCATCTTGGATCTTCTTGGACTAGCCAAATCTCAGGATAAAGCCCTAAAGTATTTCTCTTCTGGTATGAAACAACGAACCAAGTTGATCCTCGCTTGTTGTTCGGATACTCCAGTGCTGATCCTGGATGAACCCACCTCAAATCTTGACAATCAGGGCGTAGATTGGTATCATGAGCTCATCGCGAAATTTACCTCAAACAGGCTGGTAATTATTGGCTCAAATCAGGAGCATGAATATTCATTTTGCCCTAATTTTATCCAAATCACGGATTATAAATAATTTTTATTTTAAGTATTGCGTAATTCAAAAACTGTCTGTACCTTTGCGGCACGAAAAACGGCTGTGATTAACAGCAAAATTTCAAAACCAAATGGCAAAAGCATCTGAAGTAAAGAGCGGTAATATCCTTCGGTTCAACGGAGAATTAGTACAGGTAGAAGAATTCCTCCACCGTACACCAGGTAACTTAAGAGCCTTTTATCAAGCAAGAATGAGAAATGTTAAGACCAGCAAGTTGGTTGAATACAGATTTCGTGTTGATGAAGAGGTAGAAATTTGTCGTGTGGAAACCAGCGATTACCAATATTTGTATGAAGATGGTGATGCCCTTGTAGTAATGGACAATGTGAGCTTTGAACAGTTTAACATCCCAAAAATACTATTCGGAAAGAGCATGCGTTTCTTAAAAGAAGGAATGAATGTGATCATAGCATTTGAAAGTGACGAGCCAATTATGGCACAAGCACCTTCACATGTGGAGTTAGAAGTTACTTACTCGGAGCCTGCAGTTAAGGGTGATACTTCTACAAATGCATTGAAATATGCAACTGTAGAAACAGGAGTTGAAATAAAGGTGCCAATGTTTATCAATCAAGGCGACAAGATTAAGATTGATACACGCAATGGTGAATACGTTGAAAGAGTAAAATAAGAGTTTTCATAGTTTAGTTTTAGGTTTAGGTTGATTGTGGCTTCGGAGTGGTTCCCGAAGCCATCTTTTTTTATAAGTTTGTTGCACATCAAGGCGGCCAAACTCACATTCAACCGGATCTCTATGAAAAAGAGCCAAATCAGAAAATTTATAAACGAACAGCGCATTCAGCTTTCCATCCCTGAGGTTGAAGGGTTAAGTGTTAAATTATTGCTTCAATTTAAAAAACTTGACTTTACTGAAGTTGACTCCCTGCATATTTTTCTGCCTATTGCGGATAAGAAGGAACCGGATACGTTTATCCTCATCGACTGGCTTCTGGAGCATCATCCAAACATTAAGATTATTGTGCCAAAGGCAGACTTCGAAACCTCTTTGATGACACACCATGTCTATCCTGGAAGGGAGGGATTAAGCAGTAGTCTATTTAATATCCTGGAACCAATGGATTCAGACCTCCACAACGGGCACGTTGACCTCGTCGTTATCCCTATGCTGGCTTTTGATCTTAAGGGTTATCGTGTGGGCTATGGTAAGGGGTTCTATGACCGGTTCCTCAAAGGTATTCAAACTCGTAAAGTTGGTCTCTGTTTCTATCCGCCAATCGAAACGATAGAAGATGTTAATGAACATGATGTAAGGCTGGACCTGTGCATTACACCAGAACAAACTTATCTATTTCAATAATTCTTTAGTTCCAGCGGAACTTAGTGGCTACACTATGCCAGGCTTTGGATGAGTATATAATGTGGTTTTACCTAAATAGAAGTTAACAGGAAGTTAACACGGATCTAATAAGGAGTTGAAAGGGAGATTGTCCCTGCTACCTCCCTGTTACCTCCCTGTTACGTCCCTGTTAGCTACCTGTTGAATAAGAACAAATTCAAACTTAATTAATAAGCTATTAGCTTTACAGATAATTAATATGTTTTTTAAGTCAATTATTTAAATTGACATCTAGTTCCAAAAGAACCGGACAATGGTCTGAGTGGATAGCATCTGGAAGGATAGTCACATTTTTAAGCTTGTTTAATAGTGGAACAGTAGCCAGATGATAGTCAATACGCCATCCGAGGTTTTTTCCTCTCGAACCTGCTCTGAAACTCCACCAGGTGTAATGGTGTGGATCTTTATTGAAGTACCTGAAGGTATCAATGAATCCATTATTTAAAAACAGTTCCATCCATTCCCTCTCTTCAGGGAGGAAACCTGAAGACTTTGCATTTGATTTGGGGTTATGAATGTCGATGGCAGTATGACAGATGTTGTAATCACCCGAGATAATCAGCTTCGGAAAGTCTTTTCTGAGCTCATCGATGTAGGTATCAAAGAAACGCATAAAATCATACTTTTTAAGCTGCCTGTCCTCACCACTTGATCCAGACGGCATGTATAGGCTCATTAACGAAAAGTCATCAAAATCGGCCCTTAGAATCCTTCCTTCTTTATCAATCCATTCTTCGCCGCAACCATACGCAATATGATTCGGTTTAATTTTACTGAGGATGGCAACGCCACTGTATCCCTTTTTCTCTGCAGGAAACCAATAGTGATGGTATCCCAAGTGCTCAATTAATGCGATAATCTCCGGAATTTGAACAGGCAAAGCCTTTACCTCCTGAAGGCAAATCATATCTGCATCTACCGACTGTAGCCAACCAAAAAAGTTCTTTGTCGAGGCCGATCTGATTCCATTAACGTTGTAGGAGATGATTTTCATTTTATTATTTTTTAAGTTCTTTTTCTAATCTACGTGCTTCACGCTTTTTTAAAAGCGTTACCGTCATGTGGATATCTACCAATGGTCGATCTCTTTCATCTTTTGCTACTATAGCAACGCTATCAACGAGATCCAATCCCTTTACAATTTCTCCATAAACAGTATAGTTTCTGTCCAGATGTGGAACACCGCCCAGGGTTTTATAAACTTCTCGTTGCCAGGTCGGAATTTTGGTTTTTAAGCGGTTGGTTTCTATGGCGTCTAGCTGTTCGTCCGTAAAGACCTTGCCTTGTACCAGATAGAACTGGCTTCCACTGGAGGATTTTTCTGGCTTGTTATCTCTTGCGGCAGCAAGGGCACCCTTTTTATGAAATAAGCTGTCTCTAAATTCTGCAGGGATATCTGGGCCAATGGAAGTTTCTCCAAGTGCAGCGCCAGCTTTAGCCATTTTTGAATCCGGATCACCGCCTTGAATCATGAAATCTTTAATGACACGATGGAAAATCGTACCATCGAGTTTATGCTTTCTAGCAAGTTTAATGAAGTTGTCACGGTGAAGCGGGGTTTCGTTGTATAGTTTTATGATACATTCTCCCAAGTCTGTTTTAATCTTGACGTATTGATTTTTAGGTTTGGCAGCAAAACTGGAAAGAAACAAAAGAGACAGGACTGCGGTAAAAACTCTGGTCATTTGGGTTGTTAGTTAGTTGTTGCTAAGATAATATTTTACTTTCGATAGACGACCGTTTCTAACACGCATTGAATTTTTCATTATCTTTGTCGTTGTAAATTAGGCACTAAACTAATTACAGCAGAAACTCTGTCGATGAAAATACAACAAAAAATAGCAGCTGCACTATGTGGCTTTTATCTGATCACTGTGATCGGGTTTGCTGTTAATATGCATTTTTGTAGCGGAATACTATCGGCGATAAAGTTAAATGAGTCTGCTAAATGCTCGGTGTGTAAAAGCGAAAAAGCGTTAGCGAAAAAGCACAATTGCTGCAGTACCAGTTCAGTAGAGGCTAAAATAAAAGATAGTCATGAAGCTGGATTTAAGGTTAAATTACCACAGGATTTCAGTATCACATTATTTTTAACGCAACGATTTTCTTTCTTGGCGGAGTCGGTTCCAACTTTTTCGGTTGCCAACTTATGGGATAAAGCACCACCGCTCTCCTCCATTTTCTCTTTACATCTTCTAAACTGCGTTTTTAGAAATTAGGATTCAATTAAATATAGATGCAACGCTATTTTAACGTTGCAGCCAACTATTATTTAATTTATTTCAACACCTAATTATTATGAAAACTATAAAATATTTTATTGGAACTTTATTGTTTCTTAGCGCAGGACAATTATCTGCACAACAAATTTCTTCAGCAGAATTACAGGTCAACGGCTTAACCTGCTCAATGTGTTCTCAGGCTACAGAGAAATCTCTAAAAACACTTGGCTTTGTAGAGGACATTACGCCTGATTTAAATACCAATACTTTCCTGATCAAATTCAAGAAGGATAAATCGGTCAATGTGGATCTTATTAAACAAAAAGTGCAGGATGCCGGTTTTTCTGTAGGAAATCTTGTAACTACTTTTAACTTCAATAATGTTAAAGTTGATGCAAATGGCCAGGCACAGGTAGGTTCAAGTATTATTAAAGTGCTAAATGCTAAGAGTAAAGTGCTAAATGGAGATGTTAAAGCTACAATCGTAGACAAAAACTTTGTTCCTGCCAGTGCTTTCAAGAAAAGAGCGGCGCAATTCAACTCGGATACTTATGCGAGTGGATTTGGTGTTGTGAATGGTGTAAAAACAAGAATCTTTCACGTAATAATATAGTCTTCGAATGAGGTATTTACAGATATTGGCAGTGCTGCTTTTTGTTAGCGGTGCTGCTAAATCACAGGAGCTATTTGTCTTCTCAGAGCCGGCAAGTAATATGCCTGCCAAATCATTGGGAATCAGGCTGACTAACGAAGGAATGTCTCAGTCTGGATTTGTTAGCCGAACTATTCCTGAAGTAATGATAGGCTTCAACAAGAATTTGATGGGCCATGCTCAAGGTTTTTTCTCGGATATGGATGGCCGTTATAGATTGGAGGGCGGAAGCCTCTACGCGAAATATAGATTCCTCTCTAACGATGGTTTAAAGAGCCACTTTCGCGGTTCGGCTTTTGCAAGAGTCAGTACCAGTAAACGGCCAACGTATACTCAGGACATCAATTTGGAAGGCGATAATAGTGGTTTTCAAGGAGGCTTAATTTTTACGCAATTGCTTCACAAGCTGGCGCTTTCAGGGTCAGTAAGTTATATGAAGTCCTTCCGGAATGAAGGAAAGCAGCTACCAGATATGGATAGACCAGACAAGATGCTATCTTATACCCTATCGTCAGGCTACTTGTTGCTACCGTTTGTCTATAAGAATTACAATCAGCCGAACTTCAACCTCTATTTTGAGGTTTTGGGGAAAACAAACCCAGAAAACGGAAGGTCGTATGTTGATTTTGCCCCTGCGGTACAGGTTGTATTGAATAGTCGCACCAGGATTGATGCAGGATACCGTTTTGAGGTGGCCGGTAATTTAAAAGACCGCTACACAAAAAATATGTATCTTGTTCGATTAGAGCTAAATATGTTTAATATACTGAAATAGCTTTCTTATCATACATCAATATATAGTAACAGTAATTAACCTAATATTGCATACAATCAAAATTCGAAAGATGAAAAAATTATTATTTCTATTTGTCGCTGCAGCCATTAGTACAGCTTCCTTTGCTCAAACCAAATGGACAGTTGATCCAATGCACTCCTTCGTTACTTTCTCTGTTAAGCATATGGGAATTTCCTTTGTGGATGGCTCGTTCAAGAAATTTGACGGTACAATAGCTGCTTCAAAACCAGATTTGACAGATGCGAAAATCAGCTTTACTGTTGATGTAAATAGTGTTGATACCGATGTGGAGCAACGGAATAAGCACCTAAAATCAGATGATTTTTTTAATGCTGAAACTTATCCTAGTATGACTTTCGAAAGTACTTCTTTTTCAAAGTTAACTGGCAACGACTACGAATTGAGTGGTAAATTAACCATTCGTGACGTGACTAAAGACGTAAAATTTGCAGTTGTGTTTGGTGGTACTGCAGTAGCACAAGGAAACACTAAAGCGGGTTTTGCTGCAACAACTACAATTAATCGGTTGGATTACAATATAAAATATGACCCAACGGGTGCTGGTGTGGCTAAAGATGTTAAGATCGTGCTTAACCTCGAGTTTGTAAAAGCGAAGTAATTAAACTTAAAAAGGTTTGCCTCTGGAATTTTTCCGGGTAAACCTTTTTGATTTGGAGGAGATGTCGGACTTATCACAATTTAAAGCGTTTGCCATAGGACTACCCATTCTCGATTACCTGATGCCGGTTCTGTTTATCGGCCATGGTTCTCCAATGAATGGTATTGAGGACAATGAATTTAGCGAAAAGTGGTCGTCAATGGCGCGTGATATTCCTCAGCCCAGTGCTGTGCTTGTCATTTCTGCACATTGGTTTACAAAAGGAACCCACATTACAGCAATGGAGTTCCCGCAGACTATTCATGACTTTGGTGGCTTTCCACAGGAATTGTTTGATGTAAAATACCCTGCTCCCGGAAGTCCGGACCTTGCTTATGAAACCAAAAAACTAATTACCAGTACAGAAGTTGGACTGGATCATGACTGGGGTTTAGACCATGGTGCTTGGACTGTGGTAAAGCACATGTATCCGGAATCTAATGTCCCTGTACTTCAGCTGAGCATTGATTACACTAAAGACGGTCGTTATCACTACGATTTAGCAAAAGAATTATATCAATTGCGTAAGCGTGGTGTATTAATTATGGGTAGTGGGAACATGGTTCATAACCTAAGGATTATGAATTGGGAAATGATCAATGGCGGCGGATATGACTGGGCATTAGAAATTAATGATAGGTTTAAAGGCCTCATTCTCAATAATGAGCATCAGCCATTAGTCAATTACCAGTCTTTAGGTAAGGAAGCAATACTGGCAATTCCAACACCAGAGCACTACCTTCCCTTACTCTATACTTTGGGGCTTAAGAATGATACTGAAAGCGTGAGCTTGTTTAATGACAAAGCCATTGGGGGCTCATTAACAATGACTTCTGTTAGAGTTGGTTAATTGTGTTTTTTTATTTCAATTGTTAAATTTCGTTAAAATAAGACACATAACCTTCTTTTCAGCGTAAATACAATCTATTTAGGGATATTGCATGTTAAATAGTAACACAACATGAAAAGTGGATTTTTTATTGCTTTAGCTGCAGTAATTCTTGCAGGTAACCTCCAGGCACAAACAGTTAAAACTGGGGTTTTGGTGGTAGGGAGTGGGAGTAATGCGTTGGGAGCCGGAATTCAGGCCGCTAAGTCGGGCGTAAAAACTATTATACTGATGACAGAAGCGGGCTTTTCTCCGGCGCTTTCATCAAAGTCTATTGTTTCTGGCATTGAGCGAGATTTTTTAAAGGCGATCAATAATGGTAAGCAAGTGTCTGCTCAAGAGAATACTAATGATTTGATTAAGCTTTTTACCGATACCATCAAGAACTTAACCATTATAAAAAGCGCTTCCTGGACTAAATTCAAACGATCTGGAGGGGGCTGGGTAGTTGACCTGACTAACAAAAGTAGCATAAAAGCTAAGGTTCTTGTTGACGCGGATCATTCCGGTAAATTGAAGCAAGCTCTGGAAATAGAAGTGAAAGCTCCTACCTGGCAGGAACTGGATTATAGCAATACGATCTATAAGACTAGTATCGCGGCTGGCTTTGAAGCGGGCAGCACAAACGTTAATTTTCTTTCACTATACCAATTTCTGATTCCTGAAAGGGATAATTATTTAGCACTGAATCCTGAACAGGAAAGTTTTTCGGGAGGCCAAGCTGCGGGCGCAACTGCTGCTTATGCCGCATTTTTTGACAGGAAAACCTCGGACTCTAATTTAAAGAATATTCAGGGTGAACTGATCAATTTCCGGCTTTCTGTAATGCCCTTTTCTGATGTGAATGACTTAGATAGTAACTGGAAAGCGATGCAGTTTATGGGTTTGTCTGGTATTTTAAAAGCCGAGTTGGTGAATGGAACGGCTTTGTTTCATCCTGAAAAAGTGGTTGCTGTGGCTGAGATTACACAGCCGCTAAAGGATCACTTTTATAAAGCACAAATTTGGTTTGATGACAATAAAGGCAAAGAAATGACTATTGGTTCCACTATTGATTTGGTTTGCTACACTGGTGGAAAATCTCCGGCAACTACGAAGGCGCAAATAATGAAGTACTGGAAAACAAAGTTTAAGTTTAGCTCTGAATTTAATGAGAAAAGGGTTATCAATAGACGTGAATTCTCTATGTTATTTTACAGTTATAATAACCCATTCAATGTGATTGTCGACAAAACAGGAAGGATTACCAGGTAAAGCACTGTAACATTTGTAAAACCTTTTGAAGGCATCATTTTGGGATCGCAATTTTCTATAAATTGCATTCATAACCCAAACTGATGAAAAAACTTTACCTTATAAACCTATTATTTAACCGTGATTTGGGAATCACAATTGAGCAGAAATTAGACCCTTCCAACATCATAGTAAATAACATCCCCGGGAATGGCTTTGTGACGGTACGCTGGCTCATAAAGGGCGGTAATAAAGTAACGGTGACTGTATCGAGTAAAAAAGGAGGTATTGCCTCTAAAACAAACTAACCTTTAATGTGACATGAAGAAATATCTGATCTGCCTTCTTTTAACTATTTCTATTGCGAAGGCACAACAACTGGCACCGCTCACTGTAGAGAAGATCATGCGAGACCCCAAGTGGATGGGTGTTGCTCCAAGTAATTATCGATGGTCGGCCGATAGCAAGAAAGTATTCTTCAGCTGGAATCCTGAAAATAAGGATAAGGATGTGCTGTATAGCGTTGGCCTAAATGGATTAAAGCCTCAAAAGGAAGATGAGAAAGCATTAGAAAAAGCAATAGGTATGACATTGACTTTTGGTGCTACTATTTCATCAGCACTGTTTGAGAAGGGTGGCGACATCTATTTATTCAACCCTAAAACAAAGGAGGAACAGAGATTAACGAATACTGTGGAGCGGGAAAATGGGGCTAAGTTTTTAAAGGATGGGAGTATCAGCTATCAACGAGGGGATAACTTGTTTCTAGTGAACCTGAAGACGAATGAAACAAAGCAACTCACCAATTTTGTTAAGGGCAAGAAGCCCGTTTCGACTGAGAAAAAGCCGGGTTCTGCACAAGAATCATGGTTAAAAGCAGATCAGACGCAACTGTTTGATGTGTTGAAGAAAGACAAGAAACCCATAGTCCCTGCACGTTTAGGTTTTGGAACAGGAGCTTCTGCAGGAACGGAGAAGACAATTAAGGCAATCTATTTAGAGGATAAGCTATTGACAGGTTTGACAGTGAGTCCTGATGGTAGGTTTGTGACGTACCGATTGGTAACAATGCCTAGCAATGGTCAGAATACTATTGTTCCGAGTTATGTTACTGCTTCAGGCTATACAGAAGACATCAACGGAAGGACCAAAGTAGGTGAGGCTATGGCAAGTTTCGAGAACTACATCTATGACAATCAAAGAGATACTGTATACAGTATACATGTGGAGCAGATCCCTGGGATTAAAGACCTTCCGGATTACGTGAAGGAATATCCGAAACAGCTGGAAGAAAGGAAAAAAAAGAATGAAGACCGTAAGGTAAGCCTCGCTGGTCCTTTCTGGAATGATGCGGGCAGCACTGCAGTGGTGGTTGCGGATGCCCTTGACAATAAAGATTTATGGATCTTAAAGCTGGATATAACGACTGGAAATGTAAGTTTAGTTGACCGTCAGCGTGATGAGGCCTGGATTGGCGGTCCGGGTGTTGGTGCGAGAAATCTCGGCTGGTTAAACAACAGCCAGATCTATTATCAAAGCGAGGCCACAGGCTATTCACACCTATATGTGGCAAATGTCGCTACTTTAGAAAAGAAACAATTGACTTCTGGTAAGTGGGAGGTTCAAGGTTTACAATTATCAAAGGACAAGAAAACTTTTTATATCAGCGGAAACAAGGAACACCCTGGTATTACCCACTTCTATAAACTCAATGCTCAGGGAGGGAATTTGCAGCAGATTACGAGTATGAAGGGTGGGAATGAAGTAACGCTTTCTCCGGACGAGAAATGGCTAGCCATCAATTATTCTTATATGGATAAACCATGGGAGCTGTACATACAGGAGAATAAACCTGGGGCTAAAGCGACTCAAGTGACTAGCTCGTCATCTAAAGCGTTTAAATCCTACGAGTGGCGCAAACCAGATATGGTTTCATTTAAGAACAGGTATGGCTCTGCTGTATATGCAAGGGTTTATCCTGCTAAGAATCCTCATCCCAACAGGCCTGCGATTGTATTTGTACATGGTGCAGGGTATTTGCAAAACGTACATTTCTGGTGGAGCCAATACTTTAGAGAATACATGTTTAACAATATGCTTGCAGACAATGGCTATACGGTGATCGATATTGATTATACTGCCAGTTCTGGCTATGGCAGGGATCATCGTACCGGTATTTATAGACACATGGGAGGAAAGGATTTGACAGATCAGGTTGACGGTGTAAAAATGTTGGTCGAAAAGTATAATGTTGACCCCAAACATGTTGGTTTGTATGGGGGATCGTATGGTGGCTTTATCACCCTGATGGGGCTCTTTACTGAGCCTAATGTTTTTGCAAGTGGCGCGGGGTTAAGATCTGTTACCGATTGGGCACATTACAACAATGGGTACACTGCGAATATATTAAACGAGCCTTTTAACGATGAGCTTGCTTATAAAAGAAGCTCGCCAATTTACTTTGCCAATGGCTTGAAAGGCAATTTGCTGATGTGCCATGGAATGGTGGATGTAAATGTTCATTTTCAAGACGTTGTTCGCTTATCACAGCGCTTGATTGAGTTGGGTAAAAATAATTGGGAATTAGCTGTTTATCCGGTAGAAGACCATGGTTTTATAGAACCAAGCAGCTGGACAGACGAGTACAAGCGGGTTTTTAAGTTATTTGAAACCACGTTAAAAAGTAAATAGGATTTATCTATAGCGGTATCAATATTAAGTATCCTGAATTAGCTGGCTTCGGTTGATATTGAAGCCAGCTTGCCGTACCTTTGCGGCAGATTTAGAATAACAATATAATTATGGCTATAGTAGGTAGAAAATTTCCGAACATCAGCATAGATGCAATGTCAGACATGGGTGATGATTTAAAGATCAATGTATTTGAAGAATCAGTAAATAAAAGCAGTAAAGTGTTGTTATTCTGGTATCCGAAGGATTTTACTTTCGTTTGTCCGACTGAGTTACACGCTTTCCAAGAAGCATTGCCTGAATTTGAGAAAAGAAATACAATAGTGATTGGTGCTTCATGCGATACGAACGAAGTTCATTTTGCATGGTTAAACACACCTAAAGATAACGGTGGTATTGAAGGTGTTACTTATCCTATTCTTGCAGATACGCACAGACAATTGGCTAACATTTTAGGGATTGTAGATCAAGAGGTTGAGTATGATGAAGAAGGACATGAGATCTTTACTGGTTCAAATGTAACATTCAGAGCTACTTACCTAATTGATGAGACAGGTAAAGTATTTCATGAAAGTGTGAATGATATGCCATTGGGTAGAAATGTGAAGGAATATTTACGCCTGATCGATGCTTACAGACATGTTCAAACACATGGTGAAGTTTGTCCTGCAAACTGGGAAGAGGGTAAAACTGCAATGAGTGCTGATAGAAGTGGTGTTGCTGAATATCTAAGTGCACACTAATAAAAATAAAGACAATGTTTTTAGAATTAACCGAAGATAATCTGCAACAATATGTTGCGGAAAACAACAAAGTAATGGTTCAATATTCTGCATCATGGTGTGGTAACTGTAGAATCATGAAACCAAAGTTTAAGAAATTGGCTGCGGAAAATGATGACGTTGCATTTCTTATTGTAGATGCAGAGAAGCTTCCTAACTCACGTAAACTGGCTAATGTTGACAATTTACCAACGTTTGCTGCTTTTAAAGGAGGAGTTTTGGTTGAACAGACACAGACCAATAAAGCAGAAATGTTAACTCAATTATTTGACAAGATAAAATCATGAAAATTCCAGTTATAAAGCAGTTCTTTCAGAACAATACAGTCGAAGATCTTGAGGCTACTTTAAATGTGTTAGAGGCTTATTGTGAATTTAGAGGGGTTAGTGAGCATGAGATTGATGTAGCAGGAGAGTTGATCACTAATATCTGCGGCGCCCTTGAAGTACATTCTAGTGTTGCTGCAGGTGCAATTGAGAAGGATGCATTGAACGCCTTTGGGCAAAAGGTTATGGGATCTATTGATAGATAAAGTTTTGTTTTATATTAAAAAAGGCGAACCATCATTGGATCGCCTTTTTATTTTAATTAGGTTGTTTGTTAAGCCAGGTTTCTTCCAGCGTTAACAATTCCGTAAACAGTTCTTATGGCTAGCTTCTCCAAAGATTGTTGCTCTTGCTCTGATACATCGCCTTGAAGTTGCTCTAATGCAAAATGCTGTATTAACACAAGAGGCAGGACGATCTTTTCTCTAACAGCAATAGAACGCTTTTCTGCTGGATAATTCTCCATTAGGGTAGTTTGGCCAGACAACTTCAGCAACATCTGTTTTGAAAGCTCAAACTCGTTGAACAAGACCGTCCAGAAAGCGCCATAATCTTTATCATTGGCAAAGTGCGCAGTAATAGCGAAATCGGCTTTGCTCATCGACATCATACAGTTCTCTACTATGGTTTTAAAGTAACCTGATTCATTGTAAGTCTCTACTACTTTATCCCAGTTTCCTTTTAGTTCCTGGTTCTTCAAAGCAGTACCTACACCATAAAAGCCAGGAATGTTTTGCTTAAGCTGACTCCATGAGGTAACGAAACTAATCGCCCGCAAATCTTCAAGTTTCAACGCTTCACCAGAGTTCCTTTTTACGGGGCGACTGCTTATCGTTATTTTAGAAAGTAAGGTTAGCGGTGAGAATCGCTCCAGATAACTCAAAAACAAAGGGTGTTTTCTTAAGGCTACAAATGATTCGAAGCTATCATCTGCCATCTCATCCAAAAGCCTTTTATGCATCGGGTCTAAAAGAATGTTGTGCTTTTCTCTGATGCCGGCAGAGATACCTGCATTGATCAATTGCTCAATGTTGAATTCCGCACTATCAATCGATCCATACTGTGAACTGATTGTTTGGCCCTGAATTGTCAATTGAATATTTTTATTGGCTATTTCTTTACCCATTGAGGCATAGAATCGGTGTGTTTTACCTCCACCTCTTGACGGTGGCCCGCCGCGACCATCAAAGAATGCCAGTTGAATGTTATGCTTATTTGCCGTCTCCGTCAATGCAACCTTCGCATTAAAGATAGACCAGTTGGCCATCAAATAACCACCATCTTTAGTGCTATCTGAGAAGCCCAACATGATGTCTTGCTTATTGCCCCTGCTTTCCAGGTGTTTTTTGTAAAATGGATGCAAGTATAAAGTTTCCATAATCTTAGCTGCACCGGCAAGGTCATGGACGGTTTCAAATAAAGGTACAAAATCGATGGTAAGGTTGTCCTCTTCCCACCCATTCCATAAAAACAGTTCCATCAATTGCAGGATGTCACTTGCTTGTTGACAATTGCTGATAATGAAACGGTGACAAGCCAAATTGCCATTGCTGTCCTGAATCTGTTTCATCTCTGCGATGGTTAGCAAAGTATCTTCAATTAAAGAGTCTACTTTTTCTGAATAGATGACCCTGGCGCTTTTAAAAGAAAGTGCGCTAATTTTGTCCTGCTCAGATAGTTCATCATAATTTTCCGGGAACAAAGAAATGATCGGCTTGCTTTGGCGACAAAACGCATGAACATCTCTCAAGACTCTGCTGTCTTGCCTGATGTCTAACGATGCAAAATGGCAGCCGTATAACTCCACTTTCCTAATGAGATCGGATACGAGGTCTGCAAATAGTCCGTCATGATCTTTAAGGAGCGTTCCTTTGATGTCTAGCAGATGCTTAATCACATCTTCTGAGATGTTTTCGGGATCCATATTAGGATTAAAGGCATTTTTATACAGGATGTCGTGCACTGTGGAAACGGCATCTTCGACTCCTCTAAACGTAATTCTGCGTTTTAAATTTTTAAAGTCACGATAGTAGCAGCGGAATAGGATCTGACGGAGCATTTTAGATACCTGTATCGTAGAATCTGTGTGTACGTTTGGATTTCCGTCCCTGTCGCCACCGGGCCAGAAGCCAAGTTCTACAATCTTTTTAGGCGCAATACTGTATTCAGCTAACGTTTTATCGATGCCTGATTGGATATTCGCAGCCGCAAAATAGAAAACGTTCTCCAGGTACCAGGCTAAACTTAACGCTTCATCAACAGGTGTGGGAGATTTTTTATTGAAGAAAGGGGTTTTTCCTAGCTGTTGCAATAGGAGGTGAATGGTAGAAATTTCATTGGTTTTAATCGCTGTAGTCAGGTCAGTTATGATCGACAACACACTACCGGGATAAAATTGAGTAGGGTGGGCAGTTAACACCAAACGAAGGGAGAAATCTTCTATCAGTTTATCTATTTTATCAGTAAGCAGGTGGTTGTCTACTCCCTTTTTAAGATAAGACAATAATGCGTTTTCTTCATCATCAGCATTTAGCTTATTGAACGATGCATCTTCGACCGCATCAAACAAAACGACTTGTCTTTCGATATATTGAATAAACCGAAATAGCAAATCGATGATGTCTTTTTTAGTATGAAGCTGTGTATACTTGCTAAAAAAGCTGTTAATGATCATTTCTGGAGTTTCGTGGTTCGTTACGCCTTCTTCACAGTACTTAATAAATAGGGGTAATAAAGTACCTGTGTCTTTAATCTTATAGAACGGAAGGGTAAGAAAAAGGCTATTGTAAAGTTCGAATCTAGAGACGACTTCATTGTTGAAAACGGATTCTTTCTGCCCTTTTGCGCGTTGTTTCTGCATCATATTTGCTAAGGTAATTCTTCGCGATTAAGCTACCAAAAATGAATCAAAAAAAGTGGGTTTGGAGCTAATAATTACATTTTGATTTTCTAGCCTTTATGTTAATTGAAAAAGGCGTTAAGATCAACATTGTGCCTTTTTTAATTAGTGCATGTCTGCGGGGACCTGAACGTTCTTCTTGAATTTTTGAAAGTAAAGCAGCGGAATAGAGCATAACATGATCAACCCTGCCACCCAGTACGCATCGTTATAAGTCAATAAAAGGGATTGTTTGGTCACCGTTCCTTCTATGGCTTTGGTGGCTAAAACTTTCGCATCCATATACCCATACCCCTTACTTATGAAGTTTTGAATGAAGCCCTTAAAACGTTCTGTAAACGCAGGGTTGTATTCGTTTATATTGGTGATCAAATTGCTTCTGTGAAAACCCTGACGAACGTGAATTAATGTAGTCAGTGCAGCGATACCGAATGATCCGCCAAGCTGTCTCATCATGTTGTTCAACCCTGAGCCCTGACCAATTTCTGCACCTTTAAGATCCTGGATCGCCAGCGTAGTTAGTGGTACAAACAATAGCGCCATACCAACCCCTCTAATCATCAAAGGAAGAAAGAAATCGTTCGTTCCGGATTGTAGGGTCGAGTTACTTAGCATTGAACAAAACACAAAGAAAAGGAACATACCTATCGTTGCCATGAATTGCGCAGGTATATTTTTCTTTAACATAATTCCTATAAAGGGCATCATCACTATAGTACATAAACCTCCTGGGAATAACAATTCTCCAGTTTGTAACGGCGAGAAACCCAATAGATTCTGACAAAAAATAGGGAACACGAACACGGAGCCGTAAAGCCCGAAACCTAAAACAAATGAGGTAAACATACCTACCGAGAAACTTCGGTGTCTCAGGATCTTGAAGTTCACAATAGGATGATCGGTGCTCATTTCTCTCCATATGAAGAGCAGTAAGCCTAGTACTGAAGCCACCGCTAAAGCGGTAATATATGGTGTGGCGAACCAATCTTCACTCTCCCCTTTTTCCAGCAGGGTTTGCAAGCTACCTACCGCAATGGCAAGTAAAACAATACCATACCAGTCTACTGGCATGCCTTTTCCGTCTTTCGGCGTCTCTCGCACAAACATATAGGTACAATAGGCGGCGAGGATTCCGACGGGTATATTCACGTAAAATATTAATGGCCATGAACTGATCTCTAACAGATAGCCACCGATGGTAGGGCCAACGGTTGGACCTACAACCGCTCCTAAACCGAATAAAGCGGTAGCGATACCCACATCTTCACGTGGCCAGGTCTCGATCAAAATAGCTTGTGCAGTAGAAATCAATCCTCCTCCCGCAAGACCCTGTAGGATCCTGAAAGCGATTAACTCTTCCAGATTCGTGGCGTTACCACAAAGAAAAGAAGCAATAGTGAACAATATAATTGAGAATAAAAAGTAGTTCTTGCGACCAAATCTGCTACCCAACCATCCCGACATTGGGAGAATGATTACGTTGGCAACGGCATATCCGGTTGACAACCATGCCACATCCTCAAGGGTTGCGCCAAGGTTACCTTGTATCTGGGGTATGGCAACGTTTACAATGGTGGTGTCAATCAGCTCCAATAAGGAGGCCGTGATAACCGTAAACGTGATTATCCACTTTTTTAAACCTTTCTCGGCCATTACTTAGTCTTTTATAGAAACAGAAACTTTAACACTCATACCGGGACGTAATTTCGCCATCATTTCTTTAGAGGCCTTTGTGATTTTAATTTTAACAGGTATCCTTTGTACAACTTTTACAAAGTTACCTGTAGCATTATCCGGAGGTAACAATGATCCTTTAGCACCAGTGATGGGCGCAAAGTTGTAAACCTCTCCCTGGATGTCTTCATCAGGGTAAGCATCAACTTCTACTTTTACTTTCAAACCAACAATAATGTCTTCTATTTGAGTTTCTTTAAAGTTAGCAGTCACATAAATGCTGTTTTCGTTAACTATAGCGAACAAAGACTGGCCGGCCTGAACCAACTGACCCTTCTGAATATTCTTCTTGGAAACAATTCCTGAAGCAGGTGCTTTGATCTCCGTATATGAAAGTTGAAGTTTGGCAAAGTCAACTTCAGACTGCCGTGCGGTTACGCCGGTATTGCTTACTGCTAGCTGAGATTGTGTTGTCCCAACTTGTTTAACTGCAGCTACATATTGATCGTTTGCTGCGGTAAATGCTGCTTGAGCAGATTCTTTTTGTGCCTTAGCCTGATCAAATTGCTGTTGTGTAATTGAACCATCTTTTACAAGATTCGTATAGCGGGCGTAATCTTTTTGAGCCAACAACAATTGAACCCTGGCTGCTTCAATGTTAGCCTTAGCGGTACTTGTGTTGGCAGAAGATGCTGCAATTTGAGCTTGAGAAACCCCCACACCTGCGCTTGCTCCAAGCTGCCCGGCGTTCGCTTGTTCGAGCTTCACCTTATAATCGCTTTCGTCAAGTTTAACCAATACATCACCTTCTTTAACAAAGGTATTTTCTTCGAATTTAATCTCTTTTACATATCCGCCTACACGCGCAACAACCGGACTGATATCACCATCGATCTGGGCATCGTCTGTGTCGACGTGCTTGCTATAATACAGGTATTGTTTGGTCCCAAAAATGGCACCTATTACTAATAGCACACCTAATATGATAGGTACAACTCTATTTTTCTTTTTTACTTCAGTAGTCATTGCAGTATGTTTTATGAGAATTAGTTAGATATTTTTCCTGTTGATTTCAGTAATGTATAGTAGGCAAGTCCTGCGTCTGCTTTAGCCAGCTCCAGGTTTATTTTTGCCTGGTAGAGTAGCGTCTCCGCATCAATTCTGTCGATCGCGGAGGCTACATTATTTTTATATTTTGAAGCTAGCAAGTTGTCGTTCTCCGTTGCCTGAGCGATAGAGGTTTCTAAGATTTTGATCTTATTTATCGCCAGCTGATAATTCTGGTAGCTTCGGTTGATCTCTGTTTTAAATTGGTCTGATAGGATGTCCTTTTGAATTACTACATTCTGCTGTTGAATTCTTGCCTCCGAGATTTTGTTTTTATTTGTCCATAAGTTCCCGATATTATAGGAAATGTTAGCACCAATGGTAACCGGCATAATGTATTGGTTTGATGGAGGTATGAAACTTCCACTCGGGTTGATGTAATATAAGTTTGCACCCACACCAATAGTCGGTAGCGTATTTGCTTTCATCGACTTAATATTTACACCAGCAACCTTGTTTTGTAAATCTAATTGTTGCAGTTCTTGTCTGTTACCCATGGCCATCTCGATGTAACTTCCAAGCGTACCTGCAACTTTAAGTGAGTTGTCGGGGTCAGTGATTTCCACAATAGTTGCATCATCCAATCCCAATAAAATATCCAGGTTATAGTTGATGATTTTTCTGTTGTTTTCAATCTCCATATCCGTTAGTGATACGTTAGCCTGTTGCAACTGGAACCTCAGCACATCATTTTTAGTTACAATGCCCTGCTCAAAGAAGCGTTGAGACTGCTTAAGCTGACTGGCAATAGATTCCAGATTCTGCGCAACTACTTTTTTGCTTTGCAATACCTTGAATAAAGAGTAATAAGTATTGATTACCGCATAGCTAATTTCCTCTTTACTTTTGTCTGCATCCAATTTTGCAACCTCAGTTAGCAATTTCGTTGATTCTTCCGCATAGCGAAGCTTACCACCATTGTAGATCAGTTCCTGGACGGCTGCTGTCCCTACAAATGCATCTGCGCGCTTGGGTAGATGTATTGGATCTGCAGCCCCGATAATCAGCGAGTTTGTTGGAATCTCTGCATGGTTATATAGAAAAGAAGCATTTGCACTAGGTAGCGCATTGTCTTTTACTATTGCAAGTCTGGCAATTGATTCATCGATTTTGCTTTGAGAAAGCTTTAGATTTTTACTGTTACTTACACCCAGCGCTACGGCTTCTTGCAAAGTCAATTTTTTAGCCTGTTGGGCATAGATGAGATTTGGGAGCAATAGCGCTAGTAAGAGTGTTTTATAGGTATTACGTATCATTTTTGTGGTGTTAAATAGATGGTGACAAGGTCTTGTAAGTGGGTAATTAATCGTTCTGTAATTATTTTTCGGTCTTTTTTTACATTCAGATCCAATCCGGTTCCTGATGTAACCTTAGAAGGTGAGATTGCTACATTGCTAATTGTTCCCATGACAGTTGCAATCAGCATTCTAACGTCAACCTTCCGGAAGGAACCCTGTTCAATACCGTCATTGATAATCTCTTCAATCACCAGCATGTTTTCTAACATGGCATTTTTGATTGTCGTAAACATCTCTGGTCTCTGGGGAAGTGAAAGTTCCCGATGCATCATCTTGTGAAAGGTATGGTTGCATAGAATTCTAGAGGCATAACGCTCCACAACCAACAACAGCTTTTCCATTGCGGAAACTTCAGTCGCTTTAATGGTGTGGAGCTGATGTTTAAAATCCTGAACCCTTTGGCCCATGATTTCCATGAATACCCCTTCCTTAGAACCAAAATAGTAGTTGATCATGGCCATATTGGCTCCAGCTTCCTTCGCAATTTGTCGGGTGGAGGCGCCCTCGTAGCCAAGTTCTGAGAAGAGCTTTTCCGCTGCTTCGATAATGTTAGCCCTTTTATCTGCTTTTTCTATCTTCATTTCGGCGACAAAATTAATCAAGCGTTTGATTAATTAATCGATCGATTAAGAAAGTTTGTCTAAATGACAAATGGCTGACTTATTCAATAATCTGGAAACTAAAAAATTGGATGTTTTTACTGAAATATCCAATTTCCCTGCGTGTTAGCTCACTACTTTTATCGGTCAAGTCATTTCGTCTCAATAATATGACTGTTTTATTTTGACAGTTTGCCACGAAGAAAAAAGTCATAAAAAAAGCCGGATGAGTGATCATCCGGCTAATGCTATTTAATATTTTACTTGATAGTAATTGGAAGGGCAACTGAAACAGTATCCCAGCCAATATTTAAGCTTGCACCGTTGTCTGTTTTTGTAAATATCATTGCAAGAGCTTCAACAGGTGCAGTTAGTGTTTTGACAGGAACATCTGTTCTTACCACATCTTTTGCAACTTCATAGGAGTAGGCACCCCAGCTATTGATTTTACTGTTGATGATTATTGTCCAATTGTCTTTATTAGGAATTGCAAATAAACTATAGGTTCCGGCTTTTACAGCTTTGCCACCAATGGTTACATCTTTAAAGAAAGTGATCTCATTAGATTCATTTGCACCTAAACGGTAAACAACACCATATTTTTCCAGCTCACCGAAAATAGCGCGTCCCTTTTTGGATGGTCTTGAGTATACCAATTTAATGTCGGGAGCTGTGTTTTTCTGTGCAGCATTCGATGGGAAATAAGCAAGATCTGCTGGACTTCCATCTAAACCTGGAAATTTTACGTCCTGAGCGTCAACCGCAAAGGTAATTAAGGCAAAGAATGCCAGTAAGGCTAATTTTTTCATTTTATAAAGGTTTAATTTGATTAATATTGACGGTCCTTAACTATTGATTTCAAGAATACGGCGCCGAAGATGAAGCCCAAAAGTCCACCAAAGAGCAACCATCCGAAGCTTAATGTGATCGCAGAAGTGGTTAAAATTCCAAAAAATAGGCCTAAAACGTAATAAACCCAATCAAAGCTTTTGTTGTTTTCCTGTTCAGTCATTATGTAAATACTTAGACTCCAAAGATATTGATTTATTTTATTTGCTGATAATTATTGCAATATATGTTATAAAATCTTTGTTTATCGAATAAGATGCGTGATGATGCTATTATTTAAGGTCATTGCAAGGCTAAACTTATTCCTGTATGAAGCCTGGTATTGAGCTACATGGGGACTGGTTAGTATCTTCTAGCCTATTCGTTGGGATAAAGGGGTGTTTATCCCAACGAATAGGCTAGAAGTCCCCTAGAAGATACCTTTGAGATAAGATGCATTAGTGTAAATATCGGTCTTTAATTATAGCGGTATGGTGCATAATATGTCCCGCAAGAATGTAAACTATTGCTTTTACCGTTATTTGCCTACCGGACGCAGTTCCAGAAGCAGCAAGGTCTTTGTCATTAAGGGAACGAATTAAATAGAGGTTTGCCTGTCTTAATAGTTCAAATTCTTTGGAGAAGCTTTGTAAGCTTCTGTCAGAAAAATGTGCACGGGCAACATATTCATCCTCCTCAAAACCTGGCAATGCTTGCTGTTCCCCCCTTGCAAAAGAGGTAAGGCGGTAGATTAGTATTCTCTCCGTATCTATGATATGGCCGATCAACTCCTTTATCGTCCACTTTCCTGGCGCATATGCATAGTCAGCGATATCGAAAAGACTACTTATAAAATCAGAAAAGTCTGTAATTTGCCTTTCCAGGATTTCCAGCACATCACCATCTACCAATTTAATGTAGGTTTCACCCCAGGCGGGATACTCGTCAACTTGTGGTCGGTTCATAAGTTATGCTACTTTTAAGTACAATACGGAAAGTTGTTCCCTTACCCAATTCAGATTCTTTAACAAAGATTTCTCCGCTATGATAGTTGTCAATAATTCTTTTAGTTAAGGAAAGACCGAGGCCCCAGCCCCTTTTTCTTGTGGTATATCCCGGCTGAAATACGGCATCGAACTTAGATCTTGCAATGCCCTTTCCGGTATCAGTTACATCTATAAAAACTTCTTCTTTGGCCAGATTCTCTATAATGTTGATGGTAATTTTCCCTTCATTCTCAATCGCATTGGCAGCATTTTTCAGTAAGTTTTCGGTTACCCAATCAAACAGTGGCACATTTAATAATGCCCTAACCTGCTCGTCGCCGGTAATGTTAAATATGACTTTATCTGAAGTTCTCAACCTAAAGTATTCTACGAAATTGTGAATCACGGTAAATACTACATGATCTTCAAGAATTGGCTTGGATCCTATTTTTGAGAAACGATCAGTAATTACTTCGAGTCTTTTAATGTCATTCTGCATCTCGGCAATTAGCGGATCGTCTTCGGCATTAAAACGTGTAGCCATCAATTCTACCCAAGCCATTAGTGAGGAGATTGGCGTTCCCAGTTGATGCGCAGTTTCTTTCGCCATACCCACCCAAACCTGGTCTTGTTCTGCTTTTCGTGCAGAACTAAATGCTACATAAGCAGTTAGCAAAAACAAGGCAATAACTCCGAGTTGTATGTATGGGAAATAGCGAAGCTGAGTTAAAGTAGGAGAATCCCTGTGATAAATATAATACTTGCGTCCCTCAGCATCAAGACCATTTATAGGGATGGGAGGGTGTTGCTTTTTCATCGCTCTTAATTCCCGCTGAAAGTACCCCGGATCATAGGCTATTCCCTGTTTCTTTTCAACGTTATAATAGGTTTTGGTGGAGTCCAAGCCTTGATAGCCGACGAATTCCCCCTTGTCATCGGTTAATATCACGGGAAGTTTGTTGTTCGATGTGATCAAGTCGACCAAACCAGTGTACCTGTCATCGTCATACATTAGTAGCCTTTGCTCAGTAACCTTTACGTACAATTGAAATTGAAGTCGCTCTTCACGCTCCATTTTCTTAACAAAAAAGTCACTGTAAAAAACTGAAGCGCCACCTATTACGATAGCAAATACCAATAGAAAGAACTTCCAACGCCGCTTTTTCTCGTAAGGATTCATAGATTATGTAGGCAAATTACAAAAATATATCTTTGCAGGTAGTAATATGGAAAAGAAAGTAAGAGTAAGATTTGCCCCTAGTCCGACAGGCGGCCTGCACCTTGGCGGGGTCCGTACGGCATTGTTCAATTATTTATTTGCTAAACAACACAATGGTACCTTTATTCTTCGAGTAGAGGATACGGATCAAACCAGGTTTGTGGAAGGTGCTGAAGAATATATAGTTTCTTGTCTGAAATGGTGTGGCATATCACCAGATGAGAGTCCTCAGACAGGTGGCGACTTTGGGCCATATCGCCAAAGTGAGAGAAAAGCGACGTATAAGCAGTATGCAGATCAGCTCATTGCAGATGGTTATGCTTATTATGCTTTTGATACTCCAGAAGAGCTTGACGCAAAGCGTAAGGAAGCCTCAAATTTCACCTATGGGCTATCCACAAGGGAGGGCATGCGCAACTCTTTAACATTGCCTTCAGCCGAGGTTGAGGCATTGCTCTCTTCAAATACACCGCATGTAATCCGTATAAAAATGCCAGCAGATGAACTGGTCTCTTTTACAGATTTAATAAGGGGACATGTAAGCTTTGACACCAACCTAGTCGACGATAAAGTGTTACTAAAGGCAGATGGAATGCCTACCTATCACCTGGCTGTTGTAGCTGATGACAAGGCTATGGAGATAAGCCATATTTTTAGGGGTGAGGAATGGTTGCCATCGGCACCAATACATATTTTACTTTGGAGATATTTGGGCTGGGAAGATGAGATGCCACAATGGGTTCACCTTCCGTTAATTCTCAAGCCTGACGGAAACGGAAAGTTGAGCAAGCGTGATGGAGATCGTTTAGGATTTCCAGTTTATGCTCAGAACTGGACGGACCCTAAAACAGGAGACCTCACAAAAGGATTCAAGGAACTCGGTTTTATGCCTGAGGCTTTCGTAAACCTCTTGGCAATGCTGGGATGGAATGACGGTTCTGATGAGGAACTGTTTTCTTTGCCGGAGCTCATAGAAAAGTTCTCTGTTGAACGTGTAAGCAAAGCAGGGGCGAAGTTTGATTTTGAAAAAGCAAAATGGTATAACCATGCTTGGATAAAAAATACAGCGGCCAATCTGTTAATGCCTGAAGTAAAGGAAATCTTTGCTACTGAAGGGATGGCTGTCCATGACGATGCCTACCTGTTGAAAGTTATTGACCTAATTAAAGACCGTTGCAATCTGCTTACAGATTTTGTGTTGCAAGCGGGATACTTTTTTGCTGCTCCTGAGAAATTTGATGTAGATGCCGTTAAACCAAAATGGACTGCGGAGAAAGCCGCGTTCTTCGAGGCTTATTCGGCATTGTTTGATATGAGTTTAGACGCGTTACAACAAGAGCAAAAGTTTAAAGATATGGCTCTAGATCATGGCTTTAAACCAGGAGAGTTAATGCTTCCATTTCGGGTAATGCTTGTTGGGGGTAAATTTGGTCCTGGCGTTTTTGATATAGCACTTGCATTAGGAGCTAAAGAAATTCAAGAAAGAATTAAGGCTGCTACAATTGCTTTTAATTAATACGCTAAAAATGATCAGTTTGGTATAACAATTGGGATCCCCAATTGTTATACTTTTAAATAGATTATATGCAATGGTTCGGTAAAGGAAGTGGTAATATTGACGATAGACGCGGCATGAGTGGCGGTGCAGTTGGCGGTGGTATCGGTATTGTTATAGTGATATTAGGGTTAATCTTTGGTCAGGACTTAACAGGACTAGTCAGTCAAATCCCTGCTGGACAGGGGGCTGTAGTAGAAGGTAAGACGGGTGATCCTACTGATGCAGAAGGAAAATTCGTTGATGGAGTTTTCGAATCTACTAATCAAGTCTGGGAAATACAATTTCGTGAAATGGGCTCCACCTATCAGGAGCCTGAAAAACTTACCTTATTTACAGATTATGTTCAGTCTGCCTGTGGTGGAGCAAGCGCTGCAGTAGGTCCTTTTTATTGTCCGGGCGACAAGCGCATTTACATTGATTTATCGTTCTACAAGGATTTAAAAGACCGCTTCGGCGCGTCAGGAGATTTCGCTCAGGCCTATGTTATTGCTCATGAGGTAGGTCATCATGTACAAAACTTATTAGGGATTTCTGCTAAGCTGGACCAAGCTCGTGGACAAGTAAGCGAAACAGAGTATAATAAGTTGTCAGTAAAATTGGAGTTGCAAGCTGATTTTTTAGCGGGTATGTGGGCGCATCACGCTCAAAATCTGAAGGACTTCCGTTTGGAGGAGGGTGATATTGAAGAAGCGCTCAATGCTGCAAATGCGATCGGGGACGATAAATTACAGAAGCAGGCGCAAGGAGAGGTCGTGCCTGATGCCTTTACACATGGAACATCTGCACAAAGAATGTACTGGTTTAAAAAGGGATTTGAGACTGGTGACTTTAATCAAGGTGATACCTTTAGTGCCAACGACTTATAATAGTCTAGTGGAAAGATTTTGACATGATATGGATTTATACCTAAATATTCCTGGGAGTTGTATAACTTTAAATTTCTTATTTATTCTCAAGAATGATATTAATAGTAGATGATACCCCCGAAAACATCATATCGTTGAAGAAGGTTCTCGAGCGGCATAACTTTGAAGTTGATACAGCTTCCTCTGGTGAAGAAGCATTAAAAAAAGTACTTAGAAACGAATATGTTTTAATTATTCTAGATGTGCAAATGCCTGGAATGGATGGCTTTGAGGTAGCCGAGGCGATATCAGGTTATAGTAAAGCGAAGGAAACTGCGATTATATTTCTATCAGCGGTCAACACTGAAAACAAATTTATCACCAAAGGATATTCCTCAGGAGGTCTAGATTATATCACGAAGCCTGTGGATATGGATATCTTGCTGTTAAAAGTAAAAACCTTTTATAGGATTTACGAGCAAAGCAGGAAACTCATTGAGGTCCAGAAAGAGTTGTTGAAAGAGATCGAGTTTAGAAAGCAGGCGGAACGTAAGAAAGATGAATTCATTAGTATAGCTAGTCATGAGCTGAAAACACCCTTAACAAGTGTGAAGGGTTACATGCAACTTTTGGAAAGAAACCTTGACCGTGGAGATATAGCAACTGTAAAAACTCACTTGGTTAAAGCGCAAATACAGCTAGAGAAGCTGAACGACCTCATCGCTGATTTGCTAGACATATCCAAAATAGAAAGTGGGAAGCTTAAATTTAATAAGAAGTTTTTCAATATTAATGAAATGCTTGATAGTGTCATCGAGATCATTCATCAATCTAATCCTGATTTTAGGATTCTTAGAAAAGGCTCCGTGAAAAGGGAAATTTATGCTGATGAAGCACGTATCGAGCAGGTGGTAATTAATTTTCTAACAAATGCCATTAAATATTCTCCGGGTACTACTGAGGTATATATAAACCTTGAGGCTTTAGGCGAAAGGATTTATTTGGGTGTTCGTGATTTTGGTATTGGCATCGAGCCAGAAATGCAAAGACACGTTTTTGATAAATTTTATAGAGTGGAAGAGACTGCGATACATTTCCAGGGTCTTGGCATTGGCTTATACATTTCTGCAGAAATCATCAGAAGGCATTGTGGCGAAATCGGCGTGAAGAGTCAGTCGGGAGCGGGCTCAGAATTTTACTTTGAATTACCTGTAAACGCAGGACCTGAACAAGAATAGATCATAACCTAATATGAATTCATCATTAAAAAATAACCTTAGGATTGGATTGGGCCTTTCCTTACTGATATTGTTTGTTACCTCATTTGCTTCATTCATCAGTATACAAAACTTGATAAAAAGTGCTGACCTAGTATCCCATAGTAATAGGGTAATGTCTAGCCTTGATGGTGTTATTTCCACACTAAAGGATGCAGAAACCGGCCAACGGGGATACCTTTTAACTGGTGACAAAGATTTTTTAGCGCCTTATAATGGGGCAGAAGATCATGAAAATGAGTTGCTAAATTTGGTATTACTTGAAACAGTAGACAATCCATTTCAGCAGGCAAATACGAAGCTTTTGCAGGATATTGTTCGCAATAGGCTTTCCATTATCAATAAAACGATCAAGATAAAGGATTTAGGTGGAGTCGTAAGTCTATCTGTATTGTTAAAAGGAAAAGCTTTCATGGATGATGCCCGGAATATCATAAAGAAGATGCAAGTGGAAGAGCAGCGTCTCTTTTCTTTGAGAACAAAGGAACTCAATAAAATATCTGCTTATACGCCGGCTTTAATTCTCATCGCTGCGGCATTGGCAGTCTTAATTACCATGTTCTTTTACAGAAAGGTCTCCTCAGATTTTACCGTACGAATGAGACTGCAAAAAGAGTTACAGGATAAGAATCAAGAGATAGACAATAGGATAGATGTTATCAGAGATATTGCGGGAAGAATTTCTGAAGGCGACTACCAAATTAGATTGGATGAGAAGGAAAAAGACGGCTTAGGTATTCTGGCAGGTTCTTTAAATGCTATGGCGGAATCTTTGCAATACTCATTTTCTCTATTGGAAGATAAAAAGTGGCTCCAGTCTGGAATTGCGAGTGTCAACGACAAAGTTGTTGGAGAAAAAGGTATTGATGCAATTGCACATGACGTCTTAGAAGAGATAGTTGAGCGTACAAAAAGTTCGGTTGCAGTCTTTTATTTAATGGGGGAGGATAAAAATCTGCATCTGGAAGGGAGCTATGCGTTGTTAGACACTGAGAAAAAGCTTAGTCTTACAATTGGCGATGGAATCTCCGGGCAAGTTATAAAATCAGGAAGAGCTATTACGATCAGTGAAATACCTGATGGAGAGATGACCATAAGCTATGCCTCCGGATACACCAAACCTAAAACTATTACTGCTTTTCCTTTAAAGCTTAACGGCATCATTGTGGGTGTGATCGAACTTGGGTCGTTGCATACTTACAAGCCTGTACATTTAGAATTCTTATACAGCGTCTCAGAGAATGTTGCAACTGCAATTCATGTAGCGCAAAATCGTAAGCGAATGCAGGAACTCTTAGAAGAAACACAGGCACAGGCCGAGGAACTTCAAGCCCAGCATAGTGAACTTGAGGCGATGAATGCTGAGTTGGAGGCACAAAGTCAGAAGATACAAACTTCTGAAGAAGAACTGAGGGTTCAGCAGGAGGAATTGCTACAAAGCAACCAGGAACTGGAAGAACGTACTAGTCTATTGGAAGAGAAGAACCAATTGATACAGGAAAGAAATATTGACATCCAGCAAAAAGCAGAGCAGCTGAAAATGAGTACCAAGTATAAATCGGAGTTTCTTGCGAACATGTCTCATGAGTTGCGCACACCCTTAAACTCTATTTTGCTGTTATCCAAACTAATGTCAGATAACAAAGATCTTGACGAAGAGTATATTGAATATGCGGAAGTTATACAGAGTTCAGGCCAAGGATTGTTAGGTCTAATAGATGAAATTTTGGACCTTTCGAAGATCGAAGCGGGTAAAATGAAGCTGGAGTATGGTCCAGTAGTTATTGCAGAAGTAGCAACAGATATGCGTTCTTTATTCAATCCGATTGCGAAGAATAAAAGCCTTGAGTTGATAATTGATCTGGAAGAAAGCATACAAAATATTAATACTGACAAGATGCGCTTAGAGCAGATCTTGAAAAATCTGCTTTCCAATGCGATAAAGTTTACTTCTCAAGGTAAAGTTACATTGACCGTAAAGAAGGAAGAAGAGAAAGGAGCTGTTTTGTTTAAGGTTACCGATACTGGAATAGGCATTTCTGGTGATAAACAAGGACTCGTGTTTGAAGCATTTCAACAAGCAGACGGTTCTACTAGACGCAAGTTTGGCGGCACAGGATTAGGACTTTCCATCAGTCGAGAATTGGCAAAACTACTTGGTGGTGAGATCGAGTTAACCAGTAAGGAAGGTGTGGGAAGTGAGTTCAGTTTCTCTTTACCATTTGATCATGAAGCTACGCCAGTTGAGATTATATTACAAAAAACAGCAACTGTACCGACCTTTTCTGAGCGGGTTTTGTTGCCCTTACCTGAAAGATTTACAGTAGACCATATTCCACAGGATGTAGCAGACGACAGGGGTAGCATAATCAATGGAGATAAAATCATTCTTATCATAGAAGATGATACTGCATTCGCAAAGATTCTCCTCGACTTTACCCGTAAGAGAGGCTACAAAGGTATTGTTGCTGTTCGCGGTGACGCCGGTATTGAGTTGGCAAATCTATACCTTCCCATTGCTATACTGTTAGACATTCTGCTTCCGATCAAGGATGGCTGGCAGGTAATGGAAGAGCTGAAATCTAATCCTACTACAAAGCCGATACCAGTGCATATCATGTCTTCTCTGGAAGTCAAGAAAGAGAGCTTGCTTAAGGGCGCGGTTGATTTTATCAACAAACCCTTTGCGATCGAACATATGCAGCAAATCTTCCAGAAGCTTGAGGATGCCCTAAGCAGGCACCCTAAAAAGGTGTTGATCGTTGAAGAAAATAAGCAGCACGCGGAAGCACTAAGTTATTTTTTAAGTAATTACGGTATCAACACGGAGGTAGCCGGCAATGTTTTCGAAGGAATCGACGCCTTAAAGAAGAACGAAGTTGACTGCGTAATTCTAGACATGGGTATTCCAGATAAAAGTGCGTACGAAACCCTGGAAACAATTAAGAAAACGGAAGGGCTCGAGAACCTTCCAATCATCGTATTTACAGGTAAAAATCTTTCCAAGGGAGAAGAGAGTAGAATTAAACAGTATGCAGATTCTATAGTTGTGAAGACAGCTCATTCTTATCAGCGCATCCTGGATGAAGCGGGTCTATTTCTTCATTTAGTGGAAGAAAAGTCGATAGATGTGCATCGGAAACCTGCTTCGGAGCGATTAGGTGGGTTATATGAAGTATTAAATAATAAGACTGTTTTGATTGCCGATGATGATGTAAGAAATATCTTCTCACTTACCAAGGCATTGGAGCAACACAAAATGAAGGTGCTGGCTGCAACTGACGGAAAAGAAGCGCTGCAAATTCTTAAAGACAACCCGTTAGTAGATATTGTACTCATGGACATGATGATGCCGGAGATGGATGGATATGAAAGCACTAGACAGATTCGAAAGATTCCCGCTTACAAACAATTACCAGTTTTGGCTGTTACAGCCAAAGCAATGATGGGAGACAGGGAAAAATGCATTGCTGCGGGAGCTTCTGATTACATTTCTAAACCAGTAGATATTGATCAGCTGATCTCATTACTACGGGTTTGGCTTTACGATAAGGTTTAAGGACATGGTAAACAAAGTTTTAATTATTGATGACGATAACCGCAATATCTTTGCCCTGACCGCTGTTTTAAAAGCCAGAGGCTATAACTGCATATCATCAATAGGTGGAGAAGAGGGAATAGCACTTTTAAAGCTTGATAAGGAAGTTGCAGTTGTATTGATGGACATGATGATGCCGGGAATGGATGGCTATCAAACGATTGCAGAAATGAGCAACACCCCTGAGCTAAAACATATTCCAGTGATCGCGGTAACCGCTCAAGCGATGGTTGGAGATCGCGAACGATGTATAAATGCCGGTGCTGTGGGCTACGTGTCAAAACCTATCAACGTTGATGATTTAACAGGATTACTAAAGAGATACGTACTTTAACATTGGATATAAGCGCTATAAATGATGAACAGGTAGAGATATTACTTTCAGATCTTCTGGAATATTATGGCTATGATTTTACTGGTTACTCAAGAGCATCGTTAAAAAGAAGAATTTCAAGGCTATTTTCATTAGACAAAGCATTAAGCTTTGCAGAGTTTAGGTATAGAATTATGAAAGACAACGTTTATTTCAAGCGTTTTGTTGAACAGATTACGGTAAATGTGACAGAGATGTTCAGAGACCCGGCTTTCTTCAAAACCTTGAGAGACTCTATACTTCCAGCTCTGGGTACTTATCCATTCATTCGGATATGGCTTGCGGGCTGCTCAACAGGTGAAGAGGCTTACTCCATTTCAATAATTTTGAAAGAGCTGAACCTCCTCCATAAATCGCTTATTTATGCGACAGATCTAAACCCTGTTGTATTGGAGAAAGCCAGTCAGGGTATGTTTGCAATGAGCCAAATGAAGCAGTACTCTGAGAACTATATCACTTCTGGTGGTACAAAAGATTTCTCTACCTATTATACCGCTAATTATTCTCTTGCAAAGTTCAATGACGAACTCAAAAGTAAGATGATATTTTCTACTCACAATCTCGTCTCAGATCATTCGTTTAATGAATTCCAACTCATATTATGTAGAAATGTCCTGATCTATTTCGATCGTGAGCTGCAACACCAGGTATTGGATCTCTTCAATGAAAGTCTGGAAGACCTTGGCTATCTGGCTTTAGGAACTAAAGAAACGATAGATTTTTCTAATATTGCAAAGAACTACAAAAGAGTTCCGGCAAATAAAATATGGAGGAAGATTAAATAATGATTGGTTGTGAAGCACTGGTTATAGGTGGCTCTGCCGGGAGCCTGGACGTGCTCCTGAGAGTTCTGCCAATTCTAGATACAGCACTAAGTTTTCCTATCATCATCGTAATTCACCGCAAACACGATTCAGATTCATTGCTGCCGAATTTGCTTTCCAGCAGAACGCGATTGACTGTAAAAGAAGTAGATGAAAAAGAGCCGATCAATGCAGGAACAATATATGTAGCACCTTCCAACTATCATCTTCTTATAGAGCAAGACAGGACTTTTTCACTGGATTATTCTGAGAAGATTAATTATTCGAGACCGGCCATAGATGTAACTTTTCAAACGGCCGCTGAGGTTTATAGGACTAAGCTTGCATGTTTACTACTCTCAGGATCGAATTCTGACGGGGTAAATGGGCTAAAAACCGTAAAAGCATGGGGAGGACTTGCCTTAATACAAGATCCAGATTCAGCACAAGTAGGTTATATGCCAGCTCAAGCCAAATTACATGTTAAAATAGATGAAGTTTTAAGCATTGAAAATATTGGCGAATTCATAAATTCAATTAAATAATTGATAAGTTTGTCAGCTAACAATAATCCAAAACCCTTAATGAAGAAAGTATTTGTTTTTGATGATAACGCGGGTATTCTGGAACTTTGTACTATTATTTTAGAAGATGCCGGTTATGAGATTAAAACCTCATCTACATCAAATAATATAATCGATCAGGTTCTTGCATATATCCCTGATATTATCTTTATGGATAATTGGCTTCCAGATGTGGGTGGCATCGAGGCCACCAGGGCGCTTAAAAAGCATGAAACTCTAAAAGCTATTCCGGTAATTTATTTCTCTGCCAATAATGATGTAAAGTCCTTAGCAAGCGAGGCCGGTGCAGACGGTTATCTTTCTAAACCATTTGATATTCAGGAATTAGAAGATATAATTACCAGACATATTAGTTAGGCGCTTACTTTACGCCCAATACATCAACTCCTTGTTCAAATATGATATCAACGGGAATGCCCTTTTTAGTCAGTTTGTTTAAATCAGTCTGAAGTTCTGTAGTTATTATTGCATTTTCCTTTTGCGTTTTTTCAACAGCCGCTCTATCTCCATTTCCCTGCAGCATCAGTATAACGCCTCCAAGATTATTCATTGCTGCTTCAAATCGTACAAAGTCTACCTTGTAGGTTCCATTGGGATTTCTGAGGAAAGCTCCTTCCTGTTTAAAGAAGTTGAAACACTGCATGTTTGCTTTTCCATGCGAGCTTGCAGCACCGAATCTCACAGACCTTAAAATTCCTGCCATATAGGTAGTGTAGAATTGTTTGATGTCGCCTGCTAACTCTCCTTTTTTGAGAAGCCCTGTAACCATGTAAAGGCCAAGAATATCTGCTTTTCCTTCCTCCAGCCAAGAATACTGCTCTTGTAAAGCATCTTTTACAAACCCCTTTCCTGTTATTGTTTTTTTAATTCCTAGCCCGTGGGCTACTTCGTGAAACATTACATTAGTGAAAAAAGCATCGAAATTAATGTACTGCTGCTGGTCAACGTCAATAAGTTCTTTAGCGATTGGTACTAGTATCTTATCGAACTTTGCCTTCATAGCATTCTTTAGCTGTAATCTTCTGGTACCCTTTTTCTGTTGAATTATTTCATCGTTCGGCAGATTGATTGCTATGGTTTTCGATCCTGCATTGCAATCACCTGCATAGTAAATGACATCATAGGCGTTAATTTCAGAGTCTGTTCCAGGTTTTTCGTTTTTATACTTAGCCGCTACCGGTAAGCCTTTTTGAAGTTCTGGTAACAGACTTACATATTTAGCAAGGCGTTTGCTCCAAACCTTATCCTTAACCAAAACGTAGGCTTCGTAAGATGCTCTGGCATTTAGTAGCTTGTCTTCATAATTTTCAATAGGTCCCAGAATGATATCCAAAGTATTATTCTTCATGTCCAGCCAAGCGTAGTCGCTGGCGGTATAGTTGTCTGAAGTTAGTGCGTCTGCACGAAGATTGAGATACTTTTTGAAGCCAGCATCTTCAGCGAGTAAAGCAGCTTGCTTAAGTAAAGATGAGGCCTTTTGAAGTTCTGTAGCGTATAAAACATGGTAGGGAACAGACATATATTTTCCTGGCTTTTCTTCGCGAATCACAGAATATAGCCCATATTTATCTTTAACATCTGATTTTTTCAAAGCTTCCTTTGTCATTTCAGTAGGGTAAAAATTTAAAGCATCAGGTTTTGATCCAATACCTGTAACAAATGGTTTATCCCCATTTAACCTATCCCAGGGGCCATAGTTAATCCATATGAAGGACTTCGTTTTTTCATCTTTAATAGTATTAAGCAAACTGTCACGCTGTGGGTAAACCTGTTTCCAATATAAGTCATCCATCACCTGTGCAGCTTGAATTAACAAAGGAAGTATTTGCCGCTCGGCGATAGATAAATCATTGATATTAGTGGTAAGTTTCACTCTTTCATAAATATCCAGCCGTTCATCGACATAGGCTTGTAAGCTGTCCCTTACAGAAACTTCTTTTTTTGTAGTAGAAAAAGTGGTACTTGTGTTGTTATTGCAGGCGCTAATTCCAGATGCCAGGACGCATCCTGCTAGAAAAAGACAGGCTTTTATAAAGGGCTTCATATAGAGTCAATTGTAAGTGAGCATGTAAGACACGCGATAATGTGACGATTTATTTGCGGCTAAAATAGTAAAAAATAGTAATTTCACGACTTGTAATCTATCGACTATGAAATCAAACAGACTGCACACCGTCTATTGCGTTATTCCTATACTATTATTTGTTTCGTGCTCGACGAACAAATATGCTGCCACTAATAAAGTTTATAAAATGCAAGCGAAGGACTACGCAAAGACCATCTCTGCATTTCCTCCTATTGCACAAAGTATTGATTCCTTAGCCGCCGATTCTCAGTCATGGGTGGGCTCCATTAACTTCGGTATCCGCAAACCTAACTTTGTTATACTCCACCATACGGCTCAAAAATCTACGGATCAGACCATCAGGACTTTTACTGTTAAGGGTCAAAGTGAAGTGAGTGCCCATTACGTTGTTGGCCGGGATGGAAAAGTTGTCCAAATGGTAAATGATTACCTACGCGCTCACCATGCGGGAACCGGGCGCTGGGGTAATGACACTGATTTAAATTCATCATCTATCGGGATAGAGATCGACAATGATGGTTTCGAACCATATTCTGAAGCCCAAATTCAAGGAGTGATAAAAATCCTGGCAGTTTTAAAGAAGAGGTATAAAATACCAACGGCTAATTTTATTGGACATTCGGATATTGCCCCTAGCAGGAAACCTGATCCCCATGATTTTCCATGGAAAAGATTAGCACAAAAAGGTTATGGTTTGTGGTACGATGAAATTTTAAATCTATCCCCAGTGGAGTTTGATACCAAACTTGCACTGAGAATAATTGGTTATGACATCAGCAATATTTCAGCTGCAATAGTGGCCTTTAAAAGGCATTTCGTTCAAACAGATATTACCCCTATTTTAACTCCCTTGGATAAGCTAATCCTGTTTAACCTTTATAACAAATACCTCTAGTATTATTTATTTGCTTTAGTCCAGGCATCTTTCAAACCGACTGTTCTGTTAAAAACCAGTTTGTTAGGTCTTGAGTCTTTATCAAGATTATAATAGCCCTTTCTAATGAACTGGTAGCGACCGTCTTTATCAGCATTTGCAAGATAAGGTTCGATGTATGCCGTATCAATAACTTCCACACTGTTTGCATTCAGGTAATCTTTGAAGTCACCTTCTTCAGAATCTGGTGACTCTACGGTGAATAAGCGATCATAGGCTCTTACTTCAGCAGTTTTAGCATGTTTTACGCTCACCCAATGGATAGTGCCCTTAACGTTGACGCCACTAGTATCTTCTCCACTTTTGGATTCTGGTATATAAGTACACACAACTTCAGTAATATTTCCCTGATTATCTTTTTTGAAGCTTTCGCATCTAACGATGTAAGCATGCTTAAGTCGTACAACAGCACCCGGGGCAAGTCTGAACCATTTCTTAGCAGGCTCTTCCATAAAATCTTCTCGCTCAATCCACAGTTCGTTGCAGAAAGGAATTTCTCTATAACCACCTTTATCTTCTGCCTCAGGATTGTTTTCGCCAATCAAGGTTTCCTCTCTGTCCTCTGGGTAATTTGTGATCACTAGTTTAATTGGATCAAGTACTGCCATAACCCTTGTAGCGGTCTTATTCAAGTGTTCGCGAACGCAAAACTCTAAAAGGCCCAGTTCAATTAAGTTCTCTCTTTTTGCAATGCCAATGCGTTCACAAAATTCTCTAATGCTTTCAGGAGTATATCCCCTGCGGCGTAGTCCGCTGATCGTAGGCATTCTTGGGTCGTCCCAGCCACTAACAACACCTTCGTTTACCAGCTGTAGCAGTTTGCGCTTGCTCATGACTGTGTAGGAAAGGTTCAATCGCGCAAATTCATATTGTTTCGAAGGGAAGATTCCCAGCTTCTCTATTAGCCAATCATAAAGCTCCCTGTGTGCCACATACTCCAAAGTACAGATAGAATGCGTAATGGTTTCGATACTATCGCTCTGTCCGTGAGCAAAATCATACATTGGATAAATGCACCATTTGTCTCCGGTACGGTGGTGTTCCGCATGTTTAATGCGATAGATTATCGGATCCCTCATTAACATGTTCGTACTCGTCATATCAATTTTGGCGCGAAGCGTACAATCCCCGTCAGCAAATTCACCATTTTTCATCCTGCCAAAAAGTTCAAGATTTTCAGCGAAACTCCTATTCCGATATTTGCTATCCGTTCCCGGTTCGGTAGGCGTCCCTTTACCTTCCGCAATTTGGTCCGCCGTACTATGGTCTACATAAGCTAAACCACCTTCAATCAGCTTTACCGCATAATTATAAAGCGTATCAAAATAATCGGATGTATATAGCTCATTTTTCCATTGGAAGCCAAGCCATTTAATATCCTCCTGCTGACTGTCAACATATTCTGTCTTTTCTGTCACAGGATTGGTATCGTCGAATCTTAAGTTTGTATAGCCACCATACTTTTTGGTAAGGCCAAAGTTCAGGCAGATCGCCTTTGCATGCCCGATGTGTAAATACCCGTTAGGTTCTGGAGGAAAACGGGTGATCAATGTTTTATATTTTCCTGTATTTAAATCGTTCTCAATGATTTCTTCTATGAAATTCAATGATCTTTCCTCGCTCATAAAATGGTAAAATTAGGTTCTCAAAGTTAACATAAAACAGCTAATTTAGTTACATTTACAATGCACTAAGTATAAATTATGGATAAGTCATTAGTAAGACCAATTCGCGTTTTAATAGCCAAAGTTGGGTTGGATGGTCATGATCGTGGTGCAAAAGTAATCGCCACTTCTTTACGTGATGCGGGGATGGAAGTGATTTATACGGGTCTAAGACAGACTCCTGAAATGGTAGTCAATGCTGCGCTTCAGGAAGATGTAGATGCCATTGGTATTTCCATATTATCAGGTGCCCATATGACGGTTTTTCCAAAGCTCATAGACATCATGAAAGGAAAGAACTTGACAAATGTCTTGATCACAGGAGGAGGCATTATCCCGCAAGGAGACATTGAAAAGCTTAAGGCCATTGGAGTTGGTGAGCTCTTTTCTCCTGGTACGGCAATGGCTACTATCGCGGACTATATTCAATCCTGGGTTGCTGAACATCGAAATTTTTAACATCATGACTTACTCAAGTATTATTTCAGAACTAAGAAATCAGATTCTTTATATCACAATCAACCGCGAAAACAAACTAAACGCTTTAAACAAAGAGACATTGTCTGAGTTGGCTCAAGCGATTGCCTCCGCTCAAAATAACGAAGGTGTTCGAGGAATTTTACTAACCGGTGCTGGCCAAAAGGCGTTTGTTGCAGGAGCAGATATATCTGAGTTTGCAGAGTTTGATGGAGTTCAAGGAGAAGAACTTGCAAGACATGGGCAGGAAACTGTTTTTAACGCGATAGAGCAATCAGCTAAGCCCGTTATTGCGGCTATTAATGGATTCGCTTTAGGTGGAGGGTTGGAACTGGCAATGGCCTGCCACATGAGAATAGTTTCCGATAACGCTAAACTTGGACTTCCTGAAGTTAGCTTAGGACTTATACCAGGGTATGGAGGTACACAGCGTCTTACCCAACTTGTTGGTAAAGGTAGAGCAATTGAGATCATCACTACTGGCGAGATGATTTCTGCTACGCAGGCAGAAAGCATTGGCTTGGTTAATTATGTTGTAGCGCCTGAATTTCTGATTGTTAAAGCAGAGGAGCTGCTAAATAAAATAAAATTAAGAGCCCCTCTTGCAGTAGCAAGTGCCATCAGATCCATAAACGCTTCGGCTGATACTAAAATTGATGGATTTGAAATTGAGATACGGGAATTCGGTAGGTGTTTCAACACGCAAGATTTTAAAGAAGGCACAGCCGCATTTATAGAGAAGAGAAAACCTATATTTTCTGGAAAATAGGAAATTATATCCAAAAAGTCTTCAACCCTCATTTTTTGTACAATTTTTGTAAGGATTCCATTATGGAATATTTTTTCCTTTAAGTGTAGAATATTTTACCCGTTTAGAAAAAATGTTTATATATTTATTTTCTAATCAGGCCCCACCACTTTTGTTATGAGAAAAATATTGATTGTAGATGATGAAGTAAACATTGGATTACTTCTTTCAAAATTTTTAACGAGAAATAACTTCAGTGTTTCAACAGCAACGAGCGGGGTTAGTGCTTTGGAATATCTTGCAAAGGAAACGTATGACCTTGTGCTTTGCGATTACAGGCTAGAAGATACCGACGGTAAGGAAATGCTGATCAAGATCAAAGAGCGCTCCCCGGGCACAGGTGTAATTATTATCACAGGCTACTCTGATATCAAGCTAGCCGTCGAGCTTATCAAATTGGGTGCTTATGATTACATTACGAAACCACTTTATCCTGATGAGATTCTCAACACAATTAATAAAGCAATAGAAACGCAGATTGCATTGAATGCACATCAGTCAGAAGTAATAAGCGACTCTCCAAAACAAAAGGTCAAACAAGGCTATATGCAGGCTGATGATTTTGTAGCGGGTCAAAGTCCAGCTTCAAGAGAATTGCTAAAACAGATTCAGCTGGTAGCACCGACTACTTACAGCGTGATTTTAACGGGCGAAAGCGGTACCGGTAAAGAATCGGTTGCGAAGTCGATTCACTTGAATAGTCCACGAAGGGACAATCCTTTTGTTGCCATGGATTGCGGATCGTTAACTAAAGAGCTTGCGGGAAGTGAGTTTTTTGGACATGAGAAAGGGTCTTTCACTGGGGCTTTATATACAAAGATCGGTCATTTTGAGATGGCTAATGGTGGTACGCTATTTTTAGATGAGGTAGGTAACTTATCTTATGAAATCCAGGCGGCACTGCTTCGTACCGTTCAAGAACGTAAAATCAAGAGAATAGGTAGTACCAAGGAAATCGATCTGGACGTACGGATCATCGTTGCAACAAATGAAAACCTTGGTCATGCGATTCAAAAAGGCAAGTTCAGGGAAGATCTTTACCATAGGTTTAATGAATTTTCGATCGATCTCCCTCCTTTGCGCTTTCGTGGTAAGGACATTATGATTTTCGCTAATACTTTTTTAAACGGGGCAAATCAGGAACTGAACAGAAATGTCCAGACTTTTTCGGAAGAAGTAATTGAATGTTTTCTTACTTATAATTGGCCAGGTAATGTCAGAGAGTTGAAGAATGTAGTTAGAAGAGCTACGCTGCTTACAGAAAGCCAGGAAATTCAGCTTAAAGCTCTTCCACTGGAAATCTCTACTTACGCAAAAGCTTCGGCAATCGAAAATTCTATTGTCAGGTCAGAAAAGCCAAGAGATTTGAAGAATGCAGCGATGGAGGCAGAGTATGATACTATCCTTTCAGTTTTAAGGGAGGTCAATTTTAATAAAACCAAAGCTGCCAAAATTCTTAATATAGACAGAAAAACTCTTTACAATAAGATGAGAGCCATTAATCTCGACACATAGATTTGGTATTGGTAAGCGCAACAACTTTCAAGTATGTCAATATTCAGCTATAAGCAAAGAAACAACATCACTCTACTTATCATTGTAGCGCTGGGGTGCCTGATTGCCTATTCCTTACAGGGCATATTTGGATCTATTCTTAGTACTCTCGTTTTATATACTATTTTAAGACCAGGCTATATTTATTTAGTGGAGGTAAGGTCATGGAATAAAAGCTTTTCTGCCGTTCTTCTACTTTTCACCTTAATAATCATACTAATTCTCCCTTTTTATGCGCTAAGCAGTATGGTATTGGATAAGATCGCCGAACTCCAGAATAATCCAGCATATTTTAAGACCATGTTGGAGAAGGTTAAACATCTGGTTCCGGTAAATGGGGAGGTTCAGAGCTTAGTGGAAGACGGCATAAAAAAAATCGGAACCTGGGCCACAGAACTATTTTCTTCTATCATTTCTGGAGCTTTCAATATTGTTTTAGGCCTTTTACTTATGTACTTCCTCCTATTCTTTATGTTAGTTCAGATGGAAGCATTTGAGCAGGCACTGATCAAGTATGCACCATTTAGAGAGCAGAATGTTCAGCGGTTTGCAGAAGAAATGCGCAATACAACTTATGCGAATGTACTTGGCCAGGGGTTCATTGCACTAGTACAGGGTTCTCTCGTGGGACTTTGCTTTTTTGTTCTTGGCTATACGGATCCAATATTCTGGGGGGTAATAACAACCTTTATCTCTTTCGTCCCAATCTTGGGTCCACCAATAGTATTCGTCCCCGCAGCACTTCTGCAACTGGCTAATGGAAATAACTTTGCGGGCTGGGCAATGCTAATATTTGGCTTTGTCGTGATCATAAACATTGACAATGTTCTGCGCTTTATGATTGCAAAGAGGGTAGGGAACATTCATCCGGTAATCACCGTGCTTGGTGTCGTTATTGGTATTCCCTTATTTGGGATTCTCGGATTAGTGTTTGGTCCACTGCTTTTATCCTGGTTTATTCTGTTGGTCAAAATTTATGAAACGAGCGCAATGGCATCTGGTAGATTGGAAAGAATTAAAACAATTTCCGAACAGGAATAGTTATAAATAGATAAATTCCCACGATTAAAGTTTAATGTTAACTATAAAAATTAAAGTTATGAATGATAATTCAAAAGTACTAGTAGGGTTATTAGCAGGTCTAGCTGCTGGGGCAGCATTGGGTTTACTGTTTGCTCCAGAAAAAGGAAGCGAAACAAGAGACAAATTAAGTCAGTCCCTTAAAGATCTTGGAGAATCGATTAAAGATAGAGCAGCAGATGAAATTAATAACTTGACTGCACTTAAAGAAAAAGTGGTGGGTTCAGTGAAAAGTAAACTTCAGCAAACTGAAGAAGAGGTTGCAGATGACATTGAGCACGCTTAACTTTAATAGGTGAAATAATGCAGGAAAATAAAGAAAAAAGTATTGAAGACCTTTATGATGATGCTAAGATGTACTTAGACACCAAAGTAGAGTACACCAGATTATACTTGGTGGAAAAGGTGTCGAAAATATTTGCAAATGTAGTGACCAATGCCTTTGTCGTAATCTGCTTCGTATTGGCGTTTCTGTTTGGTACTTTCACACTTGCATTATTTCTATCGGAGGTACTGGAGAGCTATACGGAAGGTTTTGGTTGTGTTGCTCTTATTTACGTCCTTTTGGCTCTTATTGTCTATTTTACTAAAGATAAGTATATCGAAAAGGCTATAGTAAACTTTACAATAAAGAATTACTTTAATAAATTGGCTGACAAGGATGACGACGAACAAAAAAAAGTATAATATCAATAACCTGGATGAGCTTCATCTCATATTAAATAGTTTGAAGGCTCAGAATAAAATGCAAGGTGAGGCGTTGATTAGTGATGGTAAAGTATACCTGCAACAATTCAGCCCAGCTAATTTGATTAGGAAATATGCTACTCCTTCCAATTTTCTAAAAGCAGAAGAGCAACTAAATATCAGTGGTAAAGTGATGTCAATGGTCTTACCATTGCTAATGAACAATACAATATTCAGAGGCTCTGGCTTTATAACTAAAGCGATCGTAGGTCTTGCTTCCGGAAAAGTAGGTCAATCTCTTGATATAGAACACTTATCGGGGTTATTCAATAAAGTGAAATCTTGGTTTGGAGGAACAAAAAAGAAACAAAAACTTATACAAGGTCCGCAACATGTGGATTACGGCATTCCGCCCGATAGTGAAACTTATTAAACAAAAAAGGGAACTAATTAAGTTCCCTTTTTTGTTATACTGTAGTTTGAATCTTTAATTCTTTTAACTGTTTGTCGTCGATTGTTGATGGACTATCAATCATTACATCTCTTCCGGAATTGTTCTTAGGAAAAGCAATCACATCTCTGATACTATCCAAGCCAGCAAATATTGAACACAATCTATCGAAACCAAATGCAATACCTCCATGTGGCGGAGCACCAAATTCAAACGCATCCATCAGGAAGCCAAATTGTTTTTGTGCCTCTTCAGTAGAAAACCCTAAATGCTTAAACATTAAAGCTTGTAAAGCCCTGTCGTGGATCCTAATCGATCCACCGCCGATTTCAGTACCATTAACTACCATATCATAAGCGTTTGCCCTTACTTCGCCAGGATTGGTATCAAGCATATCGATATCTTCTGGTTTAGGTGAAGTAAATGGATGGTGCATGGCATGATACCTTTCAGAGTCCTCATCCCATTCCAATAAAGGGAAATCAAGTACCCAGAGTGCACTAAATTTATTTTTATCACGCAAACCAAGTCTGTTACCCATTTCTAATCTAAGCTCGCTCAGTTGCTTGCGCACTTTATCAGTACCGCCAGCCATGATCAATGCCAAATCACCAGGCTGTGTATTTAATGCGGCTGACCATTTTTGCAATTCTTCTTCACCGTAGAATTTGTCCACCGAAGATTTTAGGGAACCATCTCCATTGTGCCTTAAGTAAATCAGCCCAGTTGCGCCAATCTGTGGGCGTTTAATGAAGTCGGTAAGCTCATCAAGCTGTTTACGGGTATAACTTGCACATTCTGATGCGTTGATTCCAATTACCAGCTCTGCATTGTCAAATACAGGGAAGTCTTTGCCCTTCACAATATCCGTAAGCTCAACAAAGGCCATATCGAAACGGGTATCAGGTTTATCAGAACCATATAAACGCATGGCATCAGCATATTGCATTCTTGGAACTTCTGGGAGATCTATGTCTTTAATCTCCTTAAATAAAGTGCGAATCAAGCCCTCGAAAGTATTCAATATATCTTCTTGCTCGATGAACGACATCTCACAATCAATCTGAGTAAACTCAGGCTGCCTATCTGCACGTAAATCCTCATCTCTAAAGCATTTTACGATCTGGAAGTACCTGTCAAATCCAGAAACCATTAACAATTGTTTGAAAGTTTGTGGCGACTGTGGCAGGGCATAAAATTCACCGGCATTCATCCTGCTTGGAACTACAAAGTCACGTGCACCCTCAGGTGTAGATTTGATTAGAACAGGAGTTTCAACTTCAATAAAGTCAAGCGCATCTAGATACCTGCGAACAGATTGGGCCATCCTATGGCGCAATACCATATTATTTCTAATTGGATTTCTTCGCAGATCCAGATAACGATATTTCATTCTCAAATCATCACCTCCATCCGTTTCATCCTCAATCATGAACGGTGGTAATTTAGCTGCATTTAATATCTCAAGCGCAGTGATTTTGATTTCCACTTCGCCGGTTGGCATTTTTAAATTTTTATTAGAACGCTCAACAACAAGGCCGCTAGCTTTGATTACAAATTCACGCCCAAGGCTTCTTGCTGTTTCACAAAGATCAGTATTATCATCCATGTTGAAAACGAGCTGAGTAATTCCATACCTATCTCTGATATCGATAAAGGTCATTCCTCCTAAATCTCTCGATTTCTGCACCCAACCGCACAAGACTACATTTTCCCCTAAGTTCTTTATGGTTAAAGCACCGCAAGTAGTTGTTCTTAACATCTTAAATTTATTAAGCGGCAAAAATATTGATTTTGAACCACATATTGTAACAGCTCTTGATTTTACTTGGTATATTAAATTATTCAGGCAGCGTGCAACGATTCAAAAAATTAGCTTTCCTATAGAAAACAGTTAATCTTCGCGTCGGAATAAGAAAGGCACAATTTGAGCTATAAAAATTGTATGCGAAGGCAATGTATAACGTTTCGCTTCGAATTGTAAAAGATGAAGATGAAGCCGAAGATGTTCTGCAAAAAGCTTTTCTTGATGCCTTTACCAGGCTGGAGACATTTAGGGATGAAACAACTTTTGGGGCTGTGGCTAAAACAAATAGTCATCAATAAATCGATAAACCAGGTCAGAAAGGGTAAAGCGGAGCTTATGAGTCTTGATAGGACTGACCTCCCGGATGAATCAGCACATATTAAGGAAGGCCTAGAGTACCAGATTAAAACCAAATAGTATCGAAGCTTGTTGAGTTAATCAGCAAGCTTTTTTTATCTTAGCCAGCATCAAAACTACCACATGGAATTTTTAAGCAGTCCTGAAGCCTGGATCTCACTCCTCACCTTAACGATACTCGAGATCGTACTGGGTATCGATAATATTGTATTCATCTCCATTCTAGCAGGTAAACTGCCTGCTGACCAGCAAAAAAGAGCGCGTACAATGGGTCTCGGACTTGCTATGTTTACCCGGGTATTGCTTTTGTTCTCGTTAAGTTGGGTGATGAAGCTGACTACCCCTCTGTTCAATATCGGCGATTTAATCGGCGTGACCAATGCAGAATGGCTGGAGAAAATGGCCATTTCTGGAAGGGACCTGATCCTGATCATTGGAGGGCTTTTCTTGATCTACAAAAGCACCCACGAAATCCACAATAAGCTGGAAGGCGATGAAGAGGAAAGCATTAAAGGAAAAGCGCAGTCTTTTGTTGGCATCATCGTTCAAATTCTGATTCTTGATATCGTGTTCTCGTTAGACTCTGTAATTACTGCAGTTGGTATGGCAGACCATATCGAAATCATGGTTGCTGCCGTTGTTATTGCAGTTGCTATTATGATGGTATCTGCGTCGGCCATCAGTAACTTCGTCAACAACCACCCAACTGTTAAAATGCTTGCATTATCCTTCTTACTGTTAATCGGTGTTTCGCTATTAGCAGAAGGACTGGATCAACATATTCCTAAGGGTTACATCTATTTTGCTATGGCCTTCTCAGTACTGGTTGAGATGCTTAACCTGAAGATGAAAGGGGATAAAAAAGAACCTGTCCATCTTAGAAACACACCCACTGAAGACAAGTAGGTTCAATAAATACGTATGATTTCATTTTTTGAGGCCTCACTGGCCGAACTTTCCATCCATAGGATCGGAAACAAATCGCAGGACGAGTTCTATATCTTGTCTGAGCAGTCAATTGCCTTAAAAGACAACCTGCTAAGCAACCTGCTTCAACAATATTTCTTAAGTCCATTTGAAAAAACTAATGAAGCTTATCGGTTTTTCCATCCAAATACAGACCTCAATCTTAATGAAGTTTATCATTTTGCTGCAGAGATCTTTGAAAACGGAGAAAAGTTCCACAGCAACAGTAAGGAGCTGGCAAAATATCTATACGATGTATCCGGACATCCAAAAATCAAAGCCGGTGAGCTCTATGTAGCTTTTTTTGAGAATGTCCAGATAGAGGGAGAGCTACACGATGCCATTGGTATATTCAAATCTGAAACTAAGGAAACCTTTCTAAAAGTATACCCTGAAAATGGTGGCTTCGGACTTAGCTATGAAGAAGGTGCGATCAATATCAATAAGCTTGATAAGGGATGCCTAATCTTCAACACAGATAAAGATGAGGGTTTTCGAGTAGCAGTCATAGACCAGACCAACAGAAGTGCTGAAGCGGTATATTGGAAAGATGAATTCCTCAAGCTGAAGATCAGAAATGATAGCTTTAATCAGACCAACAACGTGCTTGGTGTGTATAAAAACTTTGTAACAGAGCAATTGGATCAAGATTTTGAGATCTCTAAGGCAGATAAAATTGACTTGTTAAATAAGTCCATGAAATATTTCAAGGAGAAGGAAAGCTTTGATCTGGATGAGTTCTCTAATGAAGTTATTGGGAACGAAGAAGGGATCAACTCTTTTAAAAACTACAAAAAGAACTTTGAAGAAGAACTTGACGCGCCAATACCCGATAACTTTGATATTTCAGGAGCTGCGGTAAAAAAACAGGCCAGGGTTTATAAAAGCGTTCTCAAGCTGGATAAGAACTTTCACATCTATATCCATGGAAATAAGGAGTTGATAGAAAAGGGGTATGATGACGATAAATCCATGAACTATTACAAAGTTTATTTTAAGGAAGAGCAGTAGTTTTCATAATAAATTGTAGATTTATTTTCATAGCCAAATAGACCCGCATTAATGAGTAATGAACCTCAACAGAACAGTATTTTTAAAGTAATAGGTGCCTCCTCCCTCGGCACATTAATAGAATGGTATGATTTTTACATTTTCGGAAGCCTTGCCACTATTATTGGAGCTCAACTTTTCCCTGCTGATGCAGGTGCGTCTGCACTCATAAATACCCTTGCCATCTTTGCTGCAGGATTCATTGTTAGGCCTTTTGGGGCTTTAGTTTTCGGTCGCCTTGGCGATCTTATTGGTAGAAAATATACTTTCTTGTTGACACTTGTGTTGATGGGCGGATCTACTTTTCTTATCGGTTTGGTTCCTTCCTATGCCACCATCGGTTATGCTGCTCCTATCTTGGTACTTATCTTAAGATTGGTGCAAGGTCTTGCTTTAGGTGGAGAATATGGTGGTGCAGCGACCTACGTTGCTGAGCATGCTCCGGCAAATAAACGCGGCTTCTTTACCAGTTGGATTCAGACCACCGCTACAGGCGGTTTGTTCCTTTCATTAGGAATTATTGTTGTAACTAAAAACCTCTTAGGAGCTGAAGTATTCGCTGATTGGGGTTGGAGAATACCTTTCCTACTATCAATTCTTTTAGTCGGCGTTTCTATTTACATCCGCATGAAAATGCATGAGTCGCCGATGTTCACTAAACTGAAAACAGAAGGTAAAGTCTCCAAAAATCCACTAAAAGAAAGCTTTAGTAACAAAGCAAACTTCAAAATGGTGCTCCTTGCGCTATTTGGTGCAACTATGGGGCAGGGGGTGATCTGGTATACCGGACAGTTTTATGCCCAATCGTTCCTTGAAAATACTTGTAAGGTTGATTTCAATGATTCGCGGTACATCTTGCTGTGGGGAATAGCTTTCGCTACACCTTTCTTTGTCATCTTCGGCTCCTGGAGCGATAAGGTTGGTCGTAAATGGATTATGCTTACTGGAATGCTACTTGGAATTATCTTCTACCGACCAATCTATCAGGTATTTCTCGATGATACTGATGTCAAGAAAGTTACTGGACAGGACATAAAATCTTTCTCTGAGCCGGTAATTACCCGCGTTCAGGTAGCGAATACCAGAGATACTTTAATGACGGCAACTTCAATTATTACACTAAAAAGTGGAGGCTCCTATACGCAGGTTCAATCCTATACAAAGTTTCAAGACCCAAACAAAATCTCCTTAATCCCGCCTGATGTCTATAAAGATAAAAAGCTTTCTACTCCAGTCTTTTGGAAATTTGTAGGATTGGTGTTCTTCCAAATTTTATTGGTTACGATGGTATATGGTCCAATAGCCGCCTTTCTTGTAGAGCTCTTCCCAACCAAGATCAGGTATACCTCCATGTCCTTACCTTATCATGTTGGGAATGGGGTGTTCGGCGGACTCGTACCATTTATCGCTACTTTGATCGCAAGTTTCTCCGGCTCCACACCGCTTTCCGGACTATGGTATCCAATCGGAATCGCCGCATTAAGCTTTGTAATCGGAGCAATTTATTTGTCCAATAAAAAACCTGACCATGGAGAAGGCAACAACTAAATAAAGAAGATGAACGCATTAAAAAAAGCATTAGGCTTATTCTGGATGGTTTTAGGACCAGCATCTATCCTATTCATGTTTATCCAGGCGATTGACAAAGTAGGGTTAGCGCCTGAAGGAGTTGCCAAAACAAACACCGCCCTTCAATGGGGAATCATACTTTTCATCTTTATTCCAATAAGTGCAGGATTAGTAATCTTCGGATACTATGCTTACAAAGGGGAATACGATAAGCTTCCTGAAGAATAAAAGCCTATAATACCCTAAGCAGCAGGCCTTTCAAGTATTCTCCCTCTGGGAAAGACAACCTAATGGGATGATCCTCCGGCTGATGGAATTGCTTGATGATCTGAACCTCTCTACCTGCGTCAAGTGCTGCCCAGGCAATGATCTGTTTAAAAGTTTCCATATCAACCGCGCCAGAACAGGAATAGGTTGCAAGAATACCTCCTGGCTCCAATAAAAGCATCCCCAGTCTATTAAGATCTTTGTATGCCCTTGCCGCACGGTCAAGTGCAGCGCGTGATGGCGCATATTTTGGTGGATCTAGTACTATGACCCCAAACTTTTTATTTTCGTCCTTAAATATCCGTAATTGCTTGTTTACGTCACATTGTATGCTGGTCTGGCTCTCTTCGGAAAAGCCGTTGAGTTTCAGATTATGTTTTAAAGTTTCGAGCGCTAATGCAGAACTGTCTACACTGGTCACATGCGATGCGCCAGCTTTCAGACTATTTAAAGTAAAGCCTCCGCTGTAGCAGAAACAGTCTAAAACACTTTTTTCTTTTGAATACGCCGCAAGAATTTCTCTATTGTCACGTTGGTCGCAGTAAAAACCAGACTTTTGCCCGTCGGCAATATTAATGTGGTAAACCACACCGTTCTCTTTTACTTCAATAAACTCAGGCGGCTCTTCTCCCCATAATAATCCCTGCTCAGACTCCAGGTTTTCATGTTTACGCGCAGCAGCATCACTCTTGTCGAAGATCCCTTTCGGATTCAATAAAGACCTCAGGATGTTAATAATCGTATCCTTAACGTTTTCAATACCCGCGCTTAAGATTTGAACCGATAGGAAGTCGGCATATTTATCGATGATCAATCCTGGTAACAAGTCTGCCTCACTAAATACCAGTCGGCAGGTGTTGGTATGCTCATCCAGAATGTGTGCCCTAGAGGCGATTGCTTTCTCCAGCTTCTGCGTGTACCAGGCTTCGTCGATCGTTACTTCCTGATCCCATTCCATTAATCGTAAAGCAACTCTGGATTGGTCGTTAAAATACCCATAAGCAAGAAATTCCTGGCTGGCAGACCACACTGCTACAATTTCGCCATTAGCTGGTTTGCCTTTAATCTTGTCTAACGCTCCTGAAAAGATCCAGGGGTGGCGAAGAATTGCAGCTTTTTCTTTGCCTTTTTTAAGGATGATATCGATCATAGCGCAAAAGTAACAGAAAAATTAAGCGTTCTCCTCTACGGCTGGAATCTTTTGCACTGAAGAAGTGCAAAATTTCCTAGGCCGACGATGAGAAGCTGAATTTTTTAGAAAAGAAGAGGGAAAGAAGAGGGAAAGAAGAGGGGAAGAAGAGGGGAAGAAGAGGGGAAGAAGAGGGGAAGAAGAGGGGAAGGGCGGGATATAAACTTTGTAGCCGTCTTTTGTTGGGAAATTGTAATTTCGATTAGTTAAACGATATGTTATGGAAGAGATAACCTGGGATGATTTTGAGAAGGTAGAACTGAGAGCAGGAACGATACTCGAGGTATTTGAGTTTCCTGAGGCCAGGAAAGCTGCTTACAAGCTAAGGGTGGATTTTGGTGAGTTTGGTGTTAAAATGAGCAGTGCGCAGATTACTAGTCGTTATACCATTTCTGAGTTGGTTGGAAGGCAGATTGTTGGAGTGGTTAATTTCCCTAAAAAGCAGATTGGTAAGTTTATGTCTGAGTTTTTAGTCACAGGCTTTGCAGACGAACATGGAAATATAGTACTAACTGCCTTGGCGGGGACGGTTCCTAATGGAAGTAAAATGATATAGTTATATCTTTGGCACATGAGTTTTTACAATTTTTCTGATGACAATAACCCGCAAGCGGAAGATGAGCACTTTATGAATCTGGCTTTGCTGGAAGCTAAGAAAGCTTTTGACGCAGAAGAAATTCCTATAGGAGCCATTGTGGTATGTAAGGGTAGAATTGTTGGGAGAGGTTATAATTTAACGGAGCAGCTTAATGATGTAACCGCACATGCAGAAATGCAGGCATTTACAGCAGCAGCTCAAACCCTTGGAGGAAAGTATTTGCGCGATTGTACTTTGTACGTCACAATTGAGCCATGTGTAATGTGTGCCGGTGCAAGCTACTGGACCCAAATTGGACGAATTGTATATGGTGCTTCCGAGCCAAAAAGGGGCTTCATTAGCAAGGGAGTTAGCTTGCTTCATCCCAAGACAGTACTCAAAGGTGGCATACTTGCTGAACCTTGCGGCGTACTGATGACTAAGTTTTTTCAGAACAAAAGAGGGTAAAAAGTTGTTATATTTGGTAGGAACAATGCAGGTTAAATTACTTTAATTTGCATTAGAAATAAATTTTTAACCTTAAAACATATCACATGGCTTTTGAATTACCTGCGTTACCTTACGCAACAGACGCATTAGAACCGCATATTGATAAAACTACTATGGAAATTCACCATGGTAAACACCATCAGGCTTATGTTACCAACCTAAATAAAGCATTAGAAGGTAAGCCAGAGGCTACTCAAACCATTGAAGAAGTCGTTAAAAACATATCTAAATTTCCAGTTGCAGTTAGAAATAACGGTGGTGGTCATTACAATCACTCTTTGTTTTGGGAAGTAATCGGTCCAAACAAAGGTGGCGAGCCAAAAGCTGACCTTGCTGAAGCAATCAATGCTGCATTTGGATCATTCGCCGACTTTAAAACTAAATTTGCTGAAGCTGGTGCTACCCGTTTCGGTTCTGGATGGGCTTGGCTTAGCGTAGGTACAGACGGTAAATTGGCCGTTTCTTCTACCCCTAATCAGGATAATCCATTAATGGATATCGCTGAAGTTAAAGGCACGCCAATTCTTGGAATGGATGTTTGGGAACATGCTTACTACTTAAAATATCAAAACAAAAGACCAGATTATATTGCTGCATTCTGGAATGTCGTAAACTGGGATGCTGTTGCTGATCGTTTCAAAAAGGCGAAATAGTACTAGCTTAATATGTAAAACAGGCTGTATCATTGATAAAAAATGATCAGCCTCTTTTTTGTGCTTATAGTTTTTTAGATTATTTTACACGTTCGATGTAACATTGATTCAATATTAATTTTAATACCCGGTAACTTAAATTGAGCGTATGAAGTATATTTTAATGTTTATTGTTTCCTTTGTATTAATATCAGCACTCCCGTTTCTCTGGAATCAATTTTCATTTGTTGAAGCAGGCTTTCCGTTTCCTTACCTGCATATAACGATTGTTGATCATCCGGAGATGAATTATACAGTATTCAGGTATGTAAAGCTCAATTTAGTGTACGACTTAGCCTTAGTAGGGATTTTTGTTTGGATAATCACTAAATACAGAACAACCATCAAAACTAAGATCAACACTTAGCGAGTTATCGCCGGACTTGGCATATTCACCCACTTTACCTTTCTAAATAGGTCGCCCACTTGAAGTATTAATAGCCTGGGCTATCTCAGATACTAGCTGCGCTCGATTTGGGATTGTACACTGCTTTTAGGTAAACAGTATGTAACAGGTAGTTAAGTAGGAGTTAAAAAGGAGTTGATAGGGATAATATCCCTGTTACCTCCCTGTTACGTCCCTGCTATGTCCCTGTTATCTCCTTGTTAATTAAGACCAGTTCCCGGATTATTCCATAATCTGTTAACTACAGGACCCTAATTAATGTCTTTAAAGTTAAGTTGAATTATCGGGAATATCAGTCTGTATTATGGTTTAGGTAGCACGTGGTGTTTAGTCGCCCATTCATCCCACATTTTGGTCAGCTTAGCCACTTTTTCCGGATATTGTGCAGCTAGATTTTTCATTTCTGCCTTATCGTTTTTCATATCAAACAACCTCCAGCTGCGGTCGGGACCTGCAACTACCAGTTTCCAGTTTTGGTACCGTACGTACTTACTGCCTTCATGCTCATTAAACAAAGGTCTTTCGCCTGTTAGAACCTTGCCTTGAAACACCGGAGCTAAACTTCGGCCTTCAAGCGGGGTGATGTCGTTGCCGTTAAACTCCTTCGGATATTTTGCGCCTGCAACATCAATACAGGTTGCCATGAAGTCCATCACATGGCCGATTTCGTCCGTTCTTGAGCCTTTATTTTTGATTCCCTTTGGCCAGGAAACAATCATAGGTGTATGTATCCCACCTTCTAACGACTGATATTTCCATAGTTTGTAAGGTGTATTGGCTACATTGGCCCAGTTTGGTCCGATAGAAAAGAAGCTGTTTTCTCCGCCTGGCATCACGTTTTTATATCTGGTATAGGAAACTGGTGCCCCAGCTCTGGTTTGATCCGGCCGATCAAAACCGGGCCCATAACCATCACTCATTTCTGCACTGGCTCCGTTGTCGCTTAGAAAGATCACGATCGTATTGTCTATCTGACCGGTCTGCTCTAATGTTTTCATCATTTTTCCTATGCCCTGATCCATGCGATCGATCATTGCGGCATGAACGGCCATTGTTCTTGCGTCAAATTCTTGATTTGGATTGTTCGCCCATAACCTGTCTGCCGGGTTTCTGTCTGATAGTTTTGTGGTCGCCGTGTCGATTAAACCAAGCTTAGCCATCTTTTCATAGCGCGCCTTTCTAATGGCTTGCCAGCCCATTTTGTAGGTGTCTTTGTATTTCTCTATGTCTTCCGGCAGGGCCTGCACAGGCCAGTGAGGTGCATTATGAGCCACATATAAAAAGAAAGGAGCATTTCCTTTGCTGAACTCCTTAATGTATTCAGATGCCTTTTCATTGATCGCATCGGTATGGTAGTAATTTTTCGGAACTGTAGTTACAGGCTTTGTACCTTCAACCAGACTAAATGGGTCAAAGAAATCAACTACACCCCATATTGTTCCATAAAACTTTTCGAAACCTCTATTTGTAGGGTATTGATCAAGAGGCGAAAATAGCGGATGCTCCGTTTTATGGTTCAGCCAATTCATCTGATCTTGCGAATTTTTCTGTACAATCGTGTTAGATACGTGCCACTTACCAGTCATCGCTGTGCGATAACCTGCTTGCTTTAATACCTCAGCAATGGTTACTGTGTTTTTTCCGAGGTAGCCACGGTAGCCCTCGTCATTTTGAGGAGTGGTCATGTCACCAATACCGGCATCATGGTTGTATAGCCCTGTTAACAAAGAAGCCCGGGTTGGACAACACCTGGATACATTATAAAATTGTTTGAATTGAATGCCTTGCTTTGCGATTTTGTCTAGGTTTGGCGTGTTAATTTCGCCTCCGTAGCAACCTAGATCTGAGTAGCCAAGGTCATCTGCCATGATCAGAATAATATTAGGACGCTTATTAGGTTTTGGTTTAGGGTTGGCTGCGAATGCAGCGTAGGGAGCGCAGGCGGTTAAAATAATAAAACCTATAAAAGCATGCTTGAGGTAATGAAGCTTCATGTAAATGGTATTTTTAAGGAAAGATACGAGAATTATTTTACACATCGGAAGCCAGTATGCTCCAGCCCGGTATCGGCAGAACTGGTCATTTTCTTATCGATGCGGTATCCTTCGCAGTAGGAAACGTTGCATAAAAAGGAGCCACCTTTCACTACTTTTTCCCCATGTTCATCATCAGCGCACCATTCCCAAACGTTCCCGGCAAGGTCATACACACCATAATCGTTAGCAGGAAAAGAGCCTACTGGTGCAGCGCGGTAAAAGCCATCGCGGTTGGTGTTGTTGTAGGGGAAGTCGCCCTGCCAAGTGTTGGCTTTTACCTTATCCTGATCAATGTCTTCATTGCCCCATGGAAACTTGGAATCGGACTTGCCACCATGCGCTGCTTTTTCCCATTCTGCAGCAGTAGGCAGGCGTTTACCCGCCCAATTGGAATAAGCGACAGCATCTTCCCAGGAAACATGCACCACTGGTTGTCTTTCGATTCCTTTAAGACTGCTTTTTGGCCCCTGTGGATGTTTCCAACTTGCGGCTTTCGTCCATACCCACCATGCTCCCGGATTGTTCACATTAACTGGTTTGGTTGGCGCATGAAATACTAGGGAAGCAGCCACGAAGACGCTGTCAGGTGGCTTAGGCGTACCTGGAGGTAGTTGCTTTTGCAGGTCTTCCCACTTGGGAACGCGCTCTGCTGTGGTAACATATTTTGTTGCTGCAACGAACTTTGAGAATTGTGCATTGGTCACCTCCGTTTCATCCATCCAAAAGCCAGTCTGGCCTTCTGATTCGGGGATCCATACCATGCCGGTGTCACTGCTAGTCCCGTTTTTTAGGATCGCCTTTGACGGCATTACCCCAAACCGCTTAGGCAGATTGCTAGAGCAGTCGGCCGCTACTATTGCTTGGTTTTTACCAGCGTCATCATTACTGCCGAATTTACATCCGTAAGTGCAGCATATTATTAGCAAGAAATACACAATAACTTTGTTCATGACTATATCCCTATAACGTCCTTTTTCTTTTTTTGGCGCATTGTTTTGGGTATCACGGCAAGAATTTCTTCTTTCAGCGCATTGAGTGTGCGCTTTTTAATAAAATTTTTATGCGTTACCAAACTGATCTCCCGAACGGGTTCAGGTGACTTAAAATAACGAACTTTGCTCAATTGTTTGTTGCTTAATTCCTCTAAAGCCAACTCCGGTAACAATGTCGCACCATTGTTCATATCGACCATCCTGATCAGTGTTTCTACGCTTCCAGTGTTGTAGGTTAGGCCCTGAAGGCGGTTTTGCTTGGTGGAGCGACAAATGTTTAACACTTGAGAACGCATGCAATGCCCTTCATTTAACAACCAGATGTTCTCGTCTTCCAAATCATCGGCATCAATTGTTTTCTTTTTAAACAGCTTGCTATTTTTGCTGATATAAGTCACGAAGTTTTCGTAGTAAAGTGGCGTTTCCTGAATTGTGGCATCTGCAAGAGGAGTAGCAAGAATTCCACAATCTAACACCCCTGTTTTTAAGTGGTGAATGATATCTTCCGTAGTATATTCCCAAATCAAAAGATTGAGGCCGGGGTATTTTTCCATCATAGCAGCGATGACTTTCGGCAAAAGGTAGGGTGCAACGGTGGGGATGATGCCGACTTTAAGTTCGCCAACCACATCTAGCTGCTGACTGCTTATCAGTTCTTTAACCTTATGGCTCTCCTGCAAAATAACCCTTGCCTGCTCGATAATTTGAGCGCCGATTTCCGTTGGGATTACTGGTTGCTTACTTCGGTCGAAAATCTTTACGTTTAGCATTTCCTCGAGCTTCTGCACCTGCATGCTCAACGTTGGCTGGGTTACGAAACACTTCTCTGCAGCACCCACGAAGCTTCTGTAGGTATCAACAGCCACGATATATTCCAACTGTACTAAGGTCATATAGTTAAATCTTATTTGTTTTCTCAAAGATATCAATTTTAGCTATCGTTCAATATTAAATTCCGGTTACTATATGAAGCAGAATGACAATTTCTTTAAGTTTGTAGCCAGTCAAATTAATTAATACACGTGGGCAAAGACAAATTACGAAAGTTTGCAGAGATAGACACCTTTCCAAATGTATACCAGATGGAAGAAGGTAAGGTACTTAAAGGCAATTGGGGAAAAAATCATTTTAAAAATGGCAATCCTATTGTGTTGGAACTTGCTTGTGGTAAAGGTGAGTATGCAGTAAATCTTGCTAAAATGTTTCCACAAAAGAACTTCATCGGCATAGATCTTAAGGGCAACAGAATTTGGAGAGGTGCACGTACAGGTGTAGATGAAGGCCTTATGAACCTTGCGTTCTTAAGGATTCAAATTGAAGACATTGTAGAATACTTTGGAACAGATGAAGTTGACGAGATTTGGATTACATTCCCAGATCCACAGCCTCAAGAAAGTCGTGAAAAAAAGCGATTGACCTACCCGGGCTTTCTTGCAAAATATAGGCATTTCCTTAAGTCGGACGGTAAGATCAACTTGAAGACAGATAACGATGGCTTGTATCTTTATACTATTGAAATGGTAGCGGAATTGGGTTTGAGTTCCTTTAAAAACACTAATCAGCTGTATAAGTCCGAGTTTTATGACGAGGTTTTATCTATCAAAACTCATTATGAACGCATCTATCTGAAACACGATAAGAATATTAATTACATTCAATTCTCTTTGGATAAACTTTAATTGCACTATGGAAGAGTCTTTCTATGATCAGGTGTTTGAATTGGTTAGATTGATTCCTGAAGGGAGGGTGACTTCTTATGGAGCCATTGCCAGGAGCTTAGGCTCTGGTGGTTCTGCAAGAATGGTGGGTTATGCGATGAGCAATGCAGGATTGTCTCATCCTCCAGTCCCCGCGCACCGGGTAGTCAACAGCACAGGATTGCTGACTGGTAAATTTCATTTTTCGCCTCCAGAACAGATGGAAGAACTTCTGCAAGCAGAGGGTATTATTGTAGTAGACAATAAAATAAAGAACTTTAAAGTTGTTTTTTGGGATCCAATGCTGGAGCTTTAGGCTGTATATAGAAACCATGGAAGAAATAAAAGTTCGTTGTAGCTGGTGCGGTACTGATCCGCTTTATGTGGAATACCATGATGAGGAATGGGGCAAGCCCGTTTACGACGATAAAACCTTATTTGAATTCCTTATTCTTGAAGGTGCACAGGCGGGTTTGAGTTGGATTACCGTCTTAAAACGTCGTGAAGGTTATCGAAAAGCTTTTGCAGATTTCGACGTGAAAAAGGTAGCTGCTTTTGATGAGAATGATGTTGCGCGTTTGCTTAACGATCCGGGCATTATAAGGAATAAGTTGAAGGTGAACTCGGCAATTAGAAATGCGCAGTTGTTTATAGAAATTCAACAAGAACACGGCTCATTCTCTGACTTTATGTGGGGTTTCCTACCCAATAAAGCGCCTATTCAAAATCAAATTCATGGAATGGAAGATGTGCCGGCTAGAACAGAAATTTCTGATTCCATCAGTAAAGACATGAAAAAGCGTGGCTTTAAGTTTTTTGGCTCAACGATTTGCTATGCACACATGCAGGCTACTGGAATGGTAAATGATCACCATCTGGATTGCATTGCTAGATAATTATTTTTTAGCAGTGTTGTAGGTGGAAACAATCGATACCAAAGATTTGCCATCAATTGTTTCCATTGCTTTTATTTTAGTAGCAAGTTCATCGTCGTTCGTTAGCTTTTGGAGTAAGATAGCCTTAATCGTCGGCGTTTTTGCAGCCGCAGTGGCATTATCAACTAAAATTTCCTGCATTGGTCCTGTTCCAAACTTTTCGATAAAATAAGTTGTCGGCATCATAGCTTTTGTTGGCAAAGTGGCGTTGTTCCTACCGCCTCCCAGGCTAATACCAGCTCCCATACCAACACCCCCAAATCCGCCGGTACCACCACCAATGCCAAAAGATGGCCTGACTTTAGCTCTCTTTTGAACAGGCTCCTCAACAGGTACATTGCCTCCTATCGAGTATAAATTAACAGCTCCCAACTCTACGACTTTGAAAAAGCGGTACTCCAGGTCTTTGTTGATCAATATAGGTTTACTTACAAAAGTCTCCCCGTTCCAAAGAAACTCTTTGATGTCTTTAGATTTGAACATAACGACCGACTCATCATCTTTCTTTAGCACCACGTTGGAAAGGTCTGTTCCCTTTATGGTGCCCCTAACAAAGTTTCCTTCAGAAATTACTACGGCATCTTGTGCGTAAATGTTAAAGGGAATCGCTGAAAGGACATAAAGAAGAAAAAGTATACGCATTGACTTAACCATAGTCAAATAACGGGAATTCTATTCTAGTTGTATAAGAACAGCAAAACATTATTTTTGGGTGTCTTTCAGGTTTCCTGAAGTTATCTTTTATCTTATCTGTCGCGTATTGTTTTCGATCCTTAATATTCTTGGCATGCGCCAGGAATTTAGTTACAATATAGGTTGTAAGAAGATAGGCGCCCAGTGTTTATTCAGCTCCTTATTCTTCAGGATTGAACCTACGGCGTCTGCGTTGAGAAACATTTCTGTTCCGATTTGTTTCGTGATCATGCCAGCCAGCTGTTAAAAAGGAGCGTAAGAATTCTTTTCATATCAATGAATGATTCTTACCTTTATCCATACAACAGCAAAAGAATACAATGAAAAAACTCTTTCTTCTTGACGGTATGGCGCTCATTTACAGAGCTCATTTCGCCCTCAGCAAAAACCCACGTTTCACTTCTACTGGAATAAACACTTCAGCAGTGATGGGATTTGCCAATACCTTGATGGAAGTGCTTAAAAAAGAGAAACCTAGTCACATTGCCGTGGTGTTTGATACTGATGCACCTACAGAAAGGCACATAGATTTTGCGGCCTATAAAGCCCATAGACAAGCCATGCCGGAAGACCTTTCGGCGGCTCTGCCATATATCTTTAAGCTTATTGAAGGGTTTAAAATTCCTGTCATCACCATGGATGGTTTTGAAGCCGATGATATAATTGGAACATTGGCTAAGGAGGGAGAAAGACAAGGCTTTCAAGTATATTGTATGACGCCTGATAAAGATTTCGCTCAGTTGGTATCAGAGAATATTTTCATTTATAAACCAGCTAGAATGGGTAATGATATGGAAATTATGGGTGTTACAGAGATTCTAAATAAGTGGGAGATTGAGAATGTTGAGCAGGTCATCGACATCCTTGGTCTCTGGGGTGATGCTGTTGACAATATTCCGGGTGTTCCCGGCGTGGGAGAAAAAACTGCAAAACTGCTGATCAAGCAGTATGGGTCAATCGAGAACATTATCGCTAATGCCCATGAACTCAAAGGTAAATTGAGAGAAAACGTTCAGAACTTTGCAGAACAGGCGATGGTTTCCAAGAAACTGGCAACGATTATACTAAACGTTCCTGTCGCCTTTGATGAAGAGGCTCTAATTCTGGAGGAGCCTAGTCGGGAACTATTGGAACCTTTATTTACAGAGTTAGAGTTTAGGACCATTGGAAGAAGGGTGTTTGGTGAAGAATTTAGCGTTGTAGATTCCAAAGGGCAGGTTTCATCGCAGTTTGATCTCTTTGGAAACACAGCTATACAGCCTGAATCGACTGCAAAGGTTTTTGTGACAACACCTGAAATGTTCGAGGAAGCAAGAGAGGTTAAGACTATTGAGAATACGCCGCATGATTATAGGCTTGTTGATACTCCGGAAAGCAGGAAGGAATTAATTGAACTGCTGTTAAAACAGGAACGGATATCGTTTGATACAGAAACCACAGGTATCGATGCCAATATTGCCGATCTAGTTGGCTTGTCATTTTGTATCAAACCAGGGGAAGGTTACTACATTCCTTTATCTGCCCTAAGAAACGAAGCGCTACTAATTCTTGAAGAATTCAGACCAGTTTGGGAAAGTGACCATATTGTAAAGGTAGGCCAGAATATTAAATATGATATGCTGATTTTGAAGTGGTACGGCATAAATATTAAGGGCAGGCTTTTCGATACGATGCTAGCCCATTACCTAATTGATCCGGATACAAGGCACAATATGGATGTGTTATCTGAAAATTATCTCTGCTACTCGCCTATATCTATCACTACTTTGATTGGTACAAAAGGAAAGAATCAAGGCAATATGCGTGACGTGGAAGTGGAGAAAGTGGTGGATTATGCGGCCGAAGATGCAGACGTAACCCTTCAACTTGCAGATACTTTTGAGCCCATGCTCAAAGAATTAAATGCCGAAAAACTGGCTACAGAGGTAGAAAATCCTTTAATCTATGTCCTTGCAGATATCGAAAAAGAGGGTGTTCGTATAGACATGGATACCCTGATCAATTATTCCAAAGAACTGGAAATAGAGATTAGGAAGTTTGAGCAGAATGTATACGAAAAATGCGGAGTAACCTTCAACCTTGCTTCTCCAAAACAATTGGGAGAAGTGCTCTTCGATAAGCTTTGCCTCGATCCGAAAGCTAAAAAGACCAAGACTGGTCAGTACCAAACGGGAGAAGATGTGTTGATGGCACTTGCGGGGAAGAGTGATGTAGTTAAAGACATCCTGGATTTTCGTCAGTTACAAAAGCTTAAATCTACTTATGTGGATGCCTTGCCATTATTAGTGAATCCGAAAACAGGACGTGTTCATACCAGTTACAATCAGGCTGTAGCGGCCACAGGCAGATTAAGTTCTAATAATCCGAACCTCCAAAATATACCCATCCGTACAGAACGCGGTAGGGAAGTACGAAAGGCATTTATTCCTCGTGATGAAAATCATGTTTTGTTATCTGCCGATTATTCACAAATAGAACTCCGGATTATCGCTGATATCAGTAAAGAAGAAAATATGCTTTATGCTTTTAACAATGGCATAGATATTCACACCGCTACCGCTGCAAGGGTTTATGGTATTGGTATAGAAGAAGTAACCTCCGCCCAAAGGCGTAATGCAAAGGCAGTCAACTTTGGAATTATATATGGGCAGTCGGCCTTCGGCCTTTCACAGAATCTGGGTATTCCGCGTAAGGAAGCCGCTGAAATCATTGAACAGTATTTTGCTCAGTATCCCGGTATTAAGAGGTACATGGCTGATACGATGAACTTCGCTAGGGAAAACGGTTTTGTGGAGACCATTTTAGGAAGAAGGCGTTATCTGAGAGATATCAATTCGGCTAATCAGACTGTTCGAGGGTTTGCGGAACGAAATGCCATAAATGCACCTATCCAGGGTTCTGCTGCTGATATGATTAAGGTAGCAATGATCAATATTCATAAGGACATTCAGGAAAGGGGATTACAGTCCAAGATGACCATGCAGGTGCATGATGAGTTGGTATTCGACGTTTTAAAGACAGAGGTTGAGGTGATGAAAGAGATTATTACGCATCGAATGAGAACAGCGATAAAGACTTCGGTGCCTATTGAAGTAGAGATAGGAGAAGGAGAAAACTGGTTAGCCGCACACTAACCAGTCGTTAAATTTATTTGTTAAAGCTCAATTGTCTCGCCTATGGCTGGCAATAAAAGCGTCTTGTTTTCTCTCTTGAATTTAGAAAGAGCTTCATCTTTATCGATTTCTATCTGGGGCATCGTATCATAATGTACTCCGATTACTTGATCACAGTTAAAGTATTGGGTTGCAATTAGGGCATCATCAACGTCCATAGTAAAATGGCCACCTATAGGAAGAATAGCATAATCTAATTTGTAAAGATCAGCCAGGAGTTTCATTTCCATTGTTAGTGCGGTATCACCGGCAAAGTAGATCGCTTTTTCTTCCAGCTCCAGCACATAGCCGGCTGGGTTTCCGCCGTAGCTTTCATCAGGTAAAGCGCTCGAATGCGTGGCCCAAACCATCCTTACCTTTCCAAAGTCAAGCTTCATACTGCCGTAGTTCATAGGAATTAGCTTTTTCAAGCCTTGTTTACCTGCCCATGCGGCAACCTCAACCATGGCCACTACCTGTGCATCAGTTTGCTTTGCAATTTCTACCAAGTCGGCTAAATGATCTGCATGACCGTGACTAACAAAGATATAGTCGGCCTCTATGCTTTTAATATCGATATTTTTTGCCAGTGGGTTGTGGCTGATGAAAGGATCGAAAAGGAGTTTCTTGCCTTCTGCTTCCAATAGGAAACAAGATTGGCCATAATATGTATACTTCATATTTAAGAGTTAAATCTATTGACCAAACATTCCGCCAAGACCGCCAAGCATGTCTTTAGTCATGGCCGACATTTCATTTGCGCTCACTTGTTCTGCTTGTGTTAACGCGTTATTAACGGCTGTTAACAGTAGTTCTTCCAGCTCTTCTTTATCTGCATCCTTTAAGAATGTTTCGTCGATTTCGATTCCGGTAATTACTTTATTAGCGGTTGCAGTTACCTTAATTGCACCACCTTCCACCTCTCCGAATACTGAGATGGTATCTAATCTTGCTTTTATTTCATCAGCTTTTTGCTGGGCTGCCATTAGTTTATCGAACATATGATTTGATTTTATTAATTAAACGAAATTAATGAGAATTGGTTTATTCGGCGAAGGATTAAAATAAAAAAGCGGCTTGCTTTGGGGCAAACCGCTAAACATCATTGGTAGATGATATGTTTTTCAAGCTTATGTATTGTTACCTACGAAAGAATAGTGCCAATGGTTGTCTGTTGGGAAAATAAATGTTGTGCCCGTTCGTCGAGAAATTACAGGCGTTCGTCTAGAAGTTACTGATGCTGGTATATTATGGGGTTTTTGCCTGCAACGTTTTGGAGTTGATGACGTCTTAATAACAGAAAAACAAAAGAAATCTTAAAACATAAAAACATGAAATCTCTAACAAAAACAGTATTCGCTGTAGCCTTAAGCGCATTAGTATCCCTTTCATCAGCAACGACAACTTTCGCAGCTGAGCCAGCTATAACTTTCAAATCAACTCCTGCTTTATCCGGCTTCAACAAAATCTGGGTAAGTGGAAATGTGAAGATTGTATTGACGCAAGGCGAAAAAGAATCAATTATAGGAATGCAAAATTTTGATGCAAAAAAAACTTCTGTATTGAGTAAAGGACAGACGTTATACATTAATTCGACAGAATCAGATAGGGTCACACTAAATATTACGGTAAAAGATTTGCAGCGTGTACAAGCATATGGACATTCAGTAGTTGTAACTAGCAACAACTTTGATGTGAAATACCTTCAATTGTTTCTAAACCAAAGTGCAAAAGCAAAGATCAACACTACGGCAGGGAGCATATATACCGTGGTGAAAGATGATGCAGTATTGAAATTGACAGGTACAGCACAGCAGAGCACAATGGTAGCCAGCAACATTAAAAATGTTAAGATGGCTGATTTTGCAAGCTTGAAATCAGTGCAATATGCTTCTGAAGCGATTATGACAACTGAGTTAGCGCTAAGCAAATAGAAAAGGATCAGTGAGGGAGATAATGAAAGAGGCATTTGGTTTAATTACCTGATGCCTCTCGCGTTTAGTAAATTTCCTTAATGCTTGCGCTTTGCCCTATCGTACTGATCAGGCCATTTGATGTCATCATTTAAAACTGCTGCAGCATGGAGTGGGAAATATGGGTCTCTTAACAATTCCCGGGCAAGAAAAATTAAGTCTGCTTTCGATTCCTTCAAAATATCTTCAGCCTGTTGGGGTTCCGTAATCAATCCTACAGCTCCGGTCAAAATATCTGCACCTTGTTTAGCGGCTTCAGCGAACTGAACCTGATACCCAGCGGAGACAGGAATCTTCTGATAAGGTACCAACCCTCCTGACGAACAATCAATCAAATCAATACCTTTATCTTTTAAAATCTTAGAAAGCTGGACAGATTCCTCAATGTTCCATCCGCCTTCTGCCCAATCGGTCGCAGAGATCCTTACGAACAAAGGGTTTTCTGAAGGCCATTCGTTCTGTACTTCTTCAATAATCTCCAGAAGAAAGCGGATTCTGTTTTCGAAACTCCCCCCGTATTGATCCGTACGTTTATTGCTCAATGGAGAAAAAAACTCATGGATGAGATAACCATGCGCGGCATGCAATTCAATAACCTTATAGCCGGCAGTTAATGTGCGTACTGTGGCGGCTCTAAAGTCTGCCTTTACCTCTTCAATATCTTTAATGGTCAATTCATGAGGAATGGTGTCACCTTCGTTGAAGGGAATGGCACTTGGTCCATAAGGGATCCATCCACCTTCTTGTGCACCGAGGCATTTGCTTCCTTTCCAAGGAGTGTCAAAGCTCGCTTTTCTACCTGCGTGTGCCAGTTGGATACCGGCGATAGAACCATTTTTATGGATAAAGTCCGTTATTCGTGTTAGCATTGGAACGTGGTCATCGCTCCATATCCCTAGATCTCCCGGAGAGATTCTTCCCTCAGGGGATACCGCTGTCGCTTCCTGAATGATTAGTCCTGCGCCGCCAACAGCCCTGCTGCCCAAATGAACGAGATGCCAATCGCTCGCATAGCCATCTATAGCGGAATATTGACACATTGGAGAGACAACGATCCTGTTTTTAAGGTGTACGTTTTTTATTTTTAGTGGCGAAAACAATAAACTCATATTATTCTTTATTTATTACAATCAAAGATCAGCTGAAATGGTTTTAACTTTGATCATTGAAGTTTCATCTTTGGCAAGGAAATTGAACTTAATTATATGTTAATTCCGTACTGCTAAAATGTAAAAAAATCAAAAACGTATTGCACAACTCAATATTTATTTAAACCTTTGCGCATCAACATACTTAAATATTCATTATAAACAGAAAATGACCAATCACCAAACACATAAACTATCATTCGGACAGGCAAATTCATTTGCTTCCAGGATTGCGTTTATTGAGCGTTTGCAGCCCATATTTTTTGTGATCACAGACCGGCGGATTTATACGCCGCGCATTTGAGTAGATCTCTGGCATTAGCCCAGTAGATTCCACAGAGGATTGCCTCTCAAAAAACAATTAATCAGAACATTTATTTTTCTTCGTTATCTAATAATGAACATAAACGATTTTATAGTGCAGGTTGCACTTCCTGAACATCGTGTCTTCGCAGAACAAATCTGCGATGAAATGGCAGAATCAGCAAAAGCTCGTGGTACGGGTATAGCTAAACGCTCGCCCGAATATGTTGCAGGTAAAATGGCCGATGGTAAGGCTGTAATCGCATTTCATAAAGATGGTTCCTGGGCAGGTTTCTGCTATATTGAAACCTGGTCGCACGGCCAATTTGTTGCAAATTCGGGCCTTGTAGTAAGTCCGGAATACCGTAAAGTAGGTCTTGCACATGCCATTAAAGAGAAAATCTTCGAACTATCAAGAGTAAAATACCCAAAGGCAAAGATCTTTGGCTTGACTACCGGTTTGGCAGTGATGAAGATTAATTCAGATTTAGGTTATGAACCTGTCACTTATTCTGAGCTTACCCAGGATGAAGAATTTTGGAAAGGCTGTCAAAGCTGTGTGAACTTCGAGATATTGAAGATGAAAGAGCGTAAGAATTGTATGTGTACAGCGATGCTTTACGATCCTGTTGAACAGAAGCATGATGTTGCTAAAAAGTTTGCAGAAGAGCTTCATAAAAAGCCGAAGCTCTATGAACGTTTCATGAGCATAAAGTCGAGGTTGGTGGTTAAAGCTAAACCGTCTGGAAAAAAGGGGTTAAAAGCCTTGTTTTTATTAGTTACAATTTTATTTAAATAGCTGTTAATATTAAGATGAAGAAGAAAGTTGTTTTAGCGTTTAGCGGAGGTCTTGATACCTCATTTTGTTGTATTTACCTGTCTCAGGATAGAGACTTGGAGGTTCACTCCGTAATTGTTAACACGGGTGGTTTTTCTGATGAGGAACTACAGGAAATTGAGAAACGTGCTTATTCCCTTGGTGTTGTTTCCCATGCGGTAGTTGATGAAACCACTAATTATTATGATAGCTGTATTAAGTATTTGATCTATGGGAATGTGCTTAAAAATGCTACCTATCCGCTTTCTGTTAGTGCAGAGCGTGTTAGTCAGGCAACAGCCATAGCCAATTATGTTAAAAAAATTGGTGCTGATTATGTTGCTCACGGCAGTACCGGGGCAGGTAATGATCAGGTTCGTTTTGATATGATATTTAATATTATCATACCGAATGTGGAGATCATCACACCAATCAGAGATTTAAAATTATCCCGCGAAGCTGAAATAGAATATTTAGCTACCCGTGGTGTAGTATATAGCGCAGAAAAAGCGAGGTATTCAATCAACAAGGGCTTATGGGGAACGTCTGTCGGGGGAAAAGAAACCTTAACTTCTAATCAAACCTTACCTGAAGAAGCCTGGCCTACGCAGGTTTCTGAGGCTAGGCCACGTAAACTGGAACTTACTTTTGAACAAGGTGAATTGGTAGGCATAGATGGCGAAACTTTGGAGCCTGTAAAAGCGATCCAAAAGTTGCAGGCAATTGCTCAGCCCTACGGAATAGGAAGAGATATTCATGTTGGTGATACTATTATCGGAATAAAAGGCCGTGTTGGCTTTGAGGCTGCGGCACCGATGGTGATTATCAAAGCTCATCATACTTTAGAGAAACATACGCTTACGAAATGGCAGCTTTCCTGGAAAGAGCAACTATCTTCTTTTTATGGAAACTGGTTGCATGAAGGTCAGTTTCATGATCCCATCATGCGCAATATTGAAGCCTTCTTAACTGATACACAAAAGATGGTGAGCGGAAAAGTATTCGTTGAATTGTTGCCTTATCGTTTTACGATCATAGGCATTGAATCTGATCATGACCTGATGAGCAATAAATTTGGAAGCTATGGTGAAATGAATAATGCATGGAGCGGTGATGATGTAAAAGGCTTCTCAAAAATATTCGGCAACCAGGTTATGATCTGGCATAAAGTGAACGGTGATGAAGATTAGAGCAGGCATTGTGGGAGGTGCGGGATATACAGGTGGCGAAATGCTGCGTTTGCTTATCAACCATCCTTCGGTAGAAATCGCTTTTGTAAACAGCAAAAGCAATGCAGGCAATCTGATTTCTGATGTTCATACTGATTTGATTGGTGACACAGATCTTCGTTTTACCGGAGAATTTTCTTCTGATATCGATGTGTTATTTCTATGTGTCGGACATGGCGATGCGAAGAAGTTTCTCGATGCAAATCCCATAGCCGAAGGTATTAAGGTTATTGATTTGAGTCAGGATTTTAGGCTAAAATCTAATGCAGGTGCCGATTGGGTTTACGGTTTGCCTGAATTGAATCGTGATCAAATTAAAGGTGCTAAGTATATCGCTAACCCTGGTTGCTTCGCCACCTGCATTCAATTGGCATTGCTTCCGCTCGCGTCAAAAGGGCTGTTAAAGTCAGAAATCCATATCAATGCAACTACAGGATCTACAGGCGCCGGACAAAGTCTAGCATCAACATCCCATTTTAGCTGGAGAAATAATAACCTTTCTGTCTATAAAGCATTCGGGCATCAACATTTGAATGAGATCGGAGAGAGCATAAAACAACTGAGTCCTAATTTTGATAGTGTAATCAATTTCATACCACAAAGAGGCGATTTTACTAGAGGTATTTTAGCAGCAGTTTATCTGGATAGTGATTTGACTCAAGAGGAGGCAGTTGCGCTATTCACTTCATTTTATGAGTTTCATCCTTTCACCCATGTGAGCAGGAAAAACATAGATTTAAAGCAGGTAGTAAATACAAATAAGGGCTTGGTGTATGTAGAAAAGCATAATGGCAAGCTGTTCATCGTAAGTATAATAGATAATTTGTTAAAAGGTGCGAGCGGTCAGGCGGTACAAAATATGAATCTCATATTTGGGTTGCCCGAAAGCGAAGGTTTACGGCTTAAGGCCCAGGCATTTTAGCTGGGGTCCTAATTCCTTGAACTAATTTTTAACTTAAAACTTTTTTAAAATGAACTTATTCGACGTATATCCATTAAACAATATAGAAATAGTAAAAGCATCCGGCAGCAGTGTCTGGGATGCTGAAGGTACAGAATACTTAGATCTTTATGGCGGTCATGCTGTAATTTCTATTGGACATACGCATCCGCATTATGTAAAGCGTGTAACCGATCAGCTGAACAAAGTAGGCTTTTATTCCAACTCTGTATTAATTCCACTACAAGCAGAGCTCGCCAATAAATTGGGTGAAGTTTCTGGCAAGACAGACTACCAGTTATTTCTTTGTAACTCTGGAGCTGAGGCCAATGAAAATGCCTTAAAGCTTGCTTCTTTTTACAATGGTCGCAAAAAAGTGATTGCATTTAAAGGCGCTTTTCATGGTAGAACTTCATTAGCAGTTTCGGCAACTGATAATCCAAAGATCATTGCACCTGTAAATGAAACTGATAATATTTTATTCCTCCCACTTAATGATGAAGCTGCATTAAAGCAAGCCTTTGCTGAATACGGTAAGGATATTACCGCGGTAATTATTGAAGGAATCCAGGGTGTGGGTGGGATTAGGGAAGCATCTATTCCATTTTTACAATTAATCCGTTCGCTTTGTGATGAATACAATGCAGTTTACATTGCAGACAGCGTACAATGTGGCTATGGTAGAACAGGGCTTTTCTATTCCCATGATTACGCAGGAGTAGATGCAGATGTTTACACCATGGCAAAGGGTATGGGCAATGGTTTTCCAGTCGCCGGTATTTCTATTGCTCCTAAGTTTAAGCCTTGGCATGGCATGTTAGGGACTACTTTCGGTGGAAATCACCTTGCTTGTGCCGCGGCATTGGCTGTTCTGGAAATAATGGCGCAGGATGACCTGATGAAAAATGCAGAAGAGGTAGGAAATTATTTGATTAACGCCTTGAAAGAGCTCCCTGAAATTATTGAAGTTCGTGGAAGAGGTTTAATGATTGGCATCGAGCTACCGGAGCGATTATCTAATGTAAAAAAAGACTTATTGTTTAAGCATAAGATCTTTACCGGTGAAGCCAAGCCAAATGTGATCAGACTTTTACCTGCATTAAATTTAACGAAGGCTCATGCAGACCAATTTCTTAATGAATATAAAATCGCTTTAAAAGGATGAACCAATTTACTTCCGTACATGATGTAACTGACATCAAACAATTGCTTAAGGATGCTTTGATACTTAAGGAAAATCCCTACAGCCTTCAGGACTTAGGAAAGAATAAAACCTTAGGATTGGTCTTTTTGAACCCAAGTTTACGCACCCGGTTGAGCACACAAAAGGCGGCATTGAACCTGGGTATGAATGTGATGGTGATGAACATGGACAAGGAGGGATGGGCGCTCGAAACGCAGGATGGTGTAGTGATGAATGGCTCTACAGTCGAGCATATTCGGGAAGCCGCAGCAGTAATGGGTCAGTATTGCGACATTCTTGGTTTGCGTTCTTTTCCCAAGCTGATTAATAGGGAAGAAGATTACAACGAAGATTTCTTCAGTAAGTTTATAAAATACTGTGGTGTTCCTGTAGTGAGTTTGGAGAGTGCGACAAGGCACCCTTTACAAAGCCTGGCGGATTTAATTACGATTAAAGAAACCTGGAAAGGGGAAGGAAAACCTAAAGTTGTTTTGGCCTGGGCTCCTCATATTAAGGCGCTTCCTCAAGCTGTTCCTAATTCATTCGCAGAGTGGATGTGTAAAGCCCAGGAGGATGGTATGGTTGATTTTACCATTGCACAGCCTAAAGGGTATGAGTTGAATGAAGATTTTACTCCAGGTGCTTCGATCACCCATGATCTTAATGAAGCGCTAAACGGGGCAGATTATATATATGTAAAAAATTGGTCGAGTTATAAGGAATATGGAAAAGTGTTAACTTACCCTGATGGCTGGATGCTCAACAATGATAAGTTGAAAGGAACAAACGATGCCAAGGTGATGCATTGCTTGCCTGTCCGTCGTGATTTGGAACTTTCTTCTGAGATATTGGATGGTCCGAATTCATTAGTGATTCACGAAGCAGGTAATCGTTTATGGGCAGCGCAGGCTGTTTTGAAGCAAATGTTGGAGAAATTGTAGTAGTTTTGCGTCGCCAGCATGACGGAGCTTAGTAAGATGTGGCTTAATGTGACGAGGCTCAATATGACGAGGTTTAAGAATGGATAAACTAAGCGTAATTAAGATAGGTGGAAATGTAATTGATAACTCAGAAAAGCTGTATAAGTTTCTGCTGGATTTCAAGGCGCTTCCGGGGTATAAAATCCTAGTTCATGGGGGGGGGAAAATCGCTACTGAGCTTGGCGATTCCCTGGGTGTAACAGCTAAAATGGTCGAGGGCCGACGGATCACCGATATCGATACCTTGAGGATCGTTACAATGGTTTACGCCGGACTCATCAATAAGAATATGGTTGCTCAGCTTCAAGCCAAGGGATGTAATGCGATCGGTCTTACCGGTGCGGATGGCAATATTATAAAGGCGGTTAAGCGACCAGTTAAAGACATCGATTACGGATTCGTCGGCGATCTTAACGAAAGTTCTGTTTCATCAGAGACACTTGGAAACCTACTCAAAGCAGGCTTAATTCCAGTACTTTGCGCAATTACACATGACGGGGATTCACAGTTACTAAATACGAACGCGGATACGATAGCGTCTGCCGTAGCAATTGCAATGTCGGCTATTTATGAAACCTCTCTAATCTATTGCTTTGAGAAAAAAGGGGTTTTAAGGGATATCGAAGACGACAACTCACTGGTTTCAGAAATAAGGTTGGCCGAGTTTGATGGCCTAAAAGCAGATGGGACTGTCTCTGGTGGTATGATCCCTAAAATTCACAATGCTTTCGAAGCCATTAAAAGCGGGGTTAAGGATGTTTACATTGGGAAGGCTGACGAGCTTCCGCAGATTGACAATCAGAATTTTGGAACTAGATTAACACAATAATATGAATCAGTTTAAAGGCAATATCGCCATTTTGGGAAGTGGAAACATTGGTGTATCATTAGCTAAAGGGTTAGTTAAAGCTAATTATGCTAAACCTGAGCAGATCACCCTAACCAGGCGTAATCTCGCAAATCTGTCTGCATTAGCTGAAGAAGGCTTTGTGGTAAGTGTAGATAATGCATCCGTAGTTTTTGGTGCCGATATCATCGTGCTGGCGGTTTTGCCGCAACAATTAAATAATTTGTTGGAACAAATCCAACCTTCAATAAGGTCCGGTGAGCAAGTGTTTATCTCAGTTGCTTCTGGTGTAAGCTGTTTAGATATTAGAACTAAAATTGGTGAGGAGGTGCAGGTCGTAAGAGCTATGCCCAATACTGCGATCGCTATTGGCCAATCTATGACTTGCGTTGCGACCGATAATGCAGCAAAAGAGAACGTAGAAGAGGTAGTTAGAATGTTTGAAACAGTTGGTTCTGTGGTAAAGATCAATGAAGATCTTATGACCTCTGCCACAGCTTTGTGCGCCTGCGGCATTGCATTTTTCCTAAGAGCAATAAGAGCGGCATCACAAGGAGGTGTTGAGATTGGATTCCATGCAGATGAGGCACTTAAGATGGCTGTGCAAACCGCAAAAGGAGCTGCCGACCTATTACTTCAAATGCAATCTCACCCGGAACAAGAGATTGATAAGGTCACTTCCCCTAAAGGTTGTACAATTGCTGGGTTAAATGAAATGGAGCACAATGGTTTCAGCTCCTCGTTAATTAAAGGCATCAAATTATCGGCGATAAAAGCCGGAGCACTATATACAAAAGATTAATTATGATAGCACAACTGCAAAAAGATAGTTTTGAACTCTTAAAAAAGTTGATTAGTATTCAATCTTTTAGTAAAGAGGAAGATAAAACAGCTGATGCTATTGAACAATTTTTGCAAGATCGAGATATTAAAACGACTAGAAAGCTAAATAATATCTGGGCGTATAACAAGTATTTTGATTCGGCTAAACCAACTTTGCTGCTCAATTCACATCATGATACTGTAAAACCCAATTCCGGATATACCAGAGATCCCTATGATGCTGCTGTGGAAGAAGACAAATTATTTGGACTGGGAAGTAATGACGCCGGGGGTTGTTTAGTATCTTTAATCGGCACTTTCTTGTACTTCTATGAGCAAGAGGAGCTGAGCTATAACATTTGTCTGGCTGCGACTGCTGAGGAAGAGATTTCTGGAAATGATGGATTAGAATGCGTACTGCCAGACCTTGGTGACTTGGAGTTTGCTATAGTAGGTGAGCCAACGCAAATGAATCTGGCTGTCGCTGAACGGGGGTTGTTAGTGCTGGATTGCACCTCAACAGGAAAAGCGGGCCATGCAGCAAGAGAAGAAGGCGACAATGCGATCTACAAAGCTTTAAGCGATATCGAATGGTTTAGGAACTATCGTTTCTCAAAGGTCTCCGAAGTTTTCGGGCCCCTAAAAATGACGGTGACTATAATTAATGCCGGTTCTCAACATAACGTAGTTCCTGCAACTTGTACGTTCACTGTTGATGTTCGTGTTACGGATTCCTATACTAATGAAGAAGTACTAAAAATTATCAGAACTAATGTTGCTTGCGACGTTAAGCCGCGTTCCATCAGGCTTAAACCTTCATCAATAGATAAAGGTCATCCGCTTGTTCAATCTGGAATTGCGTTGGGAAGAACTACTTATGGCTCTCCAACTACCTCAGATCAGGCCTTGCTAAGTATTTCTTCAGTTAAAGTTGGCCCTGGGGATTCTGGGAGATCTCACATGGCCGATGAGTTTATCTTTATTGAAGAAATCGCTGAAGGAATTGAATTGTACATTGCTATGCTTAAGCCCGTTATAAACGGCAAATAAATAAGCTAGGTAGCCCTGTCTCAGCATATTTAATTCTTCAGATCACGCTCTTTAGCATTGTTTTCAGACTGGCGAATTGTATTGCTATCCAATCATGAAGATCACCGGAGAAACTAAAGCTTTTTACCTTTTCAAACGTGGTTTTGTCGTTTGTTGGCAGAGAAACGACGATCAACTTATCGTAGGTAAGTTTCATCGTCTTACGGGCAGTCTTTGCTTCTGCGTCAATCACTGAAACTTTAAATGCGGCATATTTTGAATCTCCGTTGGGCCAGTACAGTTATCCCTAATTATTGCCCGCATGACAAGATTGTTGTGCAATGGAGTTGCGTTTTTGATTAAGCATATTTTTATGATATTTGTAAGGAAACTTAAGCTGCCCTTGCAGCGATAGCTAATTGAAAAATAAATGAAGATCTGGCAAAAGAACGTTACCGTTAACAAAGATATAGAGACTTTTACTGTGGGCAAAGACAGGGAACTGGATTTACAGATGGCAGCATTCGATGTACTTGGATCATTGGCCCATGTGGAGATGCTGGAAAGCATAGGTCTTTTGACTGCGGATGAATTGATAGCAGTTCAAAAGGAGTTGAAAAGCATTTATTCAGAGATTGAAAGCGGGAATTTTGTCATTGAAGATAACGTGGAGGATGTGCACTCGCAGGTTGAATGGATGCTTACGCAGCGCATTGGGGATCCAGGGAAAAAGATCCATAGCGGACGATCTAGAAATGACCAGGTTCTGGTAGACTTAAAATTATACTTTAGAGACTCCATTGAGAAGATGGTGGGGAATACGGCCATGCTTTTTGCCCAGCTGATCTCGCTTAGCAATACCCATAAAGACAAGCTACTTCCAGGGTATACCCATTTGCAAATTGCAATGCCATCGTCCTTCGGATTATGGTTTGGCGCTTATGCAGAAAGTTTTGTAGACGATATGGAGCTTATGCTGGCTGCATACAAGGTTTGTAATAAAAATCCTTTAGGTTCTGCAGCCGGATATGGATCTTCTTTTCCATTGAACCGGACGATGACTACAGAGTTGCTTGGATTCGAAAAGCTTAACTACAATGTAGTTTATGCGCAGATGGGTAGGGGGAAAACCGAGCGGATCCTTGGTCAGGCGATGTCTTCTATCGCAGCTACACTGGCTAAAATGGCCATGGATGTTTGTTTGTTCATCAATCAGAATTTTGGATTTATTAGTTTTCCTGATGAATTGACGACAGGATCCAGCATTATGCCTCACAAGAAAAATCCAGATGTGTTCGAGTTGATCCGTTCACGTTGCAATAAAATTCAAGCGCTGCCTAATGAAATTGCTATGATGATAACCAATCTTCCTTCCGGTTACCATCGTGATTTGCAGCTGTTAAAAGAAAATCTCTTTCCTGCCATTACCTCACTTAATGACTGCTTGGAGATGAGTACATTTATGCTTCAGAATATAAGCATAAAAGATCACATTCTTGACGATAAAAAGTACGCTTATCTGTTTAGTGTTGAGGTTGTTAATGAACTGGTTCTGAGTGGAACCCCATTTAGAGAGGCCTACAAGATTGTTGGTGAAACGATAGATAATCGAACGTTTACTCCCGGCACCAAAGTAAACCATACTCATGAAGGAAGTATTGGTAATCTTTGTAATCCTGAAATTGAGGCAATGATGGAAGAAGTGCTTGAACAGTTTAATTTTAAAAAACCAAGGGTGGCGATAGAGAAGTTATTGGCCTAATATTTATATAAAAAAACAAGAAAATGAATGTATCAGTTTTGGCGAGCTCCCTTATCGGGTCGGAAATCATTAAAATAGGTAACGAGGTTAATGAGATGAAGCGCAAAGGTGCACAGATTGCCAACCTGACAATTGGTGACTTTGACCCCTCGATTTTTCCTATTCCTGAAGAGTTAAAAGACGGTATCGTTAGCGCATATAATGATCACCAGACCAATTACCCGCCTGCAGATGGTGTTCTACCATTACGTGAAACGATTTCAGAGATTTTGAAAGAGCGCTTCGGATTGGAATATAATGCTTCGGAAATATTGGTTTCGGGAGGGTCACGTCCATTAATTTATGCCACTTATCTGGCATTGATTGATCCGGGAGACACTGTAGTATTTCCTGCACCGTCCTGGAACAATAATCATTACTGTCACCTTACATCTGCAAGAGCTATTGCGGTAGAAACAGATGAAACTAATAATTTTATGCCGACTGCGGCACAGCTGAAGCCACATTTAAAGGGCGCAACGCTACTCGCATTGTGTTCCCCATTGAATCCAACCGGCACCATGTTTACTAGAGACCAACTAACAGAAATCTGTGACTTGGTGATTGAAGAGAATCATTCCAGGGGCATAAATGAAAAGCCACTCTACATCATGTATGATCAGATTTATTCATTATTGACCTTTGGGGTTGACCATGTCAATCCAGTAAGTTTGAGACCAGAGATTAGAGATTATGTGATCTTTGTGGATGGAAGTTCTAAATGCCTGGCAGCTACAGGAGTTCGGGTGGGATGGGGATTCGGTCCTACCGACATTATAAACAGGATGAAAGCATTGATTGGTCATATGGGTGCATGGGCTCCCAAGGCCGAGCAGGTAGCTATGGCAGGCTACTTTGGAAAAAAAGAGGTGCTTGATTCCTTTTTGAATCTATTTAAGTCTAAGATCCAAGATAGTCTGAACGCGTTATATAAGGGCTTCCTCGCCCTAAAAGCAGAAGGTTTTGAGGTCGATGCCGTTCAGCCCATGGGCGCAATTTACCTTACCATTAAAATTGATTATATCGGTAAATCTACACCCAATGGAGAGATCCTGAAGGATAGCGCTGCGGTAAATTTCTATTTAATCAAGGAAGCTAAAGTGGCATTGGTTCCTTTTTCGGCATTTGGTAACGATGATAACATGCCGTGGTATCGAGCTTCTGTAGGTGCTTGTACCTTGCAGGACATTAAAGATATGCTGCCAAGGATTAAGGTAGCTCTAGATCAGCTTAAATAATAAAAAAGGCGATCGATGGGGTCGCCTTTTTCTATTTGAATTCCGAAGTCTTGTGGAATTCAATATCCGGATAATCCCTCATGGTCATATTGATCATGAAATCGTTATCTGCGAGGAATACGGGATTACCATCCTTATCTTGTCCGATGTGTGCTTGCTTACGTTTCAAGAATTCCTCTAATTTCTTTTTATCTTTAGAAGTTACCCAATTGGAACGGCCGTAAGTCAGCATCCTGAAATGGGCTTTCGCGCCATACTCGTGCTCTAACCTAAAGGCAATAACTTCAAACTGAAGTTCCCCAACGGCACCAATAATCTTTCTATTTCCGGGTTGCTGTACAAATAATTGTGCTACACCTTCTTCTGTCAACTGCTGAATCCCTTTTTCAAGTTGTTTGGTACGAAGTGGATCTCTATTCTCCACCTCCTTAAATATCTCCGGAGAGAAGCTAGGGATGCCTTTAAACTGAAGTTTTTCTCCTTCAGTCAATGTATCGCCAATTTTAAAGTTGCCGCTGTCATATAAGCCAACAACGTCTCCCGGCCAGGCTTCTTCAACAATGCTTTTTTCATTAGCCATGAAATCCATGGGATTGGAAAACTTCAGCTTCTTTTCTTGTCGGGAATGGTAATAAAACTTATTTCTTTCAAACTTGCCGGAGCATACCCTTAAGAAGGCGATTCGGTCACGATGTTTAGGGTCAAGGTTAGCATGGATTTTAAATACAAATCCAGTAAAGTTCTTTTCATCTACCATCACTTCACGCTGCTCGGCCTCGCGACTCTTAGGGCTTGGCGCAATATTTATGAATGTGTCTAAAAGTTCTTTAATTCCGAAGTTATTGATCGCACTTCCAAAAAATACGGGAGCCAGCAATCCTTCGATATACATTGATTTATCTAGAGAACCGTATACGCCATCAACCAACTCCAGATCGCTTTTAAGTCCGTCAAGTTCTTTTGGCTTTAAAAAATTATTCAGATTGGGATCATTAAGGTCGCTCACCTGAATTACCGGCTCGCTAATTTTGGTTTTGTCGGGTTCAAATAAATTCAGGTGCTTATCGTAAATGCTATACACACCCTTGAAGGTATGACCCAAACCAATTGGCCATGAAAGCGGGCACAGACTGATATTTAACTTATTTTCAATTTCATCCAGTAGGTCAAAAGCATCTTTACCCTCGCGGTCCATCTTGTTTATGAAGATAATTACAGGAGTGTTCCTCATGCGGCATACCGCCATAAGTTTTTCTGTTTGCTCTTCTACCCCCTTCACACAATCCACTACCAGAATCACGCTATCTACAGCAGAAAGGGTACGATAAGTATCTTCTGCGAAATCTTTGTGACCAGGAGTATCCAAAATATTAATACGTTTGCCATTATACTCAAAACCCATTACGGAGGTTGCTACAGAAATTCCACGCTGCTTCTCAATTTCCATGAAATCTGATGTGCTGCTTTGGTTGGCTTTGTTTCGTTTTACGGCACCTGCGGTATTAATGGCACCACCAAACAAAAGAAACTTCTCTGTTAAAGTAGTTTTCCCTGCATCCGGGTGACTGATAATGGCAAATGTTTTTCGTTTTTCTATTTCCGGGTTAATCATAAAGATTTAAGCGTATGCTTTTTGCAAAGCTGCAAAGATAATAAAAAAGCCGGCTGTCTGCCGGCTTTCTCATTACTCGCTTTTTAAACTACCCTCGCCCACTTCTTACTGGTCTTGCTGATCCGGAATTATCGCGACTTTCATTTCCTGATGACCTGCTCGGTGCCGGTTCAGAACGTTCAATTCGCTGCGGAGCCTGCTGAACTTCTGGTCTTCTTTCCATTCGTTGTGGAGCTTCCTGTCTTTGAGGCTGAGGTTGGCGCTCAGGTTGAACTTGTCTCTGAGGTTGAGGTTGCGCTTGCCGCTCAGGCCTTGCTTGCCTTTGAGGTTGCTCTACCTGCTCTACTCTTGGATCAACCCTTTGAGGTTGTACTTGTCTTTGAGGTTGATCAATTCTTTGCGGTGTGGTTTGTCTCTGTTTTCCAACACGCTCAGATGTTGTCCTGTCATCTCTCGTATAACTACCTTGTCTGCCATCTTGAACTGCACGATCCGGTCTTGCAGAAGCATAACCTTCTCCTCTTACAGATTCTCTTGGTGCAGCTACACCATTATTGTTTCCAGTTCTGCCGCTTCTGCCGGGAGTGTACATGTCAATCCTGTTTCCATCAAGATTAGTCCGGCTTGGTCTTGTGGTTCGGTTCACATTGTAAACAGTTACATCACGACCAGTATAACGTCTGATATCATTTGCACGTGGACCACTTGAATAGTACCTGTTGTTTCTAACGTAAGTATTGTTGATTATCGTCGTGTTGTTGATGATCACCGTGTTTCTACGAGAATAATAACGTGGGAATCCGTTATAATAAATATTTCGTTGTGGTACAAATACCCACCATAAACTGGGAATATTGATGTTGACATTGATGTTCATACCAGGACCCATAGGTGCCCAGCCATAATAGCCTCCACCACTTCTCCAGCTAACCCATGCCGGTCCCCATACGGTGTCGGGTAGCCAAACCCATTGGTTGTAACGGTTGTAAACCCAGCGCCCATAATGAAACGGGGCCCATCCCCAATCATAATCAGATACCCAGGTATTTCCGTATTCGGTCATTGCCCAACGACCATTCGTGTAATAGGGCCTAAATTCACCTTGCTCTACATCAGGTCTCCATACGTACCCATACTGAGGGTCCTGGATCCAAGTGCCATAAGGCGATAATTCATCATAAAAGGACTGCATGGAGATGTCCTCATCTTGCGCCACAGCCTTTTGCGTGGTTCCGGTTAGAAGGAGCATGAGCCCCAGCACAATAGCCGGTAATTTGATCATGTTTTTCATTGTGTGTGTGTTTTAATTTTCCTAACGCTCTTTGTATATCAATTTGAGTTCCGAACCAACTCAAAAGTTTAATCAGCTATAAAATATTACATTATGGTTATGTGATATAACGTAATTTAATTGGTTTAAGTCTGTTAAATGCAGTCTTATAATCTGCTTCCGTTGTAGACAATTTACAAAACCTTTTTGTAATGATGATATTTAATCCGATAAGGTTGCATCCAGATTGCAATATTTTGCCACCTTTGCGTTTAGAAGTCAGATGGTATCTCATTTCCAGCCTGGATTAAATCACACTAAAATTTATGCAAAAAGGTACACTTTTTCTGATTCCTGTCCCATTGGCGGAAAACGCTGCACAAAAGTCTTTTACCGCTTACCTTGGCGAAACGATTAATGTACTGACGACGTATATTGTAGAGAATGAGAAAACTGCCCGTAAATTTTTAAAGGAAGCAGGTATCAAAACTGCTCAGCAAGATCTGATCATCCATGATTACGGTAAGCACAAGAGAAGCGATTCCATGGTGCCTTACTTTAAAGAGCTGATGACAGGCAAAGATGTCGGCTTGATGAGTGAAGCAGGTTGTCCCGGTGTGGCAGATCCCGGTGCGGAGATCGTTTCCGAAGCGCATAAGCGCGGAATAAAGGTAGTTCCTTTAGTTGGGCCCAGCTCAATATTATTGGCTTTGATGGCTTCCGGCTTCAACGGGCAAAGCTTTACGTTCAACGGCTATTTGCCAATTGATAAGGTAGAACGTGTCAAGAAAATTAAAGAGCTGGAACTAATTGCCCAGCAGAAAAAACAGACTCAAATCTTCATTGAGACGCCATTTCGGAATAACCACCTATTCGAGGATATTCTTAAAAATACAGCGGCACAGACTTTGCTTTGTGTAGCCTGTAACATCACTGCCGAAGAAGAATACATTAAAACTATGTCTGTGGGACAGTGGAAACAGGAGCGTATTGACCTTCACAAGAAACCGACAATATTTCTACTGTACCGTAGCTAGTTAACGGTACATGCTTTTGCCATCTATAAAAGAAAGTACCGCATCCGGAACGAAATACTGAACATTATTCCCTGCGGCGATTGCCTTACGTATGAAAGTGGAGGAAATGTCCATCTGCGGCGTCTCTGTTATTCTGATTGATGGATGATTCAGCCAGTCGGTTAGGTCAATGCCAGGTCTTGGATAAACATAGATTTCAAAGTTTTTTAACAAGATGTCATAGTTTTTCCACTTTTTGAATGAAGCAAGGTTGTCTGCCCCCATGATCAGGACGAATTCTCTGCTTGGATACTTCTCCTGAAGATAGGCAAGCGTATCAATGGTATAAGATGGTTGGGGTAGCCCAAACTCAATATCGCTGACTTTAATTTGGGGAGCGTTTTCTGTTGCCAACTTCGCCATTTCCAACCGGTCGTACATATTGCTCAGATTGCTTTTTTGCTTCAGTGGGTTCTGTGGCGAAACTACGAGCCAAACCTCTTTCAGTCCACTAAAGCTCGCCATGTAATTGGCAATTACAAGATGGCCAATATGAATGGGGTTAAAAGAACCAAAGAATAACCCTGTTTTCATTATCAAATTAGGCTTTTATAAAGTTTCCTATCAGTTCCTCCGCTTCCGAACAAGCCGTAGTTAAATCGTTGTTTTTCAAGATTACATCAAACTTTTCTGCATATTCCAGTTCCTTTTCTGCTTTGATAAAACGTTCCTGTAACTTTCCCGGACTGTCAGTGCCCCGACCGCTTAACCTCTCTTTTAAAACTTTAAGAGATGGTGGCTGAACAAAGATCGCAAGTGCGAAGTCTTCATACTTACGTTTTAATCTTAAACCACCTTCTACGTCGATGTCGAAGATCACATGTTTGCCTTCATTCCAGATACGTTCAATCTCAGACCTCAATGTACCGTAAAATGTTCCGTTATAGACCTCCTCAAATTCTACGAATTCCTGTCTGGCTACACGGTGTAAGAAGTCTTCTTTGGAAATGAAGTAATAGTCTTTTTCATTTTGTTCATCTCCCCTTGATTCCCTGGTGGTGGCAGAAATGGAGAAATTTAGGTTAGGGAACTTTTGCAAAAGGTGTTTAACAATGGTGGTTTTACCTGCTCCTGAGGGTGCTGAAAATATGATTAGTTTGCCTTGTTTCATTCTATTCTTATGTTCTTTAAGCAATTGGCTTAAAGAACGTTTAATAATTGCTCTTTAATTTTTTCTAATTCCTCTTTCATGCCCACAACAAGTTGTTGGATTTGCGCATCGTTAGCTTTTGCCCCCATGGTATTGATTTCCCTACCAATTTCCTGCGATATAAATCCTAGTTTTTTACCATTTGCATCTTTACTTTTTAAAGACTCGATGAAGTAATCGCAATGACTTCTTAACCTGATCTTCTCTTCAGTAATATCGAGTTTATCAATATAATAAATAAGCTCTTGTTCTAAACGGTTCTGGTCTATATTCAATTTGCCTACATTTTCTTCAAGAAATTGATTAAGCCTGGCCCTGATTGAAGGAATCCTTAAAGGTTCCAATACCTCAACTTCGGTGAAAAATTGCAGTATATTTTTGATTCTCAACTCGAGGTCGGACTTTAATACCGTTCCTTCATCAGCTCTGAATTCATTAAAATTTGCTAGTGCTTTAAGAAATGTACTGTTCAAGATATCCCAGTCCCCCTCATTTATTTCTTCTTCTGTGTAACTAATCACTTCCGGAAAGTTCAGCACCGCCTGAAGCAAATTGGTGGAATCTGCTCCTAATGAAAGATTGATTTCATGTAGTTGCTTGTAGTATTTGCTTAATAAGGTGGCATTTATTGTAGCACCCTTTAGACTTTCTTCGCCGCGATCAACATTAATTGCGATATTAACTTTACCACGTTCAATGTCCTTGCTACAAATATTACGAAGTAATAGTTCTTTTTCAGAGAATGCGCGGGGCAGCTTTAGGTTCAGTTCCAGGAACTTACTATTCAACGATTTGATCTCTACTGAAAACTTTACATTTTCCTGATCAGCAACAGCCAGGCCATATCCTGTCATCGATTTTATCATGTGCAAAGATATAATTTATTGGCTGTACTCGCCATTTAACTTTATTTAACTTATTGGATTGGTAAACATTACTTAATTTTACAAATTAACAATCACTGATGCCAAGTAATCAACGAAATATTTTCCTGACTTTATTGGTTTGCCTTTTTTCGGTGGCACCAACATTTGCCCAGCAGGATTTTATGCTCAAAGGAGTACTAATGGAATTGGGTAACAGTAGCCGGGTAGTTGGGGCACAGCTGTACAATAAACGCACAACTTACACTTCTACAACCAACAGTCTGGGTATTTTTGAGATCAAGGCCGCAATAGGTGATACCATTCAAATTTACCAGAGAGAATATACGGACTCCAATATCACAGTTAGTTCAGCAAAGGATCTTGTTATTAGACTGCGCCGGGGTCAAATGCTGAGTGAGGTAAACATCAATCGAATAAGTAAGAAGCAGGAGCTGACGGATATGAAACAAGAGTACCGGAACAAGGGTGCTTTTTACTCAGGAAAACCTCCAGTCTTGTCTTTCTTGTTCAAACCGTTAACAGCTTTGTATGAAACGTTTGGACGTACACCGAAGAATGCCAGAAGATTTGGGAGGTATTATGAAACGGAAATGCAACAAACCCTAATCGACGGCTTCTTTAATGAAACCATCATTCAGGCGAATACCGATCTTAAGGGTGAGGAACTGGAGAACTTTATGCTCAATTACAGACCGGAATACGAACAAGCTCAAAATTGGGCGCGGTATGATGCTTTAAAATACATTAAGGAAGCATACAAAACTCACAAAGCAACCCTTAAGAAATAGTCCTTTTAAATCGACAAAGCTTCACAAGCTTTTTCAGCAGCAAGTTTTTCGGCATTTTTTTTATTGTAATCCCTGCCTACACCGAAACTTTCACCCTCAATTACTGCATTTATCGTAAATAGTTTAGCGCTTTCACCCTCTCCATTTTGAACCATATCAAAACTGATGTCTTTACCATGGCGCTGGCACCATTCGATGAGCTTACTCTTAAAATTTGTTTCTGTCAATTCCAGCGTATGGATGTCAACATAAGGCTTTACGATTCTTTTAATTAAAAAGTCTTTCGTGAAGTTGTAGCCCTTGTCTAGATAGATTGCTCCGATCAATGCTTCGAACGCGTCACCTAACATAGAATGATGCTTGGTCTGTATGTTAACCGTCTTTTGATCAAAAACGATAAGCTGGTCGAAGCCCATTTTACGAGCTAATTGATTTAAGTTGGCGCGGTTTACAATCTTGGAGCGCATTTCTGTTAGAAAGCCTTCCTCTTTGTAGGGATAACTTTTAAAGAGAAGTTCTGCGATCACAGATCCCAAAATAGCATCACCTAAAAATTCCAGTCTTTCGTTGCTGCTTTTGCTCCCGTTCTTTAAAAGCTTTGCCACAGACCTATGTCTGAACGCCATTTTGTACAAAACGGTATTGCCTGGCACGAAGCCCAAAATGTTGTTCAACTTTTTTATAAAGTCTTTATCTGCAGATAGATAAAGCTTATATAGGTCAAATATTGACATTAATTAAATTAAGACTGTTACGCTTCGTATTTTTTGAAAATCACAGACGCATTGTGACCACCAAAGCCAAAGGTGTTGCTCATTACAGCACGAATCTCTCTCTTTTGTGATTTATTGAATGTGAAGTTCAGTTTTGGATCAAAGGCAGGGTCATCATTAAAATGATTGATAGTAGGAGGTACCTCGCCATTCTTAAGGGCAAGAATCGAAGCGATAGCCTCAATAGCACCAGCCGCTCCCAATAAGTGACCTGTCATCGACTTTGTAGAGCTAATGTTAAGCTTATAGGCATCTTCTCCAAAAAGGTCTACAATAGCCTGGCTTTCAGAAATGTCTCCTAGTGGAGTAGAAGTGCCGTGAACATTGATGTAATCAATATCAGCAGTGGTCATTCTCGCGTCTCTCAATGCATTAGTCATTACCATTTTTGCACCTAAGCCCTGAGGATGTGGAGCAGTAATGTGATTGGCATCGGCACTCATTCCGCCACCTACCAGTTCGGCATATATTTTAGCTCCACGTTTTATAGCATGTTCTAGCTCCTCAAGAATGATTGTTCCAGCTCCTTCACCGGCGACAAAACCATCGCGGTCCTTATCGAAAGGCCTGGAGGCTGTTTTTGGATCATCATTTCTAGTAGAAAGCGCATGCATTGCATTAAAACCGCCTATTCCAGCTTCGTTTATGATCGCCTCCGAACCACCGCTTATAACAACGTCACACATATCCAAACGGATGTAGTTGTATGCGTCAATCATAGCATTTGTGGAAGAAGCACATGCAGAAACTGTAGCGAAGTTTGGACCATGTAAACCATATTTTATCGATATATGGCCGGGAACAATGTCAATGATTACTTTAGGGATAAAGAACGGATTTATGCGTGGAGTACCATCACCTAGAAAGAAGTTCTTCATTTCATCCTGAAAAGTTTTAAATCCACCAATACCAGATCCCCAGATTACGCCAATCCGGTTCGTGTCTAATTGTGAAAAATCGAAGCCCCCATCTTTAACGGCCTCGTCTGTAGATACTAACGCATATTGAACAAATGGATCCAACTTGCGCGCTTCCTTTTTATCCAAAAAGTCTTCAGCTTTGAAGTTCTTAAGCTCGCATGCAAATTTGGTTTTGAACTTCGACGTGTCAAAACCAGTGATAGGACCGGCGCCGCTCACACCATTCAGCAAACCTTCCCAGAACTCTGGGATGGTATTACCAATCGGAGTGAGCGCACCTAACCCCGTAACTACAACTCTTTTTAATTCCATTTATACGGATTATACGGAGACCGTATTACTTAACGTTTTTCTCTAAGTAAGCAATTGCTTGACCTACTGTACCAATGGTCTCAGCCTGATCATCAGGGATTGCTACATTGAATTCTTTTTCAAACTCCATAATAAGTTCTACTGTATCCAAAGAATCCGCACCCAAGTCGTTAGTGAAAGAAGCTTCTGGTGTAACTTCGCTTTCATCTACACCTAATTTTTCAACGATAATAGCCTTAACTCTTGAAGCAATATCAGACATAATGATTATAATTTAATGGTTAAATAATTCAGTGCAAAGAAAAATAAATTCTAACACATTTCAAATGTTTTTATTTCTCTACCAATTTTAATGTTTTTATTCGGAACATTAAAGTAAAATTAGTTTTATAATTTCGCATTCCCCTAATATATCTGATTTGAACAAAACTTATTTAAAGCTATCGTTAGACCTTGATTTTGTATTGATCGCGATCACCGCTTCTCTAAAGGATTATGTTTTGTGTCATAAAATCAATACTAGCCTTAACTTCGATTTTCAGAAAATAGGCGACCATGAAGTCTACTTTAACATCGACGAAGAACCTCTTGCCTTTTCTAAATATTACTTTTTCGTCGAGCAGGGCGAGCTTGAATATTACCTGATTAACAATAGAAATGCAGAAGGGTTTTTAATTCCTGAGATGAACAAAGTTGATTTTTTTATGGTCATCCATCAATATGTCGATAAGGAAGATTTGAATTACATACTTACGGGGCTAAACAAACTAGCTGATATTCAGGTGGCTGCGCAAATTGACCCAAAAAGATTGAAGTCCAGAGAAAACTTGGTAATGTAAATTTTATATTGTAGGTGTATTAAATACACTATATTTGAATCTAGTATATCAGACAAAATAATATTAATAACCTAATGAAACCATTTCATTCAAGAACAAAAATTGTAGCCACCTTAGGTCCTGCATCCGCCAAACCTGAAGTTTTATATAGTATGTTTAATGCCGGACTGGATGTGTGCCGCTTAAACTTTTCTCACGGATCACAAGCAGATCACCAGGCGGTATTGGACACCATTCGAAGCCTTAATGAAAAATATAATTATAATGTAGGCATACTTGCCGATTTGCAAGGTCCTAAGATCAGAATCGGCACGGTAAAAGAAGGTGGAATAAACCTTATTAACGGTGCTCGAACTACCATTACTACAGAAAAATGTGTAGGTAATGAAGAGCGTATCTACATCACTTATGATACTTTTCCTCAGGATGTTAAGCCAGGTGAAATCATCCTTTTAGATGATGGAAAATTACAAATGCGCGTGATCGAAACCAACCTTAAAGATGAGGTGATCTGCGAGGTAGTTCATGGTGGGATTCTTACTTCAAGAAAAGGCGTTAATCTTCCTAATACCAAAGTTTCTATTCCGTCGCTAACCCCAGAAGACAGAGATAACCTGGAATTTGTTTTACAGAATGACGTAGAGTGGATCGGTCTTTCGTTTGTACGTAATGCAGCAGACATCGTCGAGCTAAAGGAAATTATCAAAGCGAGAGGGAAAACAGCGAGAGTTATTGCTAAGATTGAGAAACCCGAAGCAATTGCGAATATCGATGAGATCATTGCTGTTTCTGATGGAATCATGGTTGCCCGTGGAGACTTGGGTGTAGAGATGCCAATGGAAGAAGTTCCTTTGCTTCAAAAAATGATCGTTCAAAAATGTCGTGCAGCTTCAAAACCTGTTATTGTTGCAACCCAGATGCTGGAAAGTATGATCACTACTCCGAGACCAACGCGTGCTGAGGTGAATGACGTAGCTAACTCGGTACTTGATGGCGCTGATGCTGTAATGTTAAGTGGTGAAACTTCGGTTGGAGAATTTCCATTGATAGTTATTGAAACCATGCAAAAGATCATTCAGAATATAGAGCATAACAATTACCCTTTCCATCCTGAGAAGTTCCTTAAGCCTAAAGCTGATACTTTCTTGAGTGATGCGGTATGTGATTCAGCTTGTTTTCTTTCTAAACAGACTAACGCTGTTGGGATCGTATCCATGACTGTTAGTGGTTACACTGCATTCGAAATCTCAAGCCACAGACCAAAAGCATTAACCTATATTTTCACCAGCAACAGAAGCTTATTAAATAGCCTAAGTTTGATCTGGGGTGTTCAAGGTTTCTACTATGACAAGTTTGAAAGTACTGATGAAACGATCGAAGACGTGAACGAGTTGTTAAAAAAATATAAATTGGTTAAAAAGGGCGATGTGATTATTAACACTGCGGCTATTCCGATGGAAGCAAAAGGGAAAACGAATATGTTAAAAGTAACAGTAATCGATTAATTTTTTACTTTTGCACTCCTCGCAAAAAGGAGAGTTGTCCGAGTGGTTTAAGGAGCACGCCTGGAAAGTGTGTATACCTCAAAAGGGTATCGAGAGTTCGAATCTCTCACTCTCCGCCAAGTAAATTGATTTAATGCCTTTGGTTAACAGCTAAAGGCATTATTCGTTGGTGCTATTTCTAAGAAGTAGTCGTGGATCAGCGCTAAAGTATCGTGCTATCTTTGGGCAATACAAGAATTTTTTATAGGATATCAAGCCAAGAACACTGCCTAAAAAGGATCTTAGATTCCTACACGACCAGCTTGTTTAGTGATGTTTGAATGGGTGCGGAATGCAATCCCTTACCTGGAAAAAAATGGCGGAGTTAAGATGCATACGATGATTACTGCTAGACATGATGTGTCCAACCTGGTCTGTTTCAGTTCAGTGGAACCACATAACTATATGGTTTTTGATAAGGATATCTTGATTGCCTACAGTATAAATGATGGAACTTAAAGAGTGGATAGTTTAACTGATCAGTCTTTAAAGAGATTAAAAAGGGACAACTGTAATATAAATCAATCCAGCCATCGGTCTGTTCCATAAAAAATAATCCATATTTTAACCGATTCAAACTAAGCATATCCCATGCAAGACGATATATTAATACAAATAGGCAACCGAATAAAGGAACGCCGGCGAGATAAGAACATCACCGTACAGGAATTGGCAACCCGGGCTAGTGTAAGTAAAGGGCTAATCTCTCAAATAGAAAACAGCCGGACAATACCCTCGCTGATTGTGCTGATAGATATTATCAAATCTTTAGACATCGATCTGAATGCTTTCTTTAAAGATATTCGTCACAAAAGCGAAGAAACGGAGCCAATCATTAAACGCAAGGCCGATTACGAGCATTTTGAGAAAGAAGATGCAGAAGGTTTCCATTACCAGCGCATCTTTTCCCAATCCATAAAAAATTCTACAGTAGATGTGGTGATATTGGAGCTGGCGCCAGATTCACACCGCGATCTGGTAGAAACCGAAGCCTATGAATACAAATATATCTTGTCGGGAGAAGTAGAATATCTCTTTAATGATAAAAGTTATTATTTGAGTCAGGGCGATTCCATGTTATTCGACGGCCGCATCCCGCACACTCCAAAAAACAATACCGATAAACCTGCAAGCATGCTGGTGGTTTATTTCTTCGAAGAACGCTCTGCTTCTTAAAGTTATCTTAACATTAAGTTAGTTTATTATTAATAAACATAGTTTATAATTGCTAAACATTAATTGTTTAGCATGGGGCAGTCAGTAACACCAGAAAGGCCTGTTGGAACAGGCTGGATCAAGGCCTTAAAATTAACTATGGCCACCTGGCCCTATGGTGCCCTTTCGGTATTGGGGGCTGTCTCGGCATTCGGGGCATATACATCTATGTACGCCTTCCGTAAAGCTTTCGCTGCCGGCAGTTACTCCGGACTCGAATTCCTGAATGTCGATTATAAAGCTTGGCTGGTTATTGCCCAGATTCTGGGCTATACATTGAGTAAATTCTATGGCATAAAGTTCATAGCAGAGATAAAGGCTATGAATCGCGGCAAAGCGATATTGGTACTGGTGGGTATTTCCTGGCTCGCTTTACTTGGTTTTTCAATTGTGCCCGCACCTTATAATATTATCTTCTTATTCATAAACGGTTGTCCGTTAGGCATGATCTGGGGTCTTGTATTTGGTTATCTTGAAGGTCGGCGAGCAACTGAATTTATGGCTGCTGTACTTTCCATTAGCCTCATATTTGCTTCCGGCTTTGTCAAAACCGTTGGACGCACGCTGATCACCGACTTTCAAGTCAGTGAATATCAGATGCCTTTTCTAACGGGGGCTATTTTCGCAATCCCGTTGCTTTTATTTGTATTGCTGCTGGAATTAATGCCGCCGCCAGATGCGAAGGATAAGCAAATGCGTACTGAGCGCGTTGCCATGAGTGCTTCGGACCGCCGCGCCTTTATAGCCCGGTTTTTACCAGGGATCATCCTTACCATAATCGTTTATGTTTTGCTCACTGTTATGCGTGATGTTCGCGACAATTTTGAAGTAGAAATATGGGCAGGGTTAGGCGTCAATAGCAATAGTATTTACACTTATATAGATTCTATTATTTCAGTAGCGGTACTTATAGGGATGAGTTTGCTGATACTGGTGAAAGACAATTTAAAAGCCTTCAGTATTATTCACGTTTTCATTTTCTGCGGATGTTTACTAGCGGGCGGCTCTACCATATTGTTCAAGGCGGACATAATTAGTCCCACGACCTGGATGACGCTCGCTGGTCTGGGTTTATATGCAGGCTATGTTCCTTACAACGCTATTTTCTTTGAACGGATGATCGCAGCCTTCAATTATAAAAGCAACGTCGGCTTCATCATGTACGTCGCCGATGCGATAGGATATTTGGGCAGCATCAGTGTATTAATGGTAAAGGAACTTGGTCATTCTAAGGTCAGTTGGAACGTTTTTTTTCAGAATGGGCTTATAATCATGTCTGTAGTCGGCGCTTCGGCGGCTTTACTATCCTCAATCTATTTCTCTCAAAGCGCACGTCGTTCGCTCGCTCAAAATAAAACATTAAATTTATCAGTTATATGAGTAGAAAAACAGCCATCGTGATTGGTGCTGGTATTGTTGGTTTGGCCACTGCACGAGCATTGGCTATGCGTGGTCATCAAGTTACTGTATTTGAACGTAACGAGCACGCGGTAGGGGCCTCCATCCGTAATTTTGGCATGGTGTGGCCAATTGGTCAACCAAACGGTCCGCTTTTCGAACGTGCCATGTTGTCCCGCTGCATCTGGAAGGAAATCGCCGTAGAGGCGGGTATCTGGCATGACGAGCTTGGTTCCTTACATATGGCATACCATGACGACGAGCTTCGCGTGATGGAAGAGTACGTCGGGATCAACCGTGATCTTCGAGACTGCAGGCTGTTAACGCCTGATCAGACTCTGGCAAAATCTGCCGCTGTAAATCCCGATGGCTTGAAAGGCGCTTTGTGGAGTGGTACCGAAATGATTGTTGAAGCACGCGCTGCCATCGGGCAGATCGCCAAGTACTTATCTGAAAAATATTCCGTTGCTTTTCATTGGAACACAGCCATTACTGAAATTAACCAGAATACGGTGCGTAGTGGAACCCGTATATGGTCGGCAGATGAAATATTTGTTTGTGGTGGCGATGAATTTGAAACGCTTTATCCCGAACTATTTGCAGCTACACCTATTACCAAATGTAAATTGCAAATGATGCGCATGATCGCACAGCCAGAAAACTGGCGTATTGGTCCTTCATTATGTGGTAGTTTATCCATGGTACATTATCCTGGTTTTCAGGTAGCGCCTTCACTACCCGCACTTCGTGAAAGGTATGAGGTAGAATATGCAGAATACCTGAAGTGGGGAATTCACGTCATGGCCTCGCAAAACCATACTGGCGAATTGACCATTGGGGATTCGCATGAATATGGCCTGGTTCACGACCCTTTCAATAAGGATTTTATCAACAAGCTGATCCTTACTTACCTCGCCACCTTCACACGTCTTAAAGATACCCAAATCATACAGACCTGGAATGGCATCTTGCCTAAGCTAACCAACGGTCAGACTGAATTGATACTTGAGCCCGCAGATGGTGTAACCATCATTAATGGCATGGGGGGCAACGGCATGACATTATCTTTCGGCCTTTGTGAACAGCTAATCGAAGCTCGTCATGGCAAAAGTGCTTAATACCGGTCAATTATCGGCAACAACTCCAATAAGTTATCTATGATGTAATCAGGATTAGCAGACTGGAGTTGTTTAGCTGTATGTGCCCCAGTTGTAATGCCAATACTTAGCGCACAGCCAGCGTTTTTCCCTTCTTGAATATCGATAATTGAATCGCCTATCTTTATTACTTCAGAGGGTACAATGCCAAATTCTTCTGCAGCAAACTGGATCATGTCAGGTTCTGGGCGACTACCACTTACGTCTGTCGCAGTAACCAGTTTGTCGTACTCTGTTCCTTCATTCCACTTTAGCTTTTCGATGATCGACTCAGCTACTGTCCTTTGATATCCCGTGTTTAAAATCGTTAATATACCGCGTTCTTTCAAAGTTGAGAATAACTCAGCAGCATTTGGCTGAGGAATCAGACTGGCATTTTGGTAAGCGGTTGTTAATTTAGCTGAGAAGTCGATATAGATTTCGTTTGCCAGCTTCTCGTCGGTATTATTACCGTAAGTTTTCAAAATGCTTTTTATAGCTTGTAATTTTTCTTTTCCTGCACCCTCCGTTAAAACCTGATCTAGTGTAAAGTTAAATCCGGTATTATTAATTGCGTTTCTAACTGTTTTGTACACAATGTTATCTTCGTTTACAGTTGTCCCGGCCATATCGAAAACAACCATTTTTATTTTTTTGCCCATATAAATATTGTTTAGCAAAACTAAACAATATTTATATACAATAAACAAACACTATGTTAAATTTCAGTTAACATGGGTTTGTTATATTTGGCACAAACAATCATAAAACACAAACCATGACTGATACACGCCGTGAATTCATAAAAAAAGCATCACTGCTAACAGGTGCAGCCGGGCTCTTTTCAATAATGCCAGATTCGATCATAAAGGCCCTCGCCATCGAAGCAGAAGAGGGTAGTACTTACTTGGATGCCGAGCATATTGTTTTTCTGATGCAGGAGAACCGTTCCTTTGACCATTGTTATGGTACGCTACAGGGAGTCCGCGGATTTGATGATCCCCGTGCAATGCAGTTGCCGAATAAGAACACGGTATGGCTGCAGACTAACAAGATAAACGAAACTTTTATACCCTTTAATTTAGACATCAAAAACTCTAAGGCTACCTGGATGCAGTCCTTGCCGCATTCTTGGGACAACCAGGTCGATGCGCGCAACCAAGGTATGATGGATGGATGGTTGGAAAGTAAGAAATCGGGGAATCCAGACTATGAAAAAATGCCGCTAACCATGGGCTATTATGATCGTAATGACATCCCTTTCTATTATGCACTTGCCGATGCATTCACTGTTTGCGATCAGAACTTCTGTTCTGTGCTTACCGGTACAAGTGCAAACCGGGTCATGTATTGGTCAGGTACCCTCCGCGAGCAGCAGCAAGAACATTCTCCCGCGAAGGTTTATAATGGTGAAATAGATCACAAAGACATCCATTGGAAAACCTATCCTGAGCGTTTGGAAGAAGCAGGTGTCTCTTGGAAAGTTTATCAAAATGAACTTAGTATCGGTGTTGGGTTAAATGGTGAAGAAGATGACTGGCTCACTAATTTTACCGATAATGACCTGGAGTTTTTTAAACAATATCATGTCCGGCTGCACAAGGCCCATCGGGACTATCTTCCAACTAGACTAGCGGAAGTAGAAAAATCGATACGGGAGTTGCTACAGCAAGAGCAGACGCCTAAGGTTCTAAATGAAATAACAGAAAGAAGGGCAGAGCTATTGCTCTTAGAAAAAGCGAATTTAGAATGGACTGATGAGCGGTTCGATCGGCTGTCTGATTTTGAAAAAAGTATCCATAAAAAAGCTTTCGTAACCAATACAGGTGATCCAAATTATCACAAGTTGGAACAGCTTATTTACAATGATAACGGCGTAGAACGTGAACTGAAGGTGCCTAAGGGAGATGTCTTGCATCAGTTCAGGCAAGATGTAAAGAACAATGAGCTGCCAGTCGTTAGCTGGCTTGTAGCGCCATCTAACTTTTCAGATCATCCGGGCTCACCATGGTATGGCGCCTGGTACATTTCTGAGGTATTGGATATTTTAACCAAAAAGCCTGAAGTATGGAAGAAGACAATCTTCATACTTAATTATGATGAAAATGATGGGTATTTTGACCATGTTGCGCCATATGTGCCTCCTCAAACAGGAAAACCGGGGACAGGTAAATGTTCTTCCGGTATAGATACCCGTGTAGAGCATGTGACAAAAGAGCAAGTAGATCAACTGGGCGATAAAGAAGGCGACCGCCGTCGCGAAAGTCCTCTCGGACTTGGTTTCAGAGTGCCAATGGTGATTGCATCGCCATGGAGTCGCGGGGGCTGGGTAAACTCAGAAATCTTCGACCATACGTCATGCCTGCAATTTTTGGAAACCTTTTTGAAAAAGAAAACAGGCAAAGCAATTACAGAAACAAACATCAGCGATTGGAGACGTACAGTTTGTGGCGACCTGACTTCAGTGTTTAGGCCTTACAATGGGGAAAAGATCACTTACCCAACGCCATTAGATAGAAACGGAACCATACAAGGCATATACAATGCAAAGTTTAAGGCATTGCCGGATAACTTTAAAGCGCTTAGCAGCCAAGAGATTGCGAAAGTAAATGAAAGTCCGGCTTCGTTCAAGTCTTTCCCTCGACAAGAAAGGGGTAAAAGACGCTCTTGCGCATTGCCATATGAGTTAAACGTCAATGGAGAACTGAGTCATTCGCGCGATGACTTTGAGATTCGGATGAAATGCGGAAAAGGTAGTGGTGTACCTTTTAACATTTCTACACACAAGCCTAATAAGGAGGGTACTGAAAACCCAGAGGCCATGCGGAACTGGAACTTTGCAGTAAAAAGCAATGACGAGCTGAGATACACCTGGCCGCTCTCTGCGTTCAAAGATGGGGGATACGACTTAGTATTGAATGGTCCGAATGGTTTCTTTAGATTATTCGCAGGTAATCAGAGTGATCCGGAGCTTGCCATTCAGGTTTTCGCCGATAGAAATGCAGGGCTGGTAATCAATCTGGTCAACCTGAATAAAACGAAAGATTTGCAGATCATTATTATAGATCAGGCTTACCAACTGCCCGATCAAATCATCAGCCTTAAAGGCGGACAAAAAATTGGAAGAATGATAGATCTTCAAAAGAGCCATCAATGGTACGATCTGCATATTGGGGTAACAGGTTACAACAATTATTCCCGTCGCTATGCCGGGCGAGTTGAGAATGGGCTACACGGCTTCACAGATCCGGTTATAGGTGCATAGGAGGATTGGTAGTATTATTTAACATCAAGAAGGCTTAAAAAGTCGCGTATTCACAATTCGTTAATTTTTGTAGACTATTATCTTAATAAACATTGTTTAGTATTGCTTAACTTTTAGGGTAGTCGATAAGACAGCCCCTTAAGGTTAGGGATAGTCACAAAATTTTAATCGATATTATGAAGTTATTGCCAAAATGCATTTGGAAAGCTATGTTTCTGTTGATTGCTATCAGCAGCGTGGTTATGGATGTATGTGCACAGGATACGCTGGTGGTAGACAGCGTTGTAACATCCAACCGAAGCGGGATAGAGCATATTCTATCAGGAAACATTCCTGGACTCCGGATCAAAAACTGGTCTGGTACCCCCGGTTCCCAGTCGATATTGAACTTGCGCGGTCTAAGTTTGAATCCTACCAGTAAATCTACCATGCCGCTGATTCTGATCAACGGTGTTCCAATTGTCGCCAGCCCCTCTGATGTAACCGGGATCAATCCACTCTCCTATTTTTCTGTGGATCAGATTGATAAGATTGAAGTCATCAAAGAGATCGATCGTCTGGCTGCTTTTGGTGTGCAAGCACCAAACGGAGCCATCAACATTATTATGAAAGAAGGAGTATCAGGTGCCATTCATGTAAGTGCCAATGCATTTGCAGGCGCAAACTTTCTGCAAGGAATGGACTATCGGGATGATGCTTTCTATAATTTCAATACTCAGGCCCGCCGAGAAGTATACGGTAATGGAGGCTTTGTAAACGAACAGAATCTCACAGTAGATGGTAGTGGTGACTATGGTTCCTATCTCTTCGGGTTAACAAACTACAAAGACAAAGGATATATAAAGGACTCAGGCTTTGGCCGCCAGTCTTTATTTTTAAATGCTAAGTATAACATCACCCCAAAGTTGTCAGCGCATTTCTATAATAATCTTTCGCTAACCAGAAGAGACGGCCGTTATGCTGGCGAGTTTAATCGCGAAATGGTATTGCCGATCATCAATGAAGAAGGCTTTTTGATGGATAAGAACAGAAATGTTGGTTTGGTCTCTTCTCTTAGGTTATCCTACGCATTTAACCCTAAACTGAAAATCACTGCGGTTCCCTCGCTTTCCTATGATGCTGCAAGTCGTGATGCATATGTACCATCTAATATCCTAGACGGGAGGATTTACGCAATAAGCGGAACACTTAAGAGACAATTACTCACGATCAATACTTCATTAAATTACATTACACAGCTTTCTGATGTATTGAAGCTGGATATGACTATTGGCAATGAGTTAAGGAGCAATGATGACAGGCTAACTTCCATTGATGGAAGTCGCGGGTTGAAAAGCGGAGGCTCTGACTTTGTAAAGGTAGTTACTGGCTACAATGCCAATCAGGTCAACGCTTTCTCTGACCATCAAATGGAAAAGATCCTATCGTTTTTTGGTACATGGAAATGGAATTATAAAAATGATCTGGATGTAAATATGATAATTCGTGCCGATGGAAGTTCATTATATGATGATAAATGGGCATTTTATCCAGCATTAGGAATTCATTACAATCTTAAAAATACTTTAAACATTCCTGTAAAAGCCAACGTTGCCTACGGCAAAACGGGAATACTTAGTGGCTCAGATGTTTACCGCGGTGAACTGGGAGCTTACGGCGATTACAGCGGTGGAAACAAGCTCGGAGTGGGCCTTCTTTACTCTGCCTTCCCAGATGCAAAAAGCGCGAGTGTTTATCAGCTTGACGCCGGACTGTCGTTCAATATCCTACCTGGGTTAAATCTTGATGTCAACTACTTCGACAAAACGTATAGGAACTTTACCTATCAGCGAAACCTTCCTAACATTAGTGGTACCGACTATCAATACGAAACAGGTGCCTCTCTGGGCCTTTCGGGCTTCGAAGCACAAGTTCAAGGTGTTTGGTTCAATACGCCTAATTTCGGCTGGTCTACAGCTGTAAACATTGCAGCTTATAAAAATATGGTAAGGTCATTGCCAATTAATATTCAAAGTACAAACCTTAACTATCTGTCTGCATTATCTAAAGGAGATGCGGTGACTTCGCTGGTGGCTTATGAAGGAGGTGTAGCAAAAGTAGTGGGCAATACGGAAGCCAAAGCATTTGGTGGCTTTAGTAATACCTTTAGATATAAAAAGTTCTCAGCCAGCTTCACGGCCAGTTATGCCTGGGGTGCAGAGGTGCTTACCGAATCATTCACCAGTACTTATTTTGCAGATCTGGTAGGTAACAGTTTCCCGCTCAAAAATGCAGAGACTCCATATTACTTCAGCTCAAGGGATGTTACAGGTCGCACTGTTTACCAGGGTATAAGAACAGTTGAGGATGCAAGTTTTATCCGCTTAAACAAAGCGGCGATCACTTATCATCTCGGGCCAGTACTCAAACGTATCGCATCCATCAGTGATATACAGGTATTCCTTCGTGCTGATAACCTGATCACATTGACGAATTACAGCGGGGTCAATCCAGAGGAAAATATAACCGGTATCCGTAGACGTGACCTAAGCCTAACTGGCACTCCACTACCTTCATCTCTTGTGCTGGGCCTTAAACTGGCACTATAAAAACGACGATTTAAATGAACGATATGAAATTCTTTAGACCAATTCTTATCCTGGTGCTGCTCCTAAATCTTTCTTCCTGTAAGGATAGCTTGACGATCCAGCCAGATAACAGGACAGTTGCTGATGGCTACTATGACTCTGCCCAAAAAGTAGAGCAGGCCGTGATCGGTGGGTATGTAGATCTTAGAAGGGCTTTGCTAGCTAATCATGCCTTTTTAATGTACGGCGAAGCACGTACAGGTGACCTTAAAGTTGCCGTAGATTTCCAGCAAATTGTATCAGACCAGAAACTGACGGCAGACCAGCGATATGTGAAGCAGATTAGCGACTGGGGCTATTTTTACGACGTGATCCGCGATGCAAATAATTTGCTAGACATCATAAGCAAAGCTGATAATAAGGTTCTTAATGCCTATCAACGCAATTTATTCAAAGGAGAAGCCCTAGCGCTTAAAAGCATCAGCTATTTCTATCTGGCCCGCATCTGGTCAGACATTCCTTCTGCAGAGAAGAATGATTTTGGAAAAGTTTTTACCAATAAACAGGCGGTTATCCTGGCAAGCAATTTTGCTGGCGAAGCAAAGGCCATCTTGCCGTGGATGCTTATCAATGATGATGGCATTGAAAGTCTGGCATTAACCCGCGTCCGTTTCAATAAAACAGCAGTTACCTCTCTTTTAGCTCAAGAACAATTGTGGCTTGGCAAGGCTGGTGATGCCTATACTTTGCTAACGAATACTTTTACTGCTTCCACTACGGACAGCCTTTCAACTTTTGGTCTGTCATTAGGTGCAGACCGCCGTACAGAAGTGCCTCTATTACCCCTGGCAAGCAATGTAGTAAGCGTGCCTTTAGACCGGTTCAATGCAATCTACCCTGCAACTGATACACGCCGCAGCATGTACAACATTTCTGCCGGCGAAAACAAAGCAACACTAGTTGTTACTGAGGCAGATGTACTGGAACTGCTGCCGTTGCGGGAAATAAATCTTCTTTTGGCTGAGGCCGCATGGAGCAGTTCAAGGTTAGCCGAGGCTAAAATTTACTTGATTAAAGCAGCTACTGGTGCAGCAGAAGATTATAGCACTTTGACCCAGGCAAACTTTGGAGATGCGCTTTTGAAAGAACGCAGGCGTATGCTAATGGGCACTGGTCAGCGCGTGTTTGATCTGATCAGGCTAGCTAAAGTAACGGTCTTCATTCCGGCATTTACTGCTGCGGATGTGCAGAAGGGCGCAGCATACTGGCCTTTGTCGGCAAATAGTTTAAGTGGCAATTCATTGAATCAAAACAGTTATTGGTTATCAAAAAATTAAATCTAATGAAGTCATTAATAAAAAGAGGCTGCCTTATTCTTGCGGTATTGTTGATCCCGATGGGTCTGCTCGCACAGTCGGAACATACCGGCAAGGTGATCGACGATAAAGGTGGCGCGGTCATCGGCGCTACTGTCAGGATAATCGGTAAAAAGGCAGCTACCATCAGTGATGTTTCCGGTAGTTTCAGTATATCAGCAAGCATAGGCGATTCATTGCTTTGTACATCTATTGGCTTTCAGCCAAAAAAGGTGGCTTACCGAAGTGCAACAGATCTTATCATCCGTCTTTCCGAAGACAGTAAAACTTTGGGACAGGTTTTGGTAGTTGGTTATAGGAGTCAATCGAGACAAGAGATAACAGGCTCAGTTGCTGCCATTAAGATGGATAAAGTTACGGAAGCGCAAACAGCAGAGTCTTTTGAATCCTTGTTGCAAGGCAGAATTGCTGGGGTGAACATTCAATTGAATTCTGGCGAACCAGGTGCAACGCCTGCAATTATCATAAGGGGCTTAGCTGCCGTAAGCCGCGATGATGCTTCTGCATTATCTGAGCCACTATACGTAGTAGATGGAATGCCAATCATCTCCCGTACCAGCAGTGAGTTTTCCGTTACCAGCACCAACGTGTTAGCCGACCTGAATCCAAGTGATATAGAAAGCGTCGTTGTGCTAAAGGATGCCTCGGCTGCAGCGATCTACGGTTCCCGTGCAGCTAACGGTGTAATCCTGATCACCACAAAGAAAGGTAAGATTGGCAAGCCTCAGATCAACTTCAACATTCGTACTGGTATAAACCTTGTACCGCAGTTACTGGATGTTGCAGGGGGAGCCAGAGAACGTGCTCAGGTGCTTAGTCTATATCAGCAATACGCACCTTACGGCACTTACATGCCAGCTATGTATACAGATATCACCAACCCTTTTTACAACAATTCTTCCGATTGGCAAGGTTATTTATACAGCACTTCAGTAACACAAGATTACAATACTTCAATCCGGGGTGCCGGCGACTATGGACAATACAGCATCAGTCTGGGTTACATGGACAATAAGGGAATATTATTTAATACAGGCTTCAAACGCTACAGTTCTTTGGCCAGCACGACCTTCTATGCGCTGAATAAAAAGCTGATCATCAATAACACGTTGGCGGTTTCCAGGACTGATCAGGGCCGCAATCCCGATGCACTTTCAACTGGTTATTCTGCATTGCTACCCCTTCCTGATAATGTACTCGTAAGTGGTGCAGAAGTTTATCAACCTGGTAAGAGCGCAAACCTGAACGATAGGGTGCGTTTTAGCTCAGACGCGACCCTGAACCTAATTAAGGATTTAAGCTACAATGTCAATCTGAGTATGGAATATCTGCGGTCAATGCAGGATTCTTATTCTATGTCACGCCGTACACTGCGGGCGGATACCAGGAGTGGGGCAGGTGAGAATAGAAACTTGTTGTTTCAAAATACCCTGACTTATGCACCACAGATTGGTAAACATAAGATCAGTGTTCTTCTTGGTCAAAGTGCCGAAAGAGTAGAGTCCAAATTAACCCAAGTGAACAATGTGAGCAGTATGGCTGGTTTATCACAGACCGTTAATGGACCTCAAGGTACCACTATTGGTAGAAGTGATTTTACGGCAAGTACGTTAGCGTCATTCTTTAGCCGTTTAGACTATTCCTTTGATGGTAAATATTTAGTTGGGGCCTCAATACGTACGGATGGTTCGTCAAAGTTCGGAGCTGCTAACCGCTGGGGTGTTTTCCCATCCGCTTCTGCCGGCTGGAACTTCAATAAGGAAGAGATTTTCAAAGGCTTAAAGTGGCTTAGCAACGGTAAGATCCGCGCAAGTTATGGATTGACCGGTACTACATGGAACAATGACTATTTAGCATTAGGCGTGATGAGCGGTGGAGCACTGGATCAGTATAATTCCTTATTGCAGATTTCTTATGGTGGAATATCCGGTTTTACACCTACCTGGTATGATGGTTTTAAAAACGAGAATCTAACCTGGGTGAAAACACAAATGGGCAACATTGGACTGGATATTTCACTCTTTAATAATAAGGTAGAGTTTATTTTTGATGCCTACCACAAGTTTACAAAAGGTTTGCTACTCACTACCTCACTGCCTACTACATCAGGATATAATGAAGTTTACCGAAACGCAGCCAATGTCTTAAACCGAGGATTAGAATTCACGGTAAATACAAATATTACTTCAAGCAAGGATTTTAACTGGAATATGGGGTTGAATTTCGCTTACAATCAAAACCGCGTTGTGGCACTTCCAGATGGCAATGCCGATATTATTAAAACAAGTACTTCCGGACAAGACTTTGGATCCGTTGTGAGGGTTGGTATCCCGCTAAACGGCTTTTTCTTTTACCAGTCCCAAGGAATTTACCAGGCTGAAAATCAAATACCTGTAAATCCAAAGACTGGTGCACGCCTCATTGGTCTTCAGAACAAGAAGCTGGCTGTAGGTGACCGGAATTTTAAGGATCAAAACGGTGATTTTAAGATAGACGTTTCAGATCGCGTTTATGCCGGGGATCCTAATCCGAAATGGACAGGCGGTTGGACAAATGATTTTAACTATAAAGGTTTTGGTCTAAATCTGGTTTCCACATTTGTAATAGGAAGAGATATCATTAACAGTACGCTGTTGAACAGGCTTAGGTATGGGAAAGATTTTGCAGGAAGTTCTTCCATGCCAAACTTCGACAACTATTCTATCTGGCAAAAAAGCGGCGACGATGCCAAATACCCGACACTAAACCCTTGGAATGGCGTTTCTCAAATCGTCAACATGGACTCTGAGTACATAGAGGATGGTTCCTATCTAAAGATCAAGTCAGCTACACTTTCTTACACCTTTACTAAAAACGCAATGCCACGCTTTCCGCTAGAGAGAATGCGGGTTTACTGCACTATGGACAACGTAGTTACTTTTCAAAAATATAGCGGACCGGATGCAGAGCTGGTTAGTGTAGATGGTTTCGACGTTTCTGGGGGATATCCTATGCGTAGGATGCTACTGTTCGGAGTTTCGATTGGATTATAAAGTCAAAGACTTAGAAATAACATTACCATGAAGATCAAAAAGCATTATCAAAATATAAAAAACAGACAGATGAAAAATAAGCTAATTGCCTTGTTTCTGCTCGTTGTAACGCTTGCTGGAACAAGTTGTAAAAAGTGGCTGGATCAGCAACCCATCAATACGGTGACAGAAGACCAGGCATTGCAGAACGGTACTGATGCCGAGGGAGCAGTTGCAGCAGCGTACTCCATATTTCGCAGGGGCCTGTCGGGCCTTACCAAGGATGATACACCTTCAACCACTCGTAATGGATCCTGGGGAGATTACTATTTCTGGGGAGATTCACGTTCAGGCGACTGGATCACACCAAACAATGATGGTGATTGGGCTGCTGGTTTTCAAAATCATCTGATCTCCCGCACCGAGCTGGAACCGATGACCAACTGGCGATTATTCTACCGTGCCATCGAGCAATGTAACCTGGTTCTGGAAAAGATTCCGGCAATTAAGACCAACCTTACGGAAGAAAGAAAAGCCCAATTAATAGCTGATGCCCGTTTCTTGCGTGCAATGTCACATTTTTATGCTGCACGTATTTGGGGTGATATTCCAATCAACATGAGTGCACGTAATGTGCAGCCATTAGGTAGGTCGCCGCTTAATGAGGTCATGAAGATGGTGGTTACTGAGGTAGACCTAGCATTGCCAAGCCTGGCTTTGGCTAATAAAGGAACGCTTAAAGAGTCGAGTTCCAGAGCAACAAAAGGTGCAGCATTGGCCTTAAAAGCCCATGCGTTGATGTGGTTAAAAGACTATCAAGGGGCATCAGACGCCATGAAACAGATCATAGATGCGAATGTCTACAGATTAGTGCCGATCAATCAATTTCGGACCTTATTCGATACTGGTGAGTCTCAGGAGATGATTTTTCAGATGTACTATAACGCTAAAAAAGGGGAGTATTCTGGCTACTATGGTCACATTATGACTTATTACCTAACCAATCCTTACACAGACAGGGGCAACCTTTCTTTAGCGGTGCCAAGGTCGAAGATCCTGGAGATCTATCCAGATTATGCAAGAGACAAGTCAGACAAAAGAGTTGCTGAATTTTTCCAGAGTATTGATTTCTCTGTCAGCTCCAGCGAACTGCGCCCGGTACTTCCAGACCCGTTACAGAATGGTGAACGTGCCATCATGTTTGCCAAATTTAGAAAAGTGAAAGACAGAAGCTATAATCTAATGGACGGTAGCGTACCTATTTTCAGGTATGCAGAGATCTTGTTGCTGAAAGCTGAGGCTGATGCAAGGTTAGGAAGGGTAGCAGATGCTTTAGAAAACCTGAATAAAGTACGTATACGTGCCGGCATTCCTGCCTTTACCAGAGATGATGCGCCTATCGTCATAGAAGAAGTATTGGCAGAAAGACGCCGGGAACTGATTGGCGAGTTTCACCGTGTGTATGACCTGGTACGCTTAGGCCGCCTTCACGAGTTCAACAGTTTTGTGACAGCTCAAGGCGAAAGGGATGGAGCCGGTTTCTTCCCTGTGAGTGATGAGGCTTTCAACAACAACCCAAACATGGAGCAAACTTATTACTGGCAGTTTAATCAATAACCTTAATACACATCGATATGATAAAATTGATAAAAGCCATCGCGTTGATCTCTGCCTTGTTCGTGATGGGCTGTAAAGACGACTACTTTTCAGATGATCTTAAGCCCAATGGTCAATCGGGAGAACTAGGCATTACGACGATGCAATACCTGCAAAATAACCCATCTACTTTTGATACGCTCGCACGTTTGATCAAACTGACCGGACTTGAAACTGCTGTGAATGAAAAAGGCAGCACTTTCTTGGCACCAAGGGATTTTTCTATCCACAACTATTTTAAATTATTATATCCGGATCCAGCGAACATGCCGGCAACTTTAGACGCCCTGCCACAGCAAGAGAAGGATAAAATTGCAGGGATCATTAAAAACTATATCATTCCCAAAAAAGAAATCGTCAGCAGTGGATTGGCGACCACCTATAGCTATGAGGTCACTGCAGCTGGTAAAAAAGCACGCTTCAATGTGGTGACTACCGATTATCTGGGTAATGTTAACATGGGCGCCAGATTCGTAAATTTTTCTCTGAACGTTGCCCCACCGGGAAGTAAAGAGCAGTACGAGACAGTATCGGTAGCCACTACCGATCTCCGCTCTACTACGGGAGTGTTGCACGTGCTGGCTTCAGACGCACACATTTTTGGATTTAATTAGAATAAGGTAATGAAATGCAATAACAACAAAGGCCTCCTCAATGCAATTACGCTATGTGGAACACTGCTTTTAGGATCCTGTACAAAGGTTCCAATGGAAGGTAGTTTAGCCCCCGATATTAGTTATAAAAATAGAAAGCAATATGCTATCTCAGGTCTGCAGCAGAATATCGGAAATTTTCAAGTTTCGACTTCTACTTTACCGCTGAAATTTGAGATCGTGGAAGTGCGGGAGCTAACCGGCAAAGTGACTGCTTCGTTGACTGAGAATATACCTGTAGTGCGCTTTAAAGAGCCGATTGTTGGTAATGAAACTGCGGCTGAGCTACTGCTGAAAACGGATACCGTAATGACTCCTGCCGTAAGCGTAAATCCCTTTACCGGTCAGCTTGAAATACTGGAAGGCAATAAGATCCCTGCTGGAGAATACCATTTTGACATTAAGGTAGCCAACAATTCAGGCGCTAAGATTTTAAAGGATGCACTGGTAATAGAGTTCAAAGAGTTAGAGGTGAAGTCATGGTCGTCAGGCATGCTTAAGCAACCTGAAATAGAACGTATTGGTGATGCACCCAACCAAATTCGCTTTGTAGGCTATTTAAATAATATTCCGCTCTCCGGTGATCAGATAGATTTTACCAAAGAGCGCTCAGCAGGCTTTAAAGGCACCTTTATAAACGATACCAATGATGGCGAGATCTGGCAGGTAAAATTTCCTGTCAAGGAATCGAATACCTACTGCTCCTGGAAAATTACTAACCCTAATGGTGGTGCTGTGAGTTACCTGAGCGAAAACTTCAATTTTGTGATAGGCCTGCCGGGCAATTACGTTGTCCGGTTATATAAATAAAAGATATGAAAAGCATTTTTAAATATTCTTGCCTGGTCCTAGCTGTAATGTTGACTGCGACAACAGTTTCTTTTGCCCAGACCGCTAAAACTAAAAAGTTATTAATGATTGGTGTGGACGGTATCATCAGCAATGCGATAGAATATGCTGCAACGCCAGGCATCGACAGGTTAATTGCAGATGCGTCTTACAGCATGAATGGCTACAGTGGTATACCTGCCTATTCCAGTACTGGTTGGGCAACCTTGCTTACAGGTGTATCTGCTGATAAGCATGGTGTATCCGTAAATAAATCTTATTCCGGTAACCGATTTACTCAATATCCTTCAGTGGTAAGTCGCATCAAAACTGCAGCGCCATCATTGGTAGTGGCTTCGGTAGTTCGCACTTCCGAAATCAATACCCTGCTGAACCAGTCTGCCGATCAGAAATTCCAGTATAATACTGATGAGGAGGTATACAAGAAATCAGCAGAACTATTAAAAGATCCAAATATGGCTGCTGTGTTCGTACAGCTAAGTAGCCCCAGCGATATTGGTCAATCACAAGGCTTCCAGCTTCGAAAGGCCAGCTACGTGCTCGCTATTCAAAAGGTAGATGAATATGTTGCAGGCTTACACGCCAGTATTCAATCCAGAGCAACTTATGCAAATGAGGACTGGAGTATTTTTTTTGTGTCTACTCACGGTGGTACCGAATCTGGTCAGCCACAGAGCACGAGCCCTGAAGAAGTGAACGTACCAATCATCCTTTCAGGAAGTGAAATGGACAATAAAGAACTGATTGGGATGGCGCTCGCGCCGCGTGAAGGTGCAGACAATATCCTAACCTTGAATAAGGCAAGCTCGGGCGACCGTACCTATGTACGTGTGCCGATCAAAGGTACGGCACTTCAGGGAATGAGTAAGTTTACCATCGAGACCTGGGTTAAAGCAGGGCCTAATGACAGTGATCCATCCATAATTGGCGATAAGAACTGGGACTCCGGGGGTTTACCTGGATATACAATCTGTAGGAGCGGGTCTACATGGAAGATCAATATCGCCAATCAGAAGTCAGAACGTTATGATATCGGTTCTACCAAAGCACTGGAAGACGGTAACTGGCACCATCTGGCGGTGACTTTCGATAAAACCAGATCATGTAAGATTTATCAGGATGGTGTGGTTGTAGCAGAATCTGTGCTGACCTATAAAGAGGCTGACAACATGGCCTCTCCATACGATTACCTTTGCTTGGGACAAGATGGTACGCAAGTCTATAGTGGAGGTGAACCCAACTGGGCTGGTTCTTTCAACGAGGTCAGGATATGGACAGACGTGTTGTCAACCGAGACCATTCAAAAATATATGTTTCTCCGCAATATTGAAAGCAGCAATCACCCCAATAAAGCCGCTTTAAACCTTTACCTGAAAATGGATGATTTAAGAGGTACAATAGTGAAAGACTATAGCGGTAAAAACAACAATGGAGAACTGGTGGGTATCGCAAGCGAACGTCATCCATATTACCCGATTGGCCTTACCGATGTATCTGTTAATATTTTAAATCATATGGGCATTCGCGCCGACGGTAGCTGGGGACTTGAAGGAACTGTTCTGAAGTCGAACGTACCGTTTCGCTTATTTAAAGTCAATAATTAATATAGATTGATATGAAAAAGAGATTCAATTTTAAAGCATTCTTTACGCTGCTGGCGGCTTTCGTCTTGTTGGTAGGGTTAAGCTCCTGCGCCAAGGAGATGTTACGCCCTGATGTTCTTAGTGGTGATCGATTGATTTCAAGTCGCCTGGATGGCACCTGGACAAAACCAACAAACATTGTAACACCAACAGGCGTTCCGCCTGGTGTTTTTGGAGCTATGCGTCTGGTATTTACTACTGATGAATCTGGAAATCCATCCAAGTTTATTGGCCAGGATTGTCCGATCGTATTTAGCAATGCTGTCGCGGGTGCATGGCGAATCACCGGTAATGCGGATAGTGCGCAGGTCAATCTTATTGGAGTAGGACCTGTAGATGATTTCAAAGTAAAGGTTTCGGCTAACTCGCTCAACCTCTCCTTTTTTATGGGCTGGGAAAATACTGATACCAAAGCGACTGGCAAAGGAAATTTTAAGGTAACACTTAGCCGCCAATAATACCTGAATTGATAAAGAAAAGATATGAAAAATATGTACAATAAATCGTTTGCGCTGAGCTGCACAATCTCGCTGCTTGGCCTGGCTCTGTTCCAGTCGTGCAAGAAGGAACTCGATCACACAACGGATACAGGTAACCCAATTGTAGTTAGCTACAATCCTACATCGGCTGTAGAAGGCGTTGCGGTTAATAGTAACCTAATATTGACCTTTAATGAGGCTATTAAAAAAGCGGAAGGGATGATCGTTATCGCCAGCGCTATAGACACACAAAGGGTAAGCATGAATTCAGATGCGGTGAGCATCTCAGAAGACAAGCACATTTTAACGATTAACCCACCAAAAGATCTGAAATCGGATGAAATCTATACCGTAACTATGGATCAGGGTATTGTGACTGATCTTTTAGGAAACAAGTATATGGGATTTCCTGACGCCACTTCCTGGAAATTTAAAACGGTTGGTGCAAGCGGGCTTCCTATTGTAGCATTGAATCCAATCCCGGGCAGTGCAACCGGTTCGATAATTAAACTGGAATTGAATTTTGCAGCCGACATAAAAAGGGGTACCGGTAACTTCAGCGTCTTTGAAGCTGCGGGTAATGTGAAGGTCGCGGATCTTGCCGTTACAGGACAAGGAGTAGTAGTAAGTGGCAAAAAGGTAACCTTAAAGTTGGGAACTCCTTTGAAATTTGCGACTGCTTATTATGTGCTTGCTGATGCAGGTACTGTAATGAGCAACGATGGTAAGGCCTTTGAAGGCTTCTTACTTCCAGCTTCCTGGAGCTTTACCACGACAAGTGGTAGCGGTAACGCACTTGTTGCCTGGTTACCTATGGATAATGACCTGTCTGACGCCAGCGGCAATAAACTGGATGCGATGCTGGGCGATTTTGCGACTACTGACGTTGTGTTTGTAACAGATGCAGAACGTGGAAAAGTAGCGTCATTTGGAGCCGGTTCTTATGCCGTATTCCCTAAGCATGACCTATTAAGACCATCTCTCACACAGAGCTTCAGTTTCAACTTCTGGGTAAAGACTAAGGGTATAGGATCTGATCCTGCAATATTCTCCAACTCCGATTGGGATAGCGGCGGTAACCCAGGTTTTGTCTTGGCAACTGATGATGGCGATACCTACACAGGTCCGGGATCATCAGGGAGGGGCTGGTTATTGAAGATGACAGGCGATGCAGGCGGCGTAAGCAACCGGATGGACTGGAGGGCAAACGAGACTGTTCCACAGGCCGCTGCTCTTGCAGATGACAAATGGCACATGATAACCGCCGTGATTGATCAGGCAACTAAGAGACTTGTAGTATATATAGATGCTAAAGCCTACATGCAAGCTTCTAAGCCCGCAAGCTTCGATCTGAATACATTGAAGGGTCCGCTTTGGGATAGTAAAAATGATTATCCATTTACCATTTGGGAAGATGGGACCGGGAAATACAATTCCGGAGACGATACACGTAAAACCCTAAGCGGTTTGGTAGACAATGTCAGGATCTATAAAAAAGCCCTGAACGCAGCTGAGGTAGCTGCATTATATGTGGTTGATTAGAAAAGCAGATACATGAACAAAATGACAGTGCCCCATAATTATTTGCATACAGAAGGTGACCTCAATCTCGGTGAAGGCCGCCAACGCTGGAATAAGGGTATTCAGGACCCTGCTACGTTGACAGCACTAAAGGCGGATTCCGACAGCTTTTTGCATCAGGCATTGTCTACACCATGTCTGGATGTGTTGGAATCTGCTGATGGGATCTGGATCAATACTGTATCTGGCGGATCATACATTGATTTTCATGGAAACAATGTTCACCAGTTGGGCTACAACAATAGGTTTATTATTGAGCGGGTAAAGACCCAGCTGGACACACTTGCTTTTAGTCCGCGGCGTTACACCAACTTGCCGGCGATAAGCCTTGCGGAGCGACTTTCGGCCTTAACCGGTCATGCGCTTACCAGGGTACTTTTTGCGCCAGGCGGCACTTCTGCCATAGCGATGGCACTGAAACTTGCCCGCATTTATACAGGTAAATATAAGACGCTCGCCATGTACGATTCTTTTCACGGCGCGTCAATGGATAGTATTTCCCTGGGCGGGGAGTTTGTTTTTCAGCAGGGCCTTGGTCCGCTAATGGCGGGCAGCGTTCACGTACCACCTGTCGACACTTATAGAGGAATATGGTTCAATCCAGATCAAAGGGAGAATGGCGATCTGGCTTATGCCGATTACCTGGAGTATGTTATTGAAAAAGAAGGTGATGTGGGCGTGTTGGTTGCAGAAACCATCCGCAGTACAACTGTTCATGTACCATCACAGGCCTACTGGCAAAAGGTGCGCGAGATTTGCGACAAGCATGCCGTACTATTGGTTTTTGATGAGATCTCAATAGGGATGGGTCGTACGGGAGCTATGTTTGCTTATCAGCATTATGGTATTGTACCAGATATACTTGTTCTGGGGAAAGGCTTGGGTGCAGGAATTATACCCATGGCTGCGATTGTCTGTAAAGAAGAATTGAATGTTGCCGCAGAGGTATCGCTCGGTCATTTTACCCATGAGAAAAGTCCGCTGGGCTCAGCTGCAGCTCTGGCTGCTTTAGACTATATGAAAGACAACAATATCCTGGCACAGGCGGTCCAGAGCGAAGTATTCATCGCAAAGCGCCTTCATGAAATGAAAGAGCGTCATGATTTTATCGGAGACATACGGGGGAAGGGACTATTGTGGGGACTGGAATTGGTGAAAGATAGGGTAACCAGGGAAAAAGACAACCAGACGGCGGACCGTACCCTTTATAAATGTTTGGAATTGGGATTGAGTCTAAAAGTTTCGGATGGTAATGTGCTGTGCCTTTACCCCCCGCTAATCATCTCAATTGAAGAATTGGATGAGGCCTTGAATATTTTAGAGCAGGCTATGGTGCTTGCACATGGAGCGCAGCAGAAATAAATATTAATTTTAAGAACTTAAAACTATGAAACATTTTCTTTGCGTATTGGCCCTAGTCACATTAGGTATGAATGCACAGGCTCAGCAGAAAAAGGGTAAAGAGCTATTCAAACATGTCGTGATTATAGGTATTGACGGCTTAAGTGTGATGGGCTTGCTGACCGCAGATGCCCCTGTGATGCACAAGATGATTGCCGAAGGTGCATTTAAAAAAGATGCAAGAACCGTGTTGCCTTCTTCGAGTTCCTCTAACTGGTCGGCGCAGATTCTTGGTGCAGGTCCGGAAATCACCGGTGTTACTTCAAATGACTGGAAGCCAGATGCCAAGCATATGACGCCTGTTGCAGTAAATGGTATTGGCCGTTCTCCAAGTATTTATGATATCATTCGTCAGCAACGCCCTAAGGCAGAGCAAGGTGTTGTTTTTCATTGGGATGATTATGGCCGTCTGTTGCAAAAAGATATGGTGAACCATTATGAATATGCCAAAACAGAATCAGAAGCCGCCGCAAAGTTCGCTCAATATATCAGCGCTAAAAAGCCAACTTTTGCTTTACTTCATCTGGATCATGTAGACCATGCGGGTCATGAAGACGGTCACATGACGCCGAAGTATCTACAATCTATTGCAAAAGCAGATAGTCTGGTCGGAACAGTTTTGGCCGCGATTGATAAAGCAGGGATGAAAGACAATACCTTGGTGATGATTGTTGCAGATCATGGTGGTATCAAAATGGGCCATGGCGGCGAATCTGATGAGGAGATCAATATACCTGTTATCTATTATGGCAATGGGGTAAAGAAAGGCTATAAGATTCAGCAGCCAGTTTACCAGTATGACGTTGCGGCCACTGTTGCATTTGTTTTCAATCTTGAGGTGCCTTATTCCTGGACTTCACGCCCGGTTAAAGCTGCTTTCAAAGGCTTCTCTGAGCCAACTAACCTTAAGGTTGGTCTATAGTTTTTCACCTAAACGCTACCCTGTCTCCATCTACGAAAGGCTTAAGCGATTGTGCGTTCATTTGTGTAATAGTTAGCAACAGTCAGGTAATTTAAATTCATTTCATGAGTTAAAGGTATTTTATTTAGATTCTAGTCGTCGACTTAGGCTAAAATATACAAAACGATAACACCTCAGGATTCTTAATAACTACTAAATCTATAGATTTAATTGCAAATGAAGAAAATCGTATTATATTTGCCGAATAAATTTTTAAAAATCATGAAGAAAAGCTTACTCATTTCCTTAATAATGCTGCTTTCAGTTGGATACGCATCCGCACAGATCTCAATAAATGGGGTTATAAAAAGTGATAAGGGCACTCCAATTCCCAACGCGACAATCATTATAAGAGGGACTAAAATAACAACCATTGCGGATACAAATGGTGTTTTCACAATCACTACTAAACAAGAACCACCATTTTATCTTCAAGTAAGTTCAGTGGGTTATAAAGCTCAGGATTTCCAGGTATTAAAGGTTCAGGATGCCCCATTGGAACTAGTATTGGTAGAGAGTGCTTTGCTGGACGAAATCATGGTAACTTCCAGAAGAAGATCAGAGGTGTTACAGGAAGTTCCGATTGCCATCACTGTTATTGGTGGACAAGCAGCTGAAAATGCTGGCGCTTTCAATGTGAATCGTTTGAAAGAACTGGTTCCTTCTGTACAATTGTACGCATCAAATGCCAGAAATACTACGCTTAATATTCGTGGACTAGGTTCAACTTTTGGGCTGACCAATGATGGTATTGATCCGGGAGTCGGTTTTTACGTAGATGGTGTCTATCACGCTCGTCCTGCTGCTACCTCTACAGACTTTCTTGACATTGAGCAAATAGAGGTTATCCGCGGTCCTCAGGGGACATTGTTCGGCAAGAACACAACTGCCGGAGCATTTAACATTACTACGACAAAGCCAACCCAAACCCCAACGGCCAAAATAGAACTGGGATTTGGTAACTATAACTTTATACAGGCTAAAACATCTGTTTCCGGTGGAGTTGCAAAAAATCTTGCGGCAAAAATATCGATCTCTGGAACCCAGAGAGATGGAACCATCTGGAACACCAGAGAAGAACGGAAATATAGTGGTCAGAATAACCTTGGTTTCAAAGGTCAGCTCTACTACACTCCATCAGAAAGATTGAAAGTACTGCTTAGTGGAGATGTAAGTATACAACATCCGGCAGGTTATCCTTTGGTAATCGCAGGTGTTACAACTACAGAAAGAAGTGCTTACCGTCAGTATGCAAAGATTGTTTCAGACCTTGACTATCAGCAACCTAAAATTGATCCCTTCTCACGAGAGATCAATACAAACACGCCATGGAGACACAATCAATCGATTGGAGGAACATCCCTAAATGTAGATTATAAAATAGGTAACGGTACGCTTACTTCCACAACTGCCTGGAGATTCTGGAACTGGGATCCTACTAATGATCGAGATTTCTCTGAATTGTCAGCGCTTACAAAATCGCAAGGAAACTCTCGTCATGACCAGTACTCGCAAGAGTTCAGATATGCCGGAGACATCACCGAAAGGCTAAGTGGTGTAATTGGTTTATTCGCACTTGGTCAGAACCTAAAAGGTTTAGCCCAAACTGAAGAGGTGGGTAAAGATCAGTGGAGATTTGTACAAACGAGCGCCACAGGTACTCAAGCATTGTATTCGACACCGGGATTATTAGACGGCTTTGGTATCAAAACGAATTCGACAATCAAATCTTTAAGTGCTGCAATATTTGCACAGGCCGATTGGGAGTTTTTAAATAATCTGCATGTGTTACCCGGATTAAGGTTTACGTATGACAAGAAGGATGTTGATTATGCTAGGATGACCTACGGTGGTTTGCAGACCTCAGATGCAGTATTATTAGCATTGAAAGCCGCGGTTTATAGTAATCAGCAATTTGTTACCAGCGTAGATAATAAAAACCTTTCAGGTAACATCACGGTTTCCTATCGCCCAACTGCTAAATTAAATGCCTACGGAACTTTTTCGACAGCCTATAAACCTGTTGGAGTCAACGTAGGGGGCTTGCCAACAACCGCTGCTGGCGAAGCAAATTTATCTTTAGCAGTCGTAAAACCGGAGTATGTGCAACATTATGAACTAGGTATAAAATCCAAGCCTGCTAAAGGAGCAATAGTAAATCTTACTATTTTCGAAACAGACATTAAAGATTATCAGACTAATGTTCAATCCCCACAGTTAGGTGTAAACAGGGGGTACCTAGCAAACGCAGAAAAAGTGAAGGTAAGAGGTTTGGAGCTTGATGGAACTTACCAGGTAGAGCGATTTCTAAGTTTAAATGCTGCTTTAGCTTATCTTGATGGAAAATATGTCAAGTTCAAAAATGCTCCACTTCCATTAGAAGAAACGGGGCATACAGAACTTGTTAATGGTGTTGCAACCCAAGTCGCGTTTAAGGACGCCTCAGGCGGAAGATTACCGGGGATTTCTAAATGGAATGTTTCTGGCGGTGCCGAGTTTAGTATACCGGGTGCTCTTGCAACGAAAGATGGCAGATATTTTATAGCGGGAGACGCAAGTTACCGTTCAGATTACTCATCAAATCCAACTCCATCACGGGTATTAAATGTTGATGGCTACTCCCTGTTAAATGCGAGATTAGGATTCAAATCAGATAAGTTCTCCATATTTGTTTGGGGCAGAAACATTGGTAACACAAATTATTATGAACAATTGCAGGCAGCAGCAGGTAACTCCGGGCTGTATGCAGGTGTACTTGGCGATCCAAAAACTTACGGCGCCACCTTGCGTTATGCTTTCTACTAAAAACTCATAAAGTAAACTTCCGGACAATCCGGAGGCTTACTTTAAATATGGAGTGACCTTAACCCCGATCAGGTATACTGTTGTCTTAGAGAGAAAGGTGCATATGGGCTTTATATAAATCCATTATAATTACGTTGCAAATTCATTGTGAATCCAAGTTTTGTCGGATCAGATTGGACTTGCATTGCTTTTGTATTGGACTTGCATTGGACTTGCCCAAATTACAACCAAACCACTGTCCTATCTTAGTTTAGCCTTAGCTCTAGTTAAAAAGTCTCGAAAGATTAAGTTTTTTACAGAATATATTCGTCATTAATTGCTCTAACAGGCTCAGGAATGTCTGATTCCTGAAGCATTTCGAGCAGATTGATCTCTATGGCTCTGGTGATCTGGTTCAAAGGAACACCTGATGAATTGTTTCGGAAGGGATCTACCAGGCTCATTCCATTTATCTGTGTGGAAACAAATACAAAGCCAATTAACCATCCAAGAAAAATCGAGTATACCCCTGCAGATTGACTGATTACCAATGTAAAGCTTACCACAAAAAGCCAAATGAAAACCTTAGTCAGGTAGGTATATGTCGTTGGAAAAACGGTGTTTTTTATTCGTTCACTCATTCCCATAGAATCCGTAAACCGCACCAACATTTGATTGAGGTCCATAAACCTAAAACCATCAATTTGGTTATTCTGAGAAAGCTTTTGGAGATCTCTGGCCTGTATATTTAACAAAGCATTATGCATGTTAGATTGACTATTAATTTCTAAAATATCCTCATCAGTCAAGTATTTAGAAAGTCCTTCATCTGTGGCCCCGCGTAGGCTTGCTTTTAATGCGTAGAGGAATGCAATGTGTCTGCAAATCATTCTTCTCGATATTTCGTCACTTCCTGATGGATAACTAATAAGGGATCGTGCAAATGACCTCGAATCGTTGACGAGTGATCCCCATATCTTCCTGCCTTCCCACCATCTGTCATATGCCTGATTATTATTAAATCCGATGAAAAATGCAATGGCAGTACCTAATAACGATGGAATGATAACAGGAATCTCAAAATGATGAGCAATTAGGTACTCGCGGATAAGATATGCCCCAGTGCAGGAGGCTATCATGATTAGATCAACTTTCCAGGTATTTCTTAAAATCCTGCTTAACCGAATGTTTTGTACTAATAGCATATTGTTGTGGTGTTCTACTTGTTTCTTTTTAATAAGCAGCAAATGATCCTTAAATACAAACTGAATTTACAGATTGTTGTATTTATTGTTGAAATTGCATCAAACGCCGCATGCCAAAAAAGCTGCCTTGGTTTGTCCAGGGCAGCTTTCTTTTTTCACAAACAATAGGGTATATTATTTTGCGTTCTTTTTTTCTGTGATCTCCTTACGGATTTCAGTAGCTAGGTTTTTTAAATCCTGCATGCCTTTACGCAAGCGTGTACCTGCAGCTCCATTGCCGCCCGTGTAAAATTTCTCTGCATCTTTTTGGATTGAATCCACAAGATCTTTTACTTTTTGAAACTTGTCCATAGTTTAATTTTTCTTTATGAGTTTATATTTGATTGGTTTTGACTTGTGAATATATTAAAAAATCTAAATACTATATTTATTTTCGGCTTTTTTGTGTCATAAAAAAGGTTTTCAACGAACTGGCTGAAAACCTTTGCAAATAATGCCTACCTAGTTTGTTCGCATTATCGGTTAATGCAGGTGTAATGTTTCTGCGGCTACTATGCCCGCTTCAGATGGATGGTAGGTGTTCGCGCTTTCCTTCAAAAATTCTTTGTTTTCAAAAAATGTATCAAATTGAATACATTTTTTGTCGTCCTAATATAATTGTTTTCTCCGGTTAGAGTATACGCTAAATGCACTTATCCCCGTCCAAACCATTGATATTGCCTTAAAAAGTTGACAGTGAATTTTTGTGGCACATTTCTTTCATAACCCATAAAAATTAAACTATTAAATAAATTACTCACACATGAAAAAGATAATTATTTTGGCACTTGGCCTATTTGCAGCGACAGCAGCAAACGCACAAGACATCAGATTTGGAGTTAAAGCAGGTTTAAATCTTTCAAACATTATTAAAGACAATGGCAATAACAATTTTAGCACAAAGGTAAATCCTGGATTTAATGCTGGTGTTACTGTTGACATCCCTTTAGTTGCGGGTATCGCTTTTACTCCGGAGCTATTATTTGCTTCAAAAGGATATAAAGCAACTACCGCACTAGGAGAGTTTACTCAAACTAGTTACTTTGTTGACGTACCTATTCTTGCAAGTATTAAAGTGGCAGGTAGCGGATTGAACATCGTAGTTGGTCCTCAAGTATCATTTTTAACAAGTACAAAAAATAAGTTTGATAATGGCTTTGGAACTACACAGTCGCAGTACAATGAGGACTCTGATCGATTTAAGAAAAGTCTTTTGGGTGGTGTAATTGGCCTGAGATATGACATCAATAACAAATTTGACATCCATGGACGTTATGCATTGGATTTCCAAAAAAACAATGAAGACGGAACTAGTCAAACACCTAAATTCAAAAACCAGGTATTTTCTGTGGGCGTTGGCGTTAAGTTTTAACGAAACAATTTCCGAGCTTCAGCATTAACAATACGAACTTAAATTTAAAGTTATGAAGAGTAATGAAGATTTAAAGCATGCGGGAAGTCCTCAGGGAAATCCTACATCCGACAGGGCATTTCATAATGCCAAAGATGATAAGAAGCAAATAGGTATAACGAATGGTGGCGGACAACGCTCCGACCAAACTTCTAACAAAGACAACGCACGTAAACGCGAGAAGAAGTAAAAGCGTTATTTTTTGTGAGGATAACATCCCTATTATAAGCCGCCTGCATAAAACAGGCGGCTTTTGTTTACCCGCTTTTTTATAACTTTGCATTTTCTGAACAATCTACCGATAATGACTTATAAACATTTCCTAATCTTACCTCTCCTGGTTTTAACCACTTTATGTAATGGTCAAACAGAAAAACCTTCTTTTATTCAAAGCTTGAATATGCCGAACATTTGGGTTGATTCTGTATTTAAAAAATTAAACAAACATGATAAGATCGCACAATTGTTCTTTGTGAGGGCGCATACAAACCTTGGTAAAACATATGAGGATTCAGTTGGGATGGTAATTAAGAAGGAACATTTAGGGGGTGTTGTTTTTTTTCAGGGCGGTCCTGGACGACAAGCGATATTAACAAACAAATACCAGTCGTTGGCCAAAGTGCCGCTGATGATTTCTTCAGATGGCGAATGGGGTCTTGGAATGCGTTTGGATAGCACAATTTCTTATCCTTATCAAATGGCTCTCGGTGCAGTACAAAATAAGGAACTCATTTATCATATGGGATTGGAAGTTGCAAAGGATTTCAAGCGGATCGGTATGCACCTGAACCTTGCACCGGATGTTGACGTGAACAATAATCCCAAAAATCCCGTTATAAACTATCGTTCTTTCGGGGAGAACAAATATAATGTGGCACAAAAAGCTGGTGCTTACATGAAAGGGATGCAGGACGGAGGATTATTGGTGAGCTTAAAACACTTTCCAGGCCATGGCGATACTGATGTAGATTCACATTATGACCTACCACAGCTAAGATTCAGTAAGGCTAGACTCGATAGTGTAGAAATTTATCCATTCAGGGAGTTGGTACAAGCCGGTGCTTCGGGAGTTATGATTGCCCATATGAATATTCCGGCATTGGATTCTACTCCGAACATGCCATCGACGCTTTCAAAACCTATTGTTACTGGTATACTTAAGCAAGAACTTGGTTTTAAAGGCCTGATTGTTTCTGATGCAATGGGGATGAAAGGCGTGGTAAAATATTTTAAGGATGGTGAAGCAGATGTAATGGCAGTTATTGCCGGAAATGATATTCTAGAACTTTCAGAAAACAGTGATCGAGCCATCAAACTGGTTCGTAAAGCGGTACGTAAAGACAGGATTACTATGGAACGCATCGATGAAAGTGTTAAAAAAATCTTGTATGCCAAATATTGGGCTGGTCTAAATAGACGAGACACCATTGTAACGCAAAACGTGCTTCCTGATGTAACCAGAAAAGAAAGTTTAACACTCGTACAGCAACTTGCAGATGCATCGATGACTGTCTTAAGGGGAAAAGCAAACATTCGGGCGCTGAAAAAGGAAATGAGAACCGTGATTATCAGTATTGGTAGCCCTCATGTCACCACCTTCCAGCGAAACTTAGGTGCTTATTATCCAAATTCTATTTTTTATGCACTTGACAAGAACGCAAATGCAAATACCATAGCTAAAATGATGGCAGAAATGGATTCATTTGGCCAGATCATTATTGGAATTCACGATACCCGCACAAGACCTGGTAATGGTATGGTATTAAGCCCAGATCTCAAGATATTGATCAGTGAGATGGCTAAAAAGGGAGCAATTTTCGCCTTGTTTGCCAATCCATATAACCTGTCGGCATTACCCGGACTAGAAAATAGCAAAGCACTTGTCGTTGCTTACCAAAAAGAAGAATTCATGCAACTGGCTGCTGCTTCAGTGCTGAAAAATCAATTGATTGCAACGGGGAAACTTCCCGTAACGGTGAACAACTTCTTTAAATACGGCGACGGAGAATAGACGGATTGAATGTAAATTTATCTAGATTTACGTTTATGCCTCAACTGCCTCTTAAAATATTACAAGCTTCAGCTGGTTCCGGTAAAACCTTTAGTTTAACAGCACATTATCTGACATTATTGCTGTCGGGAGATAATAAATACCGGGAAATTCTTGCGGTAACCTTTACCAATAAGGCTACAGAGGAGATGAAAAGTCGGATTTTGGAAGTGCTTTTTGGCTTGGCTAAAGGAGACACTTCCAGGAAGATTGAAGATTATCGTGTTATTATTTTGAAGGCCCATCCGCTGTTGAATGCTCAGGAACTTCAAATCAGGGCGGATAAGATTTACCGTAAGATCCTGCACGATTATAGTCGTTTTTCTGTTAGTACCATTGACGGCTTTGTCCAAAAAGTGATCCGCGGGTTTGCATTCGAGTTGGGACTTAATGCTGATTATAGTCTGGAAATGAACTATAATAAGGTGAAGGACGACTTGGTTGCCAAGCTAGATGAAGCGCTGAATCACAATGAGCAGCTTCTGCAATGGATCATTGATTTGGCAATCGAACGAATCAGCGACAATAAAAGCTGGAATTATAAAACTGAGCTTTACAGTCTGATAGGGGAAATCTTTACGGAAAGGTTTCAGGTATTTGAGGATGCAATCGAAGAGGTAGGGCCTGATAATATTGATAAGTTATTTAAAAACTATATTTCGATCACAAGAGCTGAGATAAAGCGTTTTGAAGAACAAATAATAGCGCTTGCAACCCAGGCTTATGAAGCGTTCGACAGATTTGGTATAAAAACTGAAAGTTTAAAAGGTAAGAGTAGAAGTGGCCTGCTTAAAATTGTAATGGTTGCCAGGGGGGATCTCTCTAAAGTTGATGGGTTGTTCTGCCTTATTGACGAACCTGAGGACTGGTTTCAGAAAAACACCAATGAACCTAGGTTCTACGATGTGGTAAATCCTCTGCTTAAAGAAATACGGTCACATTATCAAACCCATCTCCCCAACTACAGTCTGGCAGTTGCTTTCAACAAAAACCTTTATTATTTGCGACTGATGCAGGAAATCGCCGTGTTGCTAAAGCAATATCGGGATGAGAACGAAAACCTCCTGATAAGTGATGCGCAAAAGTTGCTCTCTGAGATCACAAAAGATGCAGGGGATAATCCCTCCTTCATCTGGGAAAAGGTTGGTAATAGGTATAAGAACTTCCTTTTTGACGAGTTTCAGGATACCTCTACTAGTCAGTGGGGAAGCTTCAAATCCTTGATCGCTAACGCGATCGCTAGTCCGAACCCAGAAATGATTGATCACCTGATTGTTGGTGATACCAAACAATCAATTTATCGATGGAGAAACGGAGATTGGAACATTCTCCATAAGCATGCAAAATTGGACATTGGTGGGGCTAACGTACTCGAGGAAAGCTTGGCCGAAAATTACCGCAGTGCAGAAAATATCATCACCTTTAATAATTATCTATATCAAAAGATTCCTCAAACGCTGCAAAATGAGTTAAACCAGAACATTGAGGGCAGGGCAGAGGAGCTTAAAATTTGGTGGCAACAGGAGAATTATCAACAGATCATAACTGATATATACACCAGTTCTACTCAAAACTTTGCCGGGAATACAGTTAAGGGTGGCACTATAAAGATTAAGAGATTCAGTAAGGAGGATGCCCCCTCCGAGGCTCGATTTACGGAAACTACGTTTAAAGATCTTGCGTTGGATAACGTTGTGCAGGAAATCAATGAGCTTAGAGCCGATCATCATTTTGCTTTGAAGGACATCGCCATTTTGGTGAGGTCTAATTCCGAAGCGTTGCTCACTGTAAGAAAATTGATGGAACAAAACCTCCCGGTTATTTCAGGAGATGCTTTACTTATCGCCAATAACAAGGCGATTCAACTGATCATTAACACACTCAAAATGTTGGTAGGGGTCGAGGCTCAAATAGCCTTATACAAAGCGAACTGCATCGCACTTTATCAAGGGCTGCAGCATCAAACGCCCGAAGCTATTCATTACCTCAACCTAACCATCACGCCATTAAGTCAGCTTGGTCATGTACTGCCTCCAGCGCTTTGTGAAAACTGGCAATCCTGGTTGCAACTGCCTTTGCCAGAGCTGATAGAAATATTAATAGATAGTTATGGTTTAAAAGACTTGACTAACCACCTGTCTTACCTACTTGCTTTCAGAGACCTGACGGCCCATGCGAACAAGTTGGGAGAAAAAGGAATTATATCCTTTCTGACATGGTGGGAGGAAGATGGTGTGAACAAATCGTTGCCTTCCCCTGAAGGGGCCGATGCGATTCAGGTAATCACTATTCATAAGTCAAAAGGTTTGGCCTTCAGGGCAGTTTTCATCCCTTTTTGCAATTGGGATATCAAAGGAAAAACAAATGCTAATTTCTGGGTATCCTCGGAAGATACCATGTATAAGGAGCTCAAAGGAATACCATTAAAGTATAATGAGGCACTTGCGGATTCTTCGATCGCGAAAGCATATTATGAGGAGTTGCTTTATAACAATATGGACGCGCTGAACATGCTTTATGTGGCTACTACGCGGTGTAAAGACTACTTATATATTGGAACAATGGCTAAAAAAGAAGTCAAGCTCTCTAATATGGGAGACGTACTTAACTATACTTTTGAGAGCAATTTCGACGACAATAGCCTGTATGAGATTGTAGAACATTACGAAAAGCAGAACATTCAGGAGCAGTTAAGCCTCATTAATTTGTCTCAATATCCAACTACGTCCAGATTGGCAGAGCTCTATGTACCCTCAGAAGAAAAGCATTTAAAGCATGTTTTGAACATAGAAAAGTCTGGGCGCAAAGGATCTTTGCTGCACGACATTCTTGCCAATGCAAGCTCCGAAAGCGAAGTAAATAAGTTTGTAGATGAGCTGGTGTTATTTGGTGCCATTCAGCAGGACGAGGTTAATAGTTTGAAAGCATCTGTTTTGGAGGTTCTTAATAATACAGAACTAAAATCCATCTTAAGCAAAGCGACCGAAAGTATTACCGAAAAGAATATCGTTGATGCTGAGGGTAAGATGCATCGGCCAGATCGGGTGCTAATCACCGAAGAAGGCGTCATAATTTTGGATTATAAGTTTACTCTGGAAGAGAGTGACAGTCACCTGAAGCAGGTGGGCAAATACAAGGAGTTACTGGTTGCAATGGGCTATGCTAACGTTCAAACCTATCTGTTCTATGCCTTGAGCGGCAAATTAAAACTAGTGTAAACTTATGAAGCCTTTTTTACAAGAAGTTGCGGAAGATCTGGTAACGAAATTTGGAGACAATCTCCATCATTGCGCCATTGTCTTCAATAATAAGCGTCCGGCAGTGTACCTGCAGAAATACCTCGCTAACATCATTAGTAAGCCTTTTTTTAGTCCATCGCTTTATACTGTTCAAGAGTTTTTTGCTGCTGCATCGCCAGAAAAGTTGGCGGATTTCTATTTGCAGTTCTTCACATTGCATAAAATTTACAACGAATTGCTGGCCGAAGAAGGCTTTGATCCCATCAGTAGCCATAAATTTTTCCCCTTGGCAAAAATCATCTTGAGTGATTTCAACCAGATCGACATCGACCTTGTTGATGCAGGGAAGTTGTATTCTGATTTGGAGGATATATCGCTGATCAATCAAGAGTTCGACTACCTCAGTCCGGAACAATATGAGTTTTTGTCTCAGTTTTGGACTTCGTATTCTGAAGGAAAGCATAAGAAACAGCAGGAACTTTTCATTCGGATGTGGCGCAGAATGCCAAAGCTTTACCATAAATTCCATGCAACCCTTAAAGCCCAGAAGTACATCAATAATGGCGCCGTTTACCGGGATCTGGCAGAGGGCCAAATCAGCGAAATGACTTTTTTACGTGGGTTTGATAAGGGGAAGATTGTCTTTGTTGGTTTCAATGCCTTAAGCCGTGCTGAAGCTAAAATCTTTAGCCGTTTGCAAGAGTCTGGACAAGGACTATTTTATTTCGATACTGACCCTTACTACCTTGACGACCCCTTGCAAGAGGCTGGCTTGTTTTTAAGGAAGAACATCCATCAGTTGGGCTTGATGAACGTGTTCGCTAATCAACAAAGCCTGATGGCCACGCCTCACCATGTCGATGTTTATAAAGTTCAGGGACAGTCCGCACAAGCGAAAATCCTGAACAATATTTTGGCTGATCAGTATGAGGAAAGGTATGACTTGGGCAGCACGGTGGTAGTTCTCGCAGATGAAAGTTTGCTAATCCCTACTTTGCAGACCATACCTACTTCGCGTAATGGACAGGAAATAGATCTAAACGTCACTATGGGATTTGCGCTAGCTACCTCTAGTATCTTTGGGTTAATTGACCTTTGGCTCTCTACCCAACTTGAATTGCTACAAAAGACTACAGTTTCTTATCAGAATGTCGAGGCTTTCCTGACACACCCCTTGAGTGGACTCAGCCATAAGATGCGCGATAAAATCCAGACGGCTTTGTTGAATGAGAATCAGTTGGAAATTGATCATCCAAGGTTATTGAGACAAAGTGGTCTTTTTGAGGTCTTTTTCAAGAAAATTGAGAATTCTGAGCAGGTTGTTTCCACGCTGATAAACGTGCTCACGGTTGTTTTGACCCGTTTGTCAACGGCTCAAATATTGAAGAAGATTGATGCAGAGCTTTTTGTAAAAACCATTCAAGAGTTAAACAGACTGCATGATACGTTTGGCAAACACGTGGGGAGTGAAGAGACTTCATTTGTGATTTACTTAGTACAAAGGGCACTAAAGGCCATCGCCGTACCGTTATCCGGTGACCCGTTAAACGGAATTCAGGTGATGGGATTGCTGGAAACGAGGAATCTGAATTTTGATAACGTGGTGATTTTAGGCTTCAATGAAGGAATTATCCCTAAGTCTTCCATAGGAAATAGCTTTATTCCGGATAGTTTAAGAAGAGTATACGGTTTACCTGTTCTGGAAAATCTGGACGCCATCTCTTCTTACATGGTTTACAGATTAATACAGCGCGCAAAGAACATTAGCTTGGTATACAACAATCTGACTGATGAATCAACTTCGGGTGAAGTGAGTCGGATTTTAAAGCAACTGACCTATGAAAGTGGCTTTAAGTTTGATTATCATGAGCTCAACATGACCGTCAAGACAGAAGTAGCCAGAGAAGTCAAGATCGAAAAGACAGGAAGTAAGTTTGTCCAGGATACTTTAGCGCTTTATCTGGAGGGGAAAAGAAAGTTTTCACCCTCTGCAATGACTCAATACATTTCCAATCCGATCGACTTCTTCTTCAATTACATTGCGGGAATTAAAGAACCAAAAGAGGTGAGTGCTGTGGTGGAAGCGAATGAGATCGGCTCTATTCTACACCAGGTGATGGAGTATTTCTATGTAGATCTTAAAGGATCTGAAATCAGCGCAGAGGCGATACAGTTGAGGAGAAAGAGAGTGCCAGCCCTGATTCAACGTGCTTTCGCTGCGGTCATGTTCAAGAGTCCGGATAAGGTGATTGAGTACAAGGGTATGCAGAAGGTGATACTCGCGATAGTAGACGCATATGTAGATATTATTCTTACTCAAGACGAGGCACAGACGCCATTTCAAATCATCAGTCTGGAACAAAAGGTAGAAGCAGAGCTGAGCTTCACTTTACACGGAAAGCCAGCAACTGTGAAGCTTTTGGGTTTTATCGACAGGGTAGATTTAAAAGATGGGGTCACTAAAATCATTGATTACAAGACAGGGAGCGATAAATTAACTTTTAAGGATGTTCCGGAGCTGTTTAATACCAACGGGAAGAACATAAATAAAGCATTGGTACAAACGCTTTTGTATACCTATGCGTACGAACAGTTTTCAGGAAAAACCTGCGTGGAACCTAATTTATATATTGTGAAAACTATGACCCAGGATGGCGTTTGGTTTAAGACAGGTCGGCAGAATCTAAATGGTGAATTCCTGGAAGAGATCAAGCCAGAGTTTTTGAAAGAGCTGCGTAACAAGCTGACTGAACTTTTCGAAAGTGCTTATTTTGAAGTTTCTGAAGTAGAAGACAACTATAAATATTCCATTTATAAAACATTATTTGGTAAATAGCTATGTTAAAACTGAGCTTCACTGCGTTTCCAACAATAGAAACAGAACGATTGGTCCTACGAGAAACATACTTTGCAAGATACGGAGGTCTGGTTTAATTTGAGGCATAATGGCGACGTGATATGCCTTGGAAGATGGTCAATTCTCTATTTTGAATAATAATGGCAATATTATCCACTTCGGTGAAGACATTTCAGGTAAAGTGTAACACTTTACTTTCAATACTTCTGGTGACCTTGAATAAATTGCATATAAAAACAATTTTATCTAAGTTTGTTCCCATTAATATTTTCATATATAATGAGAGAGATTCAATTTAGAGAAGCTTTACGTGAGGCCTTAAGTGAGGAAATGCGCAAAAACGAGAACATTTTTTTGATGGGCGAAGAAGTTGCGCAGTATAATGGTGCCTATAAAGTTAGTCAGGGTATGCTGGATGAGTTTGGCGACAAACGTATTATCGATACTCCGATTGCAGAATTAGGCTTTACCGGTATTGGTATTGGGGCTGCTATGAATGGTTTAGTACCCATCATTGAGTATATGACCTTCAATTTCTCATTGGTAGCTATTGATCAAATAATTAATGGTGCGGCAAAAATGTTGTCTATGAGCGGTGGTCAGTTCTCTATACCAATCGTTTTTAGAGGTCCTACAGGTAATGCTGGCCAGCTGGGTGCGCAGCACTCTCAGAACTTCGAAAACTGGTTTGCAAACTGCCCTGGTTTGAAAGTAGTAATACCATCTACTCCTTATGAAGCTAAAGGCTTATTAAAACAGTCTATTCTTGATCCAGATCCAGTAATTTTCATGGAATCTGAGGTGATGTATGGTGATAAGGGCGAAGTTCCTGAAGGGGAATATTACTTGCCAATAGGAAAAGCAAATGTGGTTAAGGAAGGTACTGACGTTACAATTGTAACCTTTGGTAAAATGTTGACACGTGTGGTTAATCCTGCAGTTGAAGAATTGACTAAAGAGGGTGTAAATGTTGAAGTGATTGATTTACGTACTGTACGTCCTATTGATTATGCGACAATAATTGCGTCTGTTAAGAAAACGAATCGGTTGGTCATTGTCGAAGAAGCATGGCCATTGGCTTCGATCTCTTCAGAGATCGCTTTTAACATACAAAAAAATGCTTTTGATTACCTGGATGCACCGGTAACAAGAATTACTTGCGCTGATGTTCCATTGCCATATGCCCCAACGCTGATCGCAGCAAGTTTGCCAAATGCAGAAAGAGTTGTTAAAGCAGTTAAAGAAGTAATGTACGTATCAAAGTAATACGTATTTATTCATAAAAATATAATCCCGCTGCCGAAAAGCCTGCGGGATTTTTTAGTTAATTTTGGCGCCATTGTGTTTAAAATCAAAGAAAGTAAAGATGAGTAATCATTCTAAAATAATTGCTGCGGAACTGGGCGTAGCCGAAAAGCAAGTTATTGCGACTATTGAATTGCTGGATGAAGGGGCAACAGTTCCGTTCATTTCCAGATACCGCAAGGAAGCTACAGGAACACTTGATGAGGTGCAGGTAGCTGCGGTGCGGGATAGGTTTCAGCAGTTGAGGGAATTAGATAAAAGAAGGGAAGCGATCTTAAAAGCTCTGGTGGCGTTGGATAAGTTGTCTCCTGAGTTGGAGGCAAAGATCAATGCTGCAAATAATATTACTGTTATTGAGGACATCTATCTGCCTTACAAGCCTAAGCGTAAAACAAGAGCTTCTGAAGCCCGCAAAAAGGGCTTGGAGCCATTAGCACTCCAAATTCTTGAGCAAGGAAACGGGAGCTTAGAAGAGCTATCTGCAAAATATCTAAACGATGAACTGGGGGTTGCTTCTCTGGACGATGCTTTAGCCGGCGCAAGAGATATTATTGCCGAAATGATCTCCGAAAATCTGGAAGTACGAACTTCAATGCGAAAATACTTTCAGCAAAATGCTACGTTCAAGTCAACATTGATCAAAGGAAAGGCAGAGGAAGGAGTAAAGTACAGAGATTATTTTGGTTGGGAAGAACCACTAAAATCTGTTCCATCTCATCGCTTGTTGGCCATTAGAAGAGCTGAAAACGAGAATATATTGAAGGTTGAAACTATGCCTGCTGAGGGTGCTGCCATCAATATTTTAGAAAACCAGTTTGTAAAATCAGCTAATAAAAGCGCAGAGCAAGTTACGTTAGCTATCAAAGACAGTTATAAACGTTTGTTGGGCCCTGCTATGGAGACCGAATTCCGTGGAATCTCTAAAGAGAAAGCTGATGAAGAAGCGATTAGGGTATTTGCCGAGAATGCACGTCAACTTTTATTGGCTGCTCCAATGGGAGGGAAGAATGTAATGGCAATTGATCCTGGCTTCCGTACAGGTTGCAAAGTTGTGTGTCTGGATGCACAGGGTAAACTTTTAGAAAACACGGCAATATATCCTCATAATGGCAAGAAGTCTGAGCAGGATTCTGCAACTGTTGTTAGGAATTTAATCGCTACTTATAAAGTAGAGGCAATTGCAATTGGTAATGGTACTGCTGGTAGGGAGACGGAAGTCTTTATTCGTGGTCTGATTTTGCCAGACATTCTAGTTATTATGGTTAATGAAAATGGCGCTTCTGTGTACTCCGCGTCTGACGTGGCCAGGGAAGAGTTCCCTAAACAAGATATTACTGTTCGTGGAGCAGTTTCAATTGGTCGTCGTTTGATGGATCCCCTTGCAGAACTGGTTAAGATTGATCCTAAGTCGATTGGTGTTGGGCAGTATCAGCATGATGTAGATCAGAATAAGCTACAGACCTCATTAGATGATACGGTGATCAGTTGTGTAAATGCAGTGGGTGTGGAGCTCAATACTGCCTCTAAGCAAATTTTATCCTATGTTTCAGGACTTGGGCCGCAGCTTGCGCAAAATATTGTGAACTACCGCAATGAGCATGGTGCATTTAAGAATCGCGAAAGTTTGAGAAAAGTTCCTCGTTTAGGTGACAAAGCTTTTGAACAGGCAGCAGGGTTTTTAAGAATCAGACATGCAGATCATGCGTTGGATTCAAGCGGAGTACATCCTGAAAGATATGCTTTGGTCAATAAAATGGCGAGGGACTTAAGTTGTAACGTAGCGCAGTTAATGAAGGATCCTGAACTTCGTAAACAGATTAAACTGCAGGATTATGTTTCTGAAGAAATTGGCTTGCCAACTTTAAATGATATCATAGCAGAACTGGCTAAGCCTGGAAGAGATCCTCGTGAGCAGTTTGAAGTTTTCAGCTTTAAAGAAGGTGTCAATGCGATTGCCGATCTTAAGGTAGGTATGAAATTGCCTGGGATTGTAACTAACATTACAAACTTCGGTGCATTTGTCGACATAGGTGTTCACCAGGATGGATTAGTTCATACCAGTCAGCTCGCCAACAAATTTGTTTCGAATGCAAATGAAGTAGTGAAAGTAGCGCAAAGGGTAGAGGTGACAGTGGTAGAAGTTGATGTGGCAAGAAAGCGCATTTCGCTCTCTATGAAAACAGAAGTTGCCGCTGCCAAACCTAAGCAAGAGCGCAAACGGGAAAATGTGAAGTCCAAAGTTTCTTCAGGCGCTAAGCCTGGTGCTGGCAGAACGGATCACCAAAGGAAACCAGTAATTGCAACTCAAAAAAATAAGCCGAATCAAACCAAGGCTCCGCAGAAGGAAAAAAAGAATGCCGATGGCGATCTGCAAATGAAATTAGAGGCCTTAAAGAACCTCTTTAAATAAATCATAGGGCAAATCGAGCTTGGTTTATAGCTCTATTTGCCTTTTTATACTTTCTTCCAAAGAAATCAATGTTTCTGTACGTTGGATTCCTTTTACCGCTTGTATCTCTTCATTAAGGACATGTCTGAGGTGGCTGGTGTCTCTACAAATGATCTTAGCGAACATACTGTAAGAGCCAGTTGTGTAATGCAGTTCTACCACTTCTTTGATTTTACTGAGTTGAGCTACAGCATCCTTGTATTGAATCCCCTTTTCTAAATAGATTCCTAAAAAAGCGCAGATATCGTAACCTGCTTTTTGTGGGTCGATAATTAGATGAGAGCCCCTTATGATTCCCATTTCATGCAGTTTTTTCATCCTGACATGGATAGTGCCACCTGAAACGATCAAATCCTTGGCAATTTCAGTGTAGGGCTTGGTTGCATCCTGCATGAGTTGCTTCAGAATGTCGATATCAAGGTTATCAATTTCTAAATTTTGGTTTTCTTTTTTTAGCATCGTTTGAATATTTGACAACTAACATCGAAGTTAATTATTAATATCACAATAATAAAATTAATTACTTAAAATATTTGCAACGTAAGGGGGTTGTTGTTACATTTGTGTCAAGCAAGTAACAAAAAGGTAGTTCTTTAAAACTTGTTTATACTCTGTAGGGTGGTGAAATTGGCAGACGCACCTCCTTGTCTCGGTGGTGGAGAATCGGGAAACCCGTAAGGGCTAACTACTCCATGAAGGTTCGACTCCTTCCCCTACAGCTATTAAGTGATAATTATTTAATCTAAAAAAGTCACTTTATTCGTTCTTTATATAATGTTGGGTGGTGAAATTGGCAGACACGCCTCCTTGTCTCGGTGGTGGGGACCAATGGATAAACGCAGTTTATGGGTTGACCACAAATTAATTTTTGAACTGTAGCTAACTACCCCTTGAAGGTTCGACTCCTTCCCCAACAGCCAGTTTTTTTATGAATAATAAGTTAGTTAAAATTGAGTGACCCCGGATAGGGCCACTCTTTTTTATTTATAGAATTTTAGCTATTTGTGGACTTTCTTCAACAATAATTCTGGTTCATTGGTCGTGATTAGGCCGATGTCTTCTGTCAATAACCAGTCCATGCTTTTCTCATCGTTGACAGTCCAGGCATTAGTAATCAATTTTTTGCTCTTGGCTTCCTTGATCCAAGATGGATTCTTGTCCAATATTTTAAGGTTGTAATCAAAACCATGTATACCATCGGTCAACAATTCATCAGGTGTTTTATCTCCGTTCAAGTACTGAACAGTCGCTTTTGGGGCAATCTTTGTTATCTCTTTGCAGATGTCGTAGTCGAAACTAATGTAATCTACTCTGGATGCTGCTTTCATTGAATTAACCATATCGACTACTTTGCGCGTTAAGGCGATTCCTCTTTCTTTACTGATTGCTGATGGTTTTATTTCCAGTACAAGTCTTGTTCTTTTCTGTTTTATACCTTCTTTTAGGTACTCTTTCAACGTAGGAAAGGCCTCGCCATTTTTTAATTTCAAGTTAGATAAAATTGTTGAAGAGGTCGTTTCAATTGGCAGCTCCTGTATATGTGCGTCGTGGTTAATAAAAAGTACGGAGTCTGCAGACATGTGAACATCAAATTCGCTACCATCACAGCCCATTTTGATTGCTGCCTTCAGGGAGGCGATTGAGTTTTCGGGAGCCCCGGTGTTTTTCCAGGCACCGCGGTGGGCAACCACTTTAGTTTGCGCAAATGTAACAGTTGATAATGCCAATTGACTGAGTATTGCTAATGTGAATAGTTTTTTCATAGTGTGCTACATTTAAAGATATGCAAATATGAATAAAGTTTAGAGCGGTAATGTTACGTGAAAGTGAAGGGAGTGTTAAGAAAACACTCTCTTCGGATGGTCGCTTTAGCGATGTGCATTGTTAACTTATTTCCTTTCCGCGCTGTACTTTCCGCTAAACTTTCTATCTAGTTGTTTGTGTAAGTTATCCAGATTAATATCCCTACCTTGAATAAATGCCCTTTCTACATTGTTGGTTTTCATATCCAGCGCGTCACCTCCGGAAATGAATAAGGTAGCATCCTTACCGATCTCCAAGCTACCAGTAGTTTTGTCGATCCCAAGTACCTTGGCAGTGTTCAACGTAATTGTAGAAAGTGCTTTTTCTTTATCCAATCCCCAAGCCGCAACAGTTCCAGCCATGAAAGGTAAATTCCTTTGCTGCCAATATCCATCGATACTAACTACAACCTCAACACCTGCATTCGCTAAAATACCCGCATTTTTATAAGGCATGTTCACGTCATCGTCATTGTTATTCGGTAACGCATGGGGTTGTTTAACAACTACAGAGATATTGTTTTCTTTTAAGAATGGAATGATCAGGTAAGCCTCGTCTGCACCAACGATTACTGGCGTGATGCCGTACTTCTTAGCGAATTTTACCGCATCGATGATGTCTTTTTGTGAATCTGCCGTGATAAACAGTTTCTGTTTTCCCTCAAACAGATGTTTCATAGCAGCTAACCGTGCATTTATTACCTCTGGTTTTTCTGTATCTGCGTAGGCCTTAGCTTCCGCAAAGAGTCCGTCCAATTCGTTGATCAACGCTTGTGTGCGCTCCTTTAAAGCATCCGGCGTTAAGCCGCCTACTCTCCCGAAACCACCTCTTAGCCTTGGCATAACCGGCCAAGTCATATGTTGAGCATCATCTTTGATTATGGCTGCATCTTCCCAGTTCCAGGCGTCCAGTTGCATTACTGAAGAACTTCCTGAAATTGTACCTCCTTGGGGAGTAACCTGCGCCATCAAAATGCCATTACTTCTAAGTGTGGCAGGAACTTTCGAATCTGTGTTGTAAGCAACAAGTGCCCTGATGTGGGGATTGATGTTGCCAATCTCTTCAAAATCCAATGTTGCTTTTACGGATTCAAATTCGGTTAGTCCAAGCGTCGTAATAGGAGCAATAAAACCAGGATAAACGTGTTTGCCGTTTGCAGTGATCACTGTTACTCCCGTAAGGTCAAACTTTGCTACAGTGGCATCTCCAACATCTGTAATCTTTCCTTTATCAAACATTACATACCCATTCTCAATCACCTGACCATTGCCCAGGTGAAGTTTGGCGCCCATGATTGCAATCTTTTTATCCTGAGCCTTTGCAGGTATTATGTCTGCCTGTGCAAAAGTCTTGATTCCTGCCGCTGCTAAAAACAGCGTTAAAATATATTTATTCATCAGTGTGGTTCCCTTCTAATTTATTAAGTTCAGAAGAATAATCTTCTAACGTCTCGCAATTGTACAAATGAGGTGCATCTCCAACTGGCCGCTGCGTTTTTAATCCTATCTTTTTGCTATCAGCCATCTTCTGGATCAATCTTTTGCGTTCCGTCAATTGATCTTTTCTAACTTGAGCATCCTTTTCCATATCCCAGTATTCAACACCATCTACGAAGGTCTTCTCTGCTCTGGCATAAATAGATAATGGGTTGTCCGACCAAACAACAATATCAGCATCCTTTCCCGCTTTCAAACTGCCAACCTTATTGTCAATATGTAGCATTTTTGCGGGGTTTAGTGTCACAAACTTAAGTGCGTCTTCTTCTGGTAGGCCGCCATAAAGGATAGACTTTCCAGCTTCCTGATTTAATCTTCTCGCCATTTCGGCATCATCAGAGTTGAATGCAGTAGTGATACCAACATTGTGCATGATCTTACCATTGTAAGGTATAGCTTCTGCAACCTCATATTTGTAAGCCCACCAATCAGAGAAAGTGGAAGCACTGATTCCTCTTGCCTTCATCTTATCTGCCACTTTATAACCTTCTAAAATATGCGTAAAAGTGTTGATTTTGAAGCCAAGACTGTCGGCAACGTTCATGAGCATGTTGATCTCAGATTGAACGTAAGAGTGACAAGTTATGAAGCGTTTATTGTCAAGGATCTCGACAATCGCATCCAGTTCCAAATCCTTCCGTACCGTATTACCTTTGACAGCCAACGCATTTTTATATTCTTTTCCACGAGTGAACTCATCTACAAATGATTGTTCCACGCCCATTCTAGTCACCGGGAAACGTGCTCCTGTACCAAAATTACTTTGCTTAACATTCTCTCCCAATGCAAACTTGATAAAACCGTCAGCGCCTTGGAATTTCAACTCTTCAGGTAATTTCCCCCATCTCAACTTTATCAACTGAGATTGTCCACCTACTGGATTCGCAGAACCGTGCAATATGTGGGAAGTAGTTACCCCACCAGCAAGCTGACGGTAGATATTTACATCTTCAGAATTAATGATATCTGCGATCCTCACTTCAGCGGAAGAGGATTGTGCACCTTCATTAATACCTCCGGATCCGGCAATATGCGAGTGTTCATCTACAATTCCTGGAGTTATGTGTTTTCCAGTTGCATCAATCACTTTTGCTGATCCTGCACTTAAATTTTTGCCAACCGCCTTTATTTTTCCATTTTCTATTAGTACGTCTGCATTTTGGAGGATGCCCTCTTTCTCATTTGTCCATACTGTCGCATTCTTCAGTAACACCGTTTCGGGAACAGGAGTACTAGCATTACCAAATGCCGTGAACGGATATATTATGGAGCCCATAACTAAAGGTTTTTTAAGCTCTGGCTTTTTAGCTGCTGCTTTGGTTAGGCTGTCTTTCGCTGCATCCGTAATCACGCCATCTTTTTTTGGAACCAGGATAAAACGTTTTCCTTGCACCCAGTTCTCTTCTATAATATTCGTCTTCTTAAATAAGCTATCAGAAGTGACAATGAAGTTTGCCAGTTTACCTTTTTCAAGTGTGCCGACTTTGTCCGCGATACCTACCATAGTAGCAGGAATTTCCGTAACTGATAGTAGTGCTTGTTTTTCTGTTAGTCCGTTCTCGATTGCAGTGCGAATATTAGTCCAGAAATCTTTGATATCTTCCAATCCGAATGAGGTGATCGCGAATTTAACTCCGGCTTTTTCTAGTACTCCAGGGTTAGTTGGCGCTAATTCCCATCCCTTCATTTGTGCCAATGTTATGTTTCTGGTTTCCACAGAATCGTCGACATCATAAGCTTTAACAAAACTTATTGGAACGATTAAGCTAGCTCCTGTTGCTTTAATTGCCGCTATGCGTTGATATTCATCGCCGCCCGCTTTAATGATGTATTGCTTTCCGAATTCCTTTCCGATTTTATCGGCACGTAGCACGTTTTGCCAGCTATCAGCTTCGAAAATCTGAGGGATTGCTTGCTGGGTATTAAACTCAGCTAAAGAAATATTGTACTCCTTTTTTTGTTTGGCATACCATTGTGCATCGTAATAAGTCTGACGCAACAGCGCGATAGACCCCATTAAGGAGGTTGGGTAGTCGTTCTGTGATGTTCCTTTATTAAAGGAATAATTAGCCGCAGCCTTAGCATTTAGCAGGCTGATATTTTCCTTCTCATCTGTTAGGGTGACAGCGGCAGAGGTTCCTCTTGCTATGCCATCGCGACTGATTGCATTGACACTTCCGAATCCAACCTTGCGAAGGTCGTCGGCCCTTTTAGTATCAGCTGCGAAAGTATTAGAAACATGGGTTTCTGGTCTGATGGCTTCATTCCAGCCATATGCACCTTTTTTTGTCGAAGTGAAAATAGATTGACGAGCAGCACCACTGCCAAATCCGCGGCTAGCTGTCACAGCTGCCTCTGGCGTACCATATGAAGTGAATGCGTCCACAAGAGAAGGGTATATAAATTTACCTTTAAGGTCGATCACTACGTAGCCTTTAGGTATGGTTGTGCCAGTACCGACTGACTGAATAGTCTGGCCTTTGATTAATAACGTGCCGTTTTTGATGGTTTGGTTTGCATTTACTACAATATTTGCGTTTGTGAATGCAAATAAACCCTGTCTGATGTCATAAGACCCATTAACTGGATAAGTTTGCTGAGCAAAAGTTAGTGTCGCAGAAAAGAACAAAGCCAGGCTTAGTAGAATTTTCTTCATAAAATATAGTTAAGT